>CAZQUA010000146.1:0-6220 GCA_964596455.1 uncultured Isosphaeraceae bacterium
GGCCTGATGCGGCGCCTCGCCCGCGCCCACGCCGATGCGGCCCGGGGACTCGCCCTTCGGGGCATCGCCCGGCCCCGCTCGCTGCCGTCCTTCCTCGGGATCGGCGCGCAGAAGGCCGGCACCACGTGGCTGCACTCGAACCTCGCGCGGCATCCGGACCTCTTCCTGCCGGCGGCCAAGGAGCTGCACTGGTTCGACTGGAACTGGCACCGCTCGCCCGCCGCCTACGCCCGCTGGTTCCGCGAGGCGGGCACCCGGCTGCGGGGCGAGATCACCCCCGCCTATGCGATCCTGCCGCCGTCGCAGATCGCGATGGCGGCGCAGCTGATGCCGCAGGTGCGGGTGATCTTCATCATGCGCGACCCCATCGAGCGGGCGTGGTCGCAGGCGCAGATGAACCTGCTGCGGCACGGCGGCCGGACCCTCGAGTCGATCGCCGATGCGGCGTGGCGCGAGCATCTCTCGAGCCCCGCGGTGATCGAGCGCAGCCGCTACGCCGCGGCCCTGGACCGCTGGGGACGGCAGGTGCCGGCGTCGCGGATCCTGACGGCGTTCTTCGAGGAGATCTCCAGCGATCCGGTGTCGCTGCTTCGCCGCATCTGCGCCTTCCTCGAGGTGGACCCGCACCACGAGTCGCTGCTCGCCGGCGCCGCGAGCGTCGTGAACGCCGGCGAAAGCGCCGCGATGCCCGCGGTCGCCCGAGAGACGCTGCGGGAGCATCTCGCCGAGGAGCTGCGCGAGCTCGAGCGCCGCTTCGGCGGCCCGGCGGGGGCATGGCGAAGGCGGTGGCTCGGATGAGCCGCGGATCGCCCGAGGCCAGCGGCGCATTCGCCCGGATCCGGCGGCGGCTCTTCGAGGCCCGCCGCGGGTGGCGGGAAGAGATCGCCGCCCGCCGCGCGACCCCGCATCCCGACCCGGTCTTCGTGCTCGGCACGCAGAAGTCCGGCACCACCGCCGTGGCGGCGCTGCTCGGCCTTGCCGCGGGGCAGCCGGTCTCGCTCGATCTCGTCCGCGACCTCCGCCGCCCCACCGCGATGCTCGTCGTGCAGGGCCGTCTCGGCTTCGGCCGCTTCGTTCGCCGCCATGCGGTCGACTTCTCCCGGCCGATCGTGAAGGAGCCGAACCTGACCTTCCTGCTGCCGTGGATCCTGCAGCGGTGGCCGCAGGCGCGGACGCTCTTCGTGGTCCGCGACCCCCTCCAGACGGTCCGCAGCGTGCTCGATCGGCTCGGTCTGCCGGGGGACCGCGACCGCCTCGACTCGGCCGCCGAGATCCCCCCCGGCTGGAGGCCGGTGCTCGACAGCCGCTGGGTCGGCGCTGCGGGCGACGGCATGCTGACGCAGCTCGGCGGGCGTGCCCGCATCGCCGCCGAGATCGCCCTCGCCACGCTTCGGGCCCGGCCCGAGACCACCCGGGTCCTGACCTACGAGGCGTTCCTCGGCGACAAGGCGGGAGCGATCCGCGCGGTTGCGGCGGATCTCGGCCTGCCCTCCGACGGGGAGATCGAGCCGCACCTCGAGACCCCCTTCCAGCCGGCCGGCCGCGGCGAACGGGATCCGCATCGCTTCTTCGGGGCGGCGCTGCCGATCCTGCTGAGGGCGGTCCGCGGGCCGGCGTGGGCGAGCCTCGGGATCGCCGGCTTCGATGCGGAGGCGACGCCATGAACCTGCTCGTCGTCTGCGGCGCCTATCCGCTCGCGTCGGAGACCTTCGTGCGGGCGCAGTGCGTGGGCCTCGCCGAGCTCGGGCATCGCGTCGAGATCCTCGGGCTCTCCCGCGGCAACCGCGGCTTCGACGCCGTCGAGGTCGGACTGGGCCTCGATCGCACCCTCCGCCGCGTGGAGATCGCGGCCTCGCCGCTGCGGCGCTGGCCGAAGCTGCCCTTCGCGTCGCTGCCGGCGGTGCTTCGGCAGCCCCGCCGGGCCGCGGCGACGCTGAACCCGCGGCTCGGCTGGCGAGCCGCCGCCGGACAGCTGCTCGAGGCCGCCGTGGCGCTTCGCCGCGGCGGTGCCTGGCCCCGGCAGTTCGACGCGATCCACTGCCAGTTCGGGCCGAGCGGCCGCTTCGCGGTGCTGCTGCGTCGGGCCGGGATCGTCGCGGGGCCCATCTCGACCGCCTTCTATGGATACGACATCACCCGCGAACCCCGCCTTCGGGGCGGCGGCCTCTACCGGGAACTCTTCGAGGAGGCGGCGGTGCTGCTTCCCAACAGCGAGCATCTTGCGGCCCGCCTGCGGGACGCGGGGGCGCCGCCCGGCAAGATCGAGGTCCATCGCCTCGGCATCGATCCGGCGGACTTCCCGCTGGTCGATCGGAGCGGCCGGGATCCCGCGGCGCCGTGGCGGGTGCTGGCGGTGGGACGCCTCGTCGAGAAGAAGGGATTCGGCGACCTGCTGCAGGCGATCGCCCGCCTGCGAGACGCCGAGCCGCTGCTGCGGGCGACGATCGTCGGCGACGGACCGCTCCGCGGCGATCTCGAGGCGATGGCCAGGACGCTCGGCATCGCCGAGCGGGTCCGCTTCGCGGGATGGCTCGCGCCTGCCGAGGTCGCCGCCGCGATGGCCGAGGCGGATCTGCTGGCGGTCCCGAGCGTGACCGCCGCCGATGGCGACATGGAGGGCATGCCGCTGGTGGTCCTTGAGGCGATGGCGACGGGCCTTCCCGTGGTGGGGACCCGACACAGCGGCATCCCGGAGGTCGTCCTCGACGGCATCACCGGCCGGATCGTGCCGGAACGCGATCCGGCGGCGCTCGCCGGAGCGATCGCATCGCTCGCCGATCCGTCAAGACGCCGCGAGCAGGGCGAGGCCGGGCATCGGCGGGCCGTCGCGGAGTTTGACAATCGACGACTCGTGGCGGCCCTTGCGGCCCGTCTCGCCCGATGCGGCCATCCGCCGGACCCTGCCGCGGAACCGCCCAGGGAGGGGTGATCTGGCCGCCGACTCCGGGGTCCGGCGACCGAAGCAGTCGAATTCCGGGAAAAAGCGGACATGTCGTTTGTTCCAACCCGACAATGCCGTACTTTCTGGGAAATGTCCCGACCTGCACCCGCCGCCCCGCTTCGCCAGTTGATGCGTGCGGGCGTTCGGCCCTGACGACGATCGACTCGTCGAGATCCCTGAAAGAGGAGTCCGCCATGCCCCAGTCGCTGTTCGCCGTCGCCTCCGGTTCCCTGCTGCTCGCCGCCGTGGCGGTCGCCGCGACCGATCGCGCTCCCGTCTCCCGCGGCGAGACGGCCCGAACCCGCCCGGCGCCGCCGGCCGCAGCGATCTTGGCGCCGACGGGCGCGACGCAGCGACTCGCGACCGGCGGCCTCCGCCTTCCGACCAACGACGACCACCGCGCCGCGAGCCGCATGGCCGCGACCCGCGGAACGAGCCCGCCGCCCCCGCCGGCGTGCCAGAACCCCGGAGCCAACCCGATCAGCGGCAACGTCGGGTTCTCGCTCGACCAGGTGATCGCCGCCTGTTCGCTCGAGGCGGGCCTCACCACCGAGAACAGCTGGGCCCGCACCTTCACCGTGGCCGAGCTCAGCTCCGTGTACACCTTCAGCTGCATCGCCTTCGGCGTGGTGAACACCGGCCTGCCGATCGACGCGTCGATCAACGTGTACATCGACCCGACCGGCGGCGATCCGAAGATCGCGGAGCTGCAGCTGCTTCGCACCTATCCCTTCACGATGCCCTCCGGCCTTTCGCAGTACCTCTCCGTCGAGGGCGACCCGCTCTGCGTGTCCCTCGAGGGCGACGCGACGCTCGTGGTGACCATGGACGTGCCGGAGTCCACCACCGGATTCGCGAGCGGCCGCGGCGGCAGCGTCGCGGTCAGTCCGACCTACGTCCGCTCCAAGTCCTGCGACGTGGCCGACTTCGTCGACCTCGCGACCATCGGCTTCCCCAACAACCACTGGTTCCTCGAGCTGTCGGGCGACTTCGGCTGCAAGGGCGGGATCGTCGGCGACCTCAACCTCGACGGCCTGGTCAACGGCCAGGACCTGGGCATCCTGCTCACGGCGTGGAACACCGCCGATCCGATCGCCGACCTCGACGGCGACGGCGTGGTCGACGGAGCGGACCTGGGAATCCTGCTGAGCAACTGGACTTCGCTGTCGCCCTGACGGGACGCCGCGACCACGCGACGCTTCTCCACGGCCCGCCGAACGGCGGGCCGTGGTTCGTTTGGGAGAAGGTCCGCCGCCCGGACCGATGCGGCGCTCAGTCGCCGACGCGGGGCGGGCGGCCGGCCCGGTCGCCGAGGGCCACCCCTTCGAGCAGGCCGACGCCGTAGGCGATCCACGACCGCCCCCGCACCCGCGTGGCGCGACCCGCCACCGCCCCGGCCGCCGCCGTCGCCCCGCCGATCGCGAGCCATGCGATCCCCTTTCCGAGGCAGTTCGCCCACGCGGCCGCGCTGCCGTCGAGGTCCCGCCGCAGCGGGCCGACGCAGCGGCCGACGGTGCGGAGACGCGCCGTGATCCAGCCGGCGTGGAGGCGGGACGCGGGGACGTCCTCGACGACCACCGCCTCGTCGGCCCACACGATCGCGGCACCGCTGCGGGCGAGACGCTCGAAGAAGTGCCGGTCCTCGCTCAGGCGTTCGAACCGCTCGTCGAACCATCGATCGAGACGAGACGGCAGCCGGGCCTCGAAGAGCACGTTGTTGGTGAACGCCCAGCGCCGACGCGATCCGGTGGGATGGCGTTGCCGGGCGAAGAACCCGCCCGACTCGATCCACGCCGGCGGCGGAGCTGCGAAGCGGGGCTCGACGGGGCCGGTCACGATCTCCGCGCCGAAGCGCCGCTTCACCAGCAGCAGCGTCGCCAGCCACTGCGGCGGGGCCTCCTCGTCGTCGTCGAGGAAGGCCACGAGCCCCGCCTCGCCCACCGCGGCGATCGCCGCAGCGAGGGCCCGATTCCTCGGCGGCGCCACCCCCCGCCGCGGCTCGACGAGCAGCTCGACCCGCAGGCCGGTCCGGGCGCGGATCGCCGCGACCACCCCCGCGGGTCGATCGTCGGCGGGATCGTTGTTGACGACGATCGCCACGAGGGGCGGCGCCGGCTCGGGAAGGCGTTGCGCCGCGACGCTCTCGAGCGCCCGCGCCAACCCTTCCGGCCGATGCCGGGTCGACAGGCACACCGCGATCGATGCTGTCTCATTCGGCATGGGACCGGCGATACTCCTCGTATCGGCTGCCGCAGAGGCCCGCCACGAGGCCCACGGCCCGCGCCAGATCCCACAGTCCCGCGACCATCGCACCCGTGGGACATCCGAGGCCGCGCAGCACCCGCCACGGGGCCCGCAGCCCATACCGCCCGCTTCGAAGCAGCAGCGCCGCGGCACCCGCCGCCGGGAGGCCGCGGCTTCGCAGATCCCGTTCGATCCACACGTCGGTCACGCCGATCCGATAGGACCGCTGCAGCACCCATCGCAAGGTGATGCGGCCGGGCGGGTACCACTCGTGGGCGATCGCATCCTCGCTCCACACGATCCGATGCCCCGCCGCGGCGAGACGCCGAAAGAAGTGGGTGTCGCTGCCGCCCGAGAAGGCGAGCCGCTCGTCGAACCGCACGCCGCTCGCCTGCCAGGCCTCCAGGCGCAGCAGCACGCAGTGGGTGAAGGCCCACGGCACCACGGCGCCATCGGGGTGGCGGGGATACTCGAAGACGCCGCTCGAGGTCGCCCACCGCGGCGAACCCGGCGGCAGCGCCGGCAACGCCGGCCCGGTCGCGGCGGCGGCCTCGTTCCGCTGCAGCGACGCCACGAGGGCGGCGAGCCATCCCGGCGAGGCCGTCTCGTCGTCGTCGATGAACGCCACCGCGTCGAACCCCTGCCGGGCGGCGATCTCGAGGGCGCGGTTGCGGGCGAACGGAATCCCCGGACGCGGCTCGTGGTGCCAGGAGATCGCGCGACCCGCCGAGGGCCGACGGGCCGGCTCGATCCGATCGGCGCCGTTCTCGACGATCAGCAGCTCGACCTCGGCGCCGGCGGGCGTCTCGAGCTCGTCGAGCGACGCGACCAACCGGGCGAGGCCCGCAGGCCGGCGGCAGGTGACCACGGCGATCGCGATCTTCACGGAACCGTCGCGACGCCCCCGCCGCGAGATGCCCCGCGGAGGCGATCGCCCCAGGAGTCGCCGTGGCTGCGGACCCGCGCCGCGGAACGCACGATCCGCGGCGGCAACGGCGATGCCGCTGCGGATGCGGCGATCGCGAGGCCGGCCGC
>CAZQUA010000147.1:0-6190 GCA_964596455.1 uncultured Isosphaeraceae bacterium
GAGGGCATCGTCGCCCGCTCGCGGAGACGCGCCCGCACGGATTGCCGCGCCGCGGTGCAGCGCCTTGCGGCGGAGACGATAGCCGCCTCCCGAATCGGCGCGATCCCTCGGGAGTTCGGCACGACCTGCCGGAGGCGTCGAGATGCCGCCGTAGATTCGCCCCGTCGGCCCGCGACGACGGCGGCGGCGGCACCGAGACGGTCTCGGGGCCCCGCCGCCCGACGCGGTCTCTGGAGACCCGCCATGCCCGCTCGACGCCCCGCCGCCCGCCATGCGTCCGCCCATGCTCTCCGCCGCCGCGACGGCATCGCGGCGTCCTCGCCGCTCGTCGCCGCCGCCGCGGCGATCGCCGCCTCGCTCGGCATGGCTGCCGCCGGAGGCGATCTGCCGCCCTGCCCGGAGTTCCTCGAGCTTCCCTGCTTCTCCTCGGGAGACGACTCCCCCGGCACTCCCCAGGGCCCGGTTCCCCAGTGCGCCCCCGGGGCCGGCGAGTGGGTGACCACGCAGGAGCACCAGGGCACCCCGGCATCGCCGATGGACCGCGTGGACGAGTACTCCGTCGGCTGGACCCGCTGGTGCCGCTCGGTCAATGCCCGCAGCGAACCCAACCGGATCGTGATCGGCACCGCGCTCTACGGGCAGTCGATCTTCTTCGGCGCCGCGTCGCAGACCGCGAGCGCCGGGGGCGGCTTCTCGACCGTCGATCGCGAGACCTGGCAGGGCCCCCCGCCGGCGGCGCCCCGCCTGCTGCAGCTGAGCGCCGAGGGCTTCGCCTCGATGGGCCTCAGCGTGGTCTGTGCGCCCCGCATCGGCTGCTCCGCAGCCGGCTCGGTCTCGGTCAGCGGCACCTGCTCCTCGCTCGGCGACGCGTGGGCGATGCTGCCTTCCCGCACGCTCGACGCGATGGCGATCTACGACTCGATCGTCCGCCGCATCCGCGTCGCCGGGCAGATCGGCGGCCGGATCGACGACTCCGGCCTGACCTACACCGGAGAGATCTCCGCAAGCGACTCGATGTACACCGAGGGCACGGGCCTCGCCGCCGGCAGCGCGTCCTACACCGTGAAGCCGGACCGGACCTACTGCGCCTTCACCAACCGTCCCGTGGTGCGACGAGCCCTCGGCAACGCCGTCGCCGCGGTCAACGTGAGCGTCGAGGCGGGCAATGCCGCCGCCTCGGCGATCGCCATGGTCCACATGGGCGTGAACTGACCGACTCCCTCCCGGCGCAGGCGGGGCCGCGCCCCCACGCGGTCCCGCCTCGCTTCCGCCGCCACCGCACGCCATGCCGACGCTCCCGCCGCTTCTCGCCCTCGCCATCCTCGCCTCGATGCCGCCCGCGGTCGTCGCGAACCCTCCCGACGCGGACGCCGGACTTCGCAGCGCCGTGTCGGACCGCCTCGATGCGATGGCGAGCGAGATCGCCGCCCGCGAGGCATCCCGGGATCGGGCGCCGCTGCTCGCGAGGAAGTTCACCGTCGACACCTTCCTCGGCGTGGGCACGGTGCTCGCGTCGCTGCAGCGGGGCGGGGTGCCGGATCCCTTTCCGCTGTGGCGGTTCGACTTCCTCGACGCCCCCCGACCGCTCGCGGCCGAATCCGGCGCCGCCACCGAGCCGGGATCGGGACGCGCCTGGCTCGCCGCGTTCGAGAGCATCCTCCTCGAGGCGGTCGCGGGAGACGATCCCGTGGCGATCGCCGGCAGCGTGCTGGCCGACGAGAACGGCATCGCGATCCTCGCCAACTGGTGCGAGCCGTGCATGGCGCCGCTCGCCGTCGACTTCCCGATCCTGCCGGAGGCCTTCCTGCTCGAATGGAGCGACGCGTTCCGCCGAATCGTCGCGAGCCATCCGATCGTCGCGAGCCATCTCGAGGCCGCGGCCGACGCGCCGCCGCCGCTCGACCAGCCGGAGGATCTCTACGACCTCTTCGACGGACTTCGTCCGCTGCCGTTCCTGCAGGGCTCGAGTCCGACCGACCCGGCGGTCCCATCCGCCCATGCCGCGGCCGGCGAGGCGGCGAGCCATGGCGAGACCGGCGAGTGCCTGCAGCGGGTGTCGTGGCGGACCGAGCCGCTCGATCCGTCGATGCCCGCCGCCGCCGACCGCCTGCAGATCGAGGTGCTGCAGCCGCCGATCTCGATCCGCTGGCGGAGCGGCGAGACCTACCGCCTGCGGGGCGAACGCCGCGGCGAGACCTTCCGTGAGGAGATCCTGCGGCCCGAAGGCCGCCTCCGGCAGCACCCCGAAGGCCTCACCGCATCGATCGTCGCCGCCCGCCGCGAGGGGATGCCCACGCGGATCGACGCCGTGGTTCGCCGCGGCGAGGCGGTGGCCGCGACCATCCGGTGGTCCGAGGTTCGCGCGATCGGCGCCGCCGAGGCCGAGACGATCCGCCGATCGTGGCGGGAGGTGGCGAGCGACGGGAACGCCTGGCGATCGCTCGACGATCGTTGGGCCGCGGCCCACCCCGAGGGCTCCGCCATGCAGGCAGGGCGTCGTGCGGTGATCGCCTCGCTCCGAAGCGGCGATCCCGAGGCGTTCGCGGTGGCGGCCGCGTCATGGCGGCGTTCGATGCGGTCCCGCGGCCTGCCCGAGGACCTCGAGCTTCGTGCCTGGGAGCAGCTTGCGGAGTGGTTGGCATCGGAGGGCGAGGACGCGAGGGTCGAGCAGGTGGTGTCGGGGCCGTGGCGGGTCGCGATCGACGCACTTCCGACGGATCTCCGCTGCAGCCTCGCCGAGAGCCGCCTGCGGCAGGGGCGCTTCGCGGCCGCGATCCTGCTCGCGATGCCCTCGGCGCATCCGCTCCCGCACGGCTCGATGCCCCACCCGCTGCCGTGGTGGTTACCCGAGATCGTCGAGCGCTCGCAGGGCGACGGGTCGCGGCGTCCGCAGATGCCGTGGATCGAGCCGCCCGGGCGACCTCGCCTCGATCGCCTCGTCTCCGAAGGCGAGGCCGCAGCCCTCGCCCGCTCCGCTGCCTTCCGCGGTCCGCCTTTGAACGCCGCTGCCGATGCTCGCGGCGACGTCACGCCATCCGATCCGCCATCCGATCCGCCATCGCGGGAGGTCCCACCTCCTGCGGCAGCGGCAACGCCATCGCCCCGTCCCGCAACCCTGACGCCGGAGCCTGCACCATGAACCGCTCGCACCACCCGCCCGAACCCCCGCAGCGACGGCCGCACCCGCCTCGCCCTCGCCCGCCGCTGTCGGCGATCGCGTTCGCCGCGATGGCCGCAGGCATCGCTTCCTCGGCACGGTGGCGAGCGGCCCTTTGCCGCAGCCTCGAGGAGATCGCGGCCCTCCTCCGCTTCGATCCGCCGCGGCTCGCAACGGCCGCGGCGGCGACCCGCATCTGCCGCCTTCCCGCGGCAAGCCTGACCGCGGACGAGATCCGCGGCCACGCGCCACCGCCCCGTCGCAGCGTGCCGTCCGCACCCGCCGATCCGGCGGGGCCGCCGCCTCCTGCCGCCGCCGCACCGCCGCGTGAGCCGGTCCCGCGTTCGAAGCGGCGCCGCGGCCGCATGGCCCCATCCGGCGGGGCGGCGCTGATGGCGGCAGCGCTCGCGATGCCGTGGACGCCGCTTCCCTTCGGCGGCGTCTCCCCCGCCCAGGCCGATGCGGTCGTGGTCGCCGCCCTCGACGCGGCGCTGGAGCGGTCGGGGCTGCCGCCGGTGCTTCGCGAGGCGTTCCGCGGCGAGATCGCCGCGGCGTTGACGGCGGAGCCCGACCTCGGCGAGGACAAGCGACGCCACGCCGAGGCCGCGTTTGGGCACTGGCTCGGGCATCATCGCGATCGCTTCGCCGCCGCCGCGTCGAGCGGCGCCGCCCGCGACGAGGCCCGGCAGCTGCTGCGGCGGCATGTGCAGTCCCTGCGCGATGCCGTGCCGCTCGACGAGGCCTCGCGGCGGGCCTTGCTTGCCGAGGAGACGCTCCTCCTCGAGACACTGCTCGATGGCGGGCAGCGCCTGCTTCCGCAGCTGGAGGAACCGCTGCGGCAGCGCCTGCGGCAACGCCTCGTCGCCGCCTCCGAGGAGCGGTCGCGTCGCCGGAGCAGCTACTTCTTCCCGGAGTGGTCCGCCCCCGCCGCGACCGATCCTGCGGCGATCCGCGAGCGGGTGCTCGCCCACGCCCGCGACGACCTGATGCTCCGCTCGATGGCGGCCCGTGCGGACGCCGATGCGGTGCTTCTCGAGACCGAGCCGGAGACCGCCCGATTCCGCCGGGCGATGCTCGAGATGGCCATCGACCTCTTCGCGGATCGCCTCGTGGCGATCGCCGGCGAGATCCTGCCGCCGATCGGGGCGGGAGACGAGCGGTTCTCGCCGCCGCCGGCCTTCACCTCGCTCGATGCGGACGCCTCAAACGAGACCGACGCGGCGGCACCGACGCTCGCGGAGCTTCTCGCCTCGCTCGAGTCCCGTCGCCCCGCGGGCAGCGGCTGCGGTTCCCTCACCCTCGCGGCGACCTCCGCATCGGCGGCCCTCGGCGATGACGACCCGCCCTGACCGCTGCGGCGAAGGCGGCCGACAGCGGCCCCGCGGTGCGGATCGCGTTCGGAGATCGGGAGGCAGAAACGCCGCGATCCGAATCGGACCGCCCGAATCTCCGGAGGCGCCGCCCGGCACGACCGACGCCCGCCCCGCGAGGCGGCCCTACCGGCCCTACCGAAGGTTGACCTGCGCCGCCACGAGCCTCGCCACCGGCACGCGGAACGGCGAGCAGCTCACGTAGTCGAGGCCGACCCGGTGGAAGAACCGGATCGACTCGGGATCGCCGCCGTGCTCGCCGCAGATCCCGAGCTTGAGGTCCTTCCTCGCCGCTCGCCCCTCGCGGCAGGCCATCTCCACGAGCTGCCCCACGCCGGCCTCGTCGATCGTCTGGAAGGGATCGTGCGGCAGAAGCTTCTGATCGAGGTAGGCCGGCAGGAAGGTGTTCGCGTCGTCGCGGCTGAACCCGAAGGCCATCTGGGTCAGGTCGTTGGTCCCGAAGGAGAAGAAGTCCGCCGCCGCCGCGACCTCGCGGGCGGTGAGGGCGGCCCGGGGGATCTCGATCATGGTGCCCACGGGAATGTCGAGGCGGCCCTTGAACCGCTTGGCGGTGCGGACCTCCTCGATGGTCGCAAGGGTGGCGGCGCGGAGCGATGCGAGCTCCGCCTGCGTGCCCACGAGGGGGATCATGATCTCCGGCCGCGCGTCGATCCGCTTCGCGCGGCAGGCGATCGCCGCCTCCGTGATCGCCCGCACCTGCATGCGGAGGATCTCCGGATAGGTCACCGCGAGGCGGCAGCCGCGATGGCCGAGCATCGGATTCAGCTCGTGCAGCATGGCGATGCGGCGGCGGATCTCCTCGATGCCCACGCCGGTCCGCGCCGCGAGGTCCCGCTGCGCCGCGTCGTCGTGGGGCACGAACTCGTGCAGCGGCGGATCGAGCAGGCGCACCGTCACCGGGCAGCCCTTCATCGCGGTGAAGATCCCGATGAAGTCCTTCCGCTGGTAGGGCAGCAGCTTGGCGAGGGCCTTCTCCCGCTCGCGGGGACTGTCCGCAAGGATCATCTCCCGCATCGCCGCGATCCGTTCGCCCTCGAAGAACATGTGCTCGGTGCGGCAGAGGCCGATGCCCACCGCTCCGAAGCCTCGGGCCCGCGCGGCGTCCTCAGGGGTGTCGGCGTTGGTGCGGACCTTGAGGCGGGCGACCTCGTCCGCCCAACCGAGGATCGTCGCAAGGCCGGCCGGCACGCTGCTCGGCACGAGTCGCGGCACCTCGCCGAGCAGCACCTCGCCGGTCGAGCCGTCGATCGAGAGGGTGTCGTCGCGGCCGAGCACGCGATCGCCGATCCGGACCGTCCCCTTGGCGGGATCGATCGAGAGCGACCCGGCGCCGGCGACGCAGCACTTGCCCCAGCCGCGGGCGACCACCGCCGCGTGGCTGGTCATGCCGCCGGTCGAGGTCAGGATGCCGGCGGCATGGTGCATGCCCTCCACGTCCTCGGGCGAGGTCTCCTTGCGGACGAGCAGCACGCTCTCGCCCTTCAGGCTCCGCTCCACCGCCTCCGGCGCCGAGAAGGCGAGGCGGCCGCAGGCGGCCCCGGGCGAGGCGGGAAGGCCGCGGGCGAGGACCTCGCTGCGGCGCTTGGCCTTCTCGTCGAAGGAGGGAAGCAGCATCTGCACGATGTCGCCCGCCGGCACCCGC
>CAZQUA010000148.1:0-6176 GCA_964596455.1 uncultured Isosphaeraceae bacterium
GCACGATCTCGGGCGGGATCTCCGGCATCGCCTTCCACGAGACCTGCCCGAGGCAGGCGAGGAAGAAGCGGCTGTAGGTGTTGATGCGCTCGGCCCCGCCGAGTTCGTGGATCCGCTCGCGGGCCATCCGCAGGTGCGGCGCGTCGATCGGATCGCCGTGGAGCTTGAGGACGAAGTAGGCCTTGACGGTCGCGGAGAGGTCGATGCCCGAGCCGGGGTACTGCCCCCACCCGCCATCGTCGCGTTGCTGGTCCCGCAGCTTGCCGACGATCTTCCGAAGGGTCTCGGGCCCTCGCCCGTCGGCGAGCGGCGCCGCCTCCTGCCGGAGGATCCACTTCATCAGCAGATACTCGCTCTGCAGGATCGAGTCGCCCTCGAGTTCGCCGCACCAATGGCCGTCGGGCGCCTGCAGGCTCCGCAGGGCCCCGATCGCCGCCTGCATCGCCCGCTCGCTCCGATCGAGGGTGCGGCCGAGGCAGGCAGCGGCAGGGCCATGGCGGTCGTCCGCCGCGGGCGAGGGCGGCGAGGCGAGTTCGGGCACGGGCGGTTCCTCGGCGAGGGTCGCGGCGGACGACGGCGGGAGGCCGCCGGAACGGGCGGAATGGTACGGAATCGCGCCGCGGCGGGGCAACACGAGGCGACCGCCGCCCCAGCAATCCGCGGGGCGTCGTGGCGATCGGCCGGACCTGCCGGGCGGAGCTCGCGGGTCAGCGGTCCTCCGGGGGAATGCCCATGCCGCTGCGGTCGGGGTACGCCGGCCGCGCCGGCTTCGCGGGCGGTTGCTCCCGCAGCGCCTTCAGCACCTCGGCGATCGCCCGATCGAGCTGCGGGTCGCCGCCCTCGAGGATCAGCGCGGGAGCGGCGATCACCTCGAGGTCCGGGGCGACGCCGGGGCCTGCGATGCCCCAGCTGCCGTCGGTCTCGTAGAAGGCGAAGGTGGGCACGGCGGTGTAGCCGCCATCGATCAGGGAGGGCACGCCGGTGATGCCCACGAGTCCGCCCCAGGTGCGGGTGCCGATCAGCGGGCCGAGGCCGGCCTTGCGGAAGAGCCACGGGAACATGTCGCCGCCGCTGCCGGCGAGGCCGTTGATGAGCATCGCCCGGGCCCCGCGATGCCCGTCGGGCGGCCAGGTCCAGTCCTCGCCGTCCCGCCTCGCCCAGTAGTTGGTCACCGGGCGGTTCAGGAGTTCGATGAAGCGGGTGGGGATCTGCCCGCCGCCGTTCCATCGCTCGTCGATCACCAGTCCGGGCAGATGGGCCTGCCCGTGGAACTGACGCACCAGGTCGTTCTGGCCGTCGATGCCGGTGTTGGGGACGTAGATGTAGCCGACCTGCCCGTCGGAGGCTTCGGCCACGCGGCGGCGATTGCCCTCGATCCAGTCGCGGTACCGCAGGTTCGACTCGCTCGGAAGCAGCTGCACCACCACCTCGCGGGTGTCGTCGCCGGGAACGGCGCGGTCGGAGAGCGAGAGCGTCACCGTCTTGCCCGCGAGGCCCGTGAAGGCCGCCCACGGCGACTTGGCGAGGTCGAGCGGCACGCCGTTGACCGCGAGCAGGAAGTCGCCGGCCTTCGCATCGACGCCGGGGGCCGCGAGGGGATTGCGGGCGTCCGCATCCCAGTCGGCGCCGCCGAGGAGGCGGGCGATGCGGTAGCCCTCGTGCCCCTCGCCGTCGAGGGTCCGCTCGAAGTCCACGCCGAGCATCCCCACCGAGACGCTCGGCTCCTCCTCGCCGTCGCCGCCCCAGTAGTAGGCGTGGCCCACGTTCAGCTCGGAGATCATCTCTCCGATGATGAAGGAGACGTCCTCGCGGGTGGCGGCGTCGTCCACGAGCGGCAGGTACTGCGAGAGCACCGCCGGCCAATCGACGCCGTGCATGGTGGGGTCGTAGAAGAAGTCCCGCTGCATCCGCCAGGCGTCGCGGACGATCTGCCGCCACTCCGCGCGGGGATCGATCTCCACGAGCATCGGCTCGGTCACCACCCGCGTGCCGCTCGCATTGGCCGCCGCGGGGAAGATCGAGGCGCTGCCGCCCTGCGGCACGAGGATCCTCGAACCCTCCGGCGAGATCAGGAAGCCGCCGCCGGCCGCCACGCCCTTCTCGCCGCCCTTGGAGTCGGCGGGATCGAAGAGGCGGATCCCGCCGCCCTCGCCTTGCCGCACGAAGAGCAGCTGGCCCTGGTCGTTCACCTCGAGGTTGCCGAGGTCCCCCGGGGGCACCGGCAGGGCGATGGCGCGTCGCTCGAACCCGTCGAGATCGATGGCGAGGCCCTTTGCGGGCGGATCCATCGCCGCCACCGCGGTGCCGGCCTTCTCGAGGCGGTTGCCGGTGAACTCGTAGGCGGCGCCGGCGGCGTCGCTGCCGCGGCCGCGGATGGCATCGCCTTCGATCACCCCATCGAGGGTGCCGGTCTCGGCTTCGGGATAGATGACCGACAGCACGAGGCGGCCGGACTCCGGGTCGAAGCTGCCCGAGACCGTCGCCACGCGATCGGTGCCCGGAGGCGAGAGCGAGCCCCGCACGCGTCCGTCGCTGCCGACGCCGAGGTCCATCGCGAACTCGAAGGCGACGCCCTCCTCGTCGGTCGCGGTGCATGCCCAGTGGCCGGAGGCGGGAGAGACCTCGACGGCCGCATCGGAGGCGCCGCCGTCGCCGCCATCGCCGCCGTCGCCCGCGCCATCAGCGGCGGCCGGCGGCGGAGACTGATCCGTCGCGTCCGACCCGTTCGCCTCGTCCGGCTTCCCGGCCCCGTCCGTCTCGTCCGGCTCGCCCTTCTGGTCCTCGCCCTCGGCGATCGCCACCTCGTCGCTTTCGGCGAGCCAGGGGTTCTTCACGCCCTCCCGCAGCGGCACCGCGAGCAGCACGGTGCCGTCCCGGTAGATCCAGGTGGTGTCGAGGTCGCTGTAGGTTGGCGAGAAGTGCCGCTGGCTGGCGAAGTAGAGCCAATCGCCGGCGCGGTCGAAGACCGGGTCGAAGTCGTTGAACATGCCTGAGGTCACCTCGTGCCGCTCGTTCCGCTCGAGGTCGTGCAGCACGATCCGCGACATCCGCGAGCCGGGCGGGGCCATCGCGCAGGCGATCCAGCGGCCGTCGTGGCTCCAGCGGATCCGGGTGGTCGCGGACCAGGGGTTGCGGTCGAGCTCGCGGATCTCGCCGCTCTCGATCTCGATGAGCCGGAGCGTGCCGTCCTTGTCGGTCACCACCAGTCGCGTGGAGTCGGGCGACCAGGAGAAGCCCATGCGGTAGGGGCCGCCGGAACTCGTCAGGGTGCGGCTGCCGCCGCGGCCGTCGGCGGCGAGCAGGCGCACTTCGTACTCGCCGCTCTCGTCGCTCGAGACCGCGATCCAGCGGCCGTCGGGGCTCCAAGCGGGCACCCGCTCGGCGACGCCGCTCGTGCGGGTGAGGTTGCGGGGCGTGCCCTTCTCGGCCGGGAGCGTCCAGAGGTCGCCCCGCGCCGAGACCGCCGCCCGCCGTCCCTTGGGGCCGAGGTCCCAGGACTGGATCTGCTGCGACGCGTCGACGATGCGGGGACGGAGCGTGTCGCGGTCGCCGGGCACGGCGATCTCCACCGGCGATGCGAGGCCGGTGGCCTCCTCCCAGAGATAGATGTCGGAACCGTTCTGGAAGACGATCCTCGCCGGAGTGCCATCGTCGGGCCCGATCGCCGGCCACTTCACGTCGTGGTCGCGGAACGCGGTGACCTGCCGCCGCTCGCCGCGGTCGAGGTCGTAGGCCCAGAGGTTCAGGCGATGGTTCTCCGCAGCGCCCTCGTCGGAGAGGTAGTAGACGGTCCGCCCGTGCCACATCGGCAGGGTGTCCTTGCCCTCCCAGTCGGTGATGCGGCGACTCTCGCCGCTCGCGAGGTCGAGCAGCCACACGTCCGTGGCCATCCCGCCGCGGTACCGCTTCCAGGTCCGCCGGTCGATCGAGTGCGGCGTGTAGGCGAGCCAGCGGCCATCGGCGGAGAGCGTGCCGTTGGTGCCGTAGGGCACGGGCAGGGCCTGCGGGAGGCCGCCTTCGGAGGGCACGCGGAAGATCCGCTGCGCCCGGGGCACGCCGCCCATGCCGCCGGCGGTGAAGAGCAGGTCGCCGTCGGCGGTCCACTCCGAGAGCAGCTCGGTCGTGGGGTGATGGGTCACGCGGACGGGCACGCCGCCATCGGCATCGAGGCGATAGAGATCGCGGTTGCCGTCGTAGTTGCCGACGAAGGCGATCTGCGATCCGTCCGGCGAGAACCGCGGCATCAGCTCGGTGCCGGGCGGGCTCGCGAGCGGCTTCGCCTCGCCGCCCTCGAGCGGCACCGTCCACAGGTCGTTGGCGAAGACGAAGACGATCCGGTCTCCCGACACGTCGGGATAGCGGAACATCGCGGCCTCGTCGGCATGCAGCGGGACGACGGGCGCCGCGGCGGCCAGCGCGAGGAAGGGAAGAACGCGTCGGTGGAAGGGCATGGCAGGGCTCCGCGTGGGCGGCCGGCAGGGGCGGTCCAAAGGGCGGGAGCATCCCACAAGACCGGCCGTGCCGGGGATGCCCATCGATGCCCCGGAACGAGCGGTACGCTCCGCCGCCGCGTCGGCGGCCGCGGCGGTCGGCCTTGTCGAAGCGGACCGTCCTCGAAGCGGTGGGGGTGGGATTCGAACCCACGGGACCCCGAAGAGTCCGCCGGTTTTCAAGACCGGTGCCTTCGACCACTCAGCCACCCCACCGGGTGCTGGCGGAGTGTACGAGGGGTCGTTGCGGCGGGGCGGCCGCGCCGAAGCGGTGCGTTCGCCGCGCTGCTGGCGGAGGGCCCGCCGAGGCGCTGCGGCGACTCCTCGCTCGACCTTTCGCCAATCGCCGCCTCGGCTGACACCATCGGGTTCCTCCCGTCGAAGCCGCCGCGACTCGATCGGAGCAAGCCCGTGGCCCTCGTGACGCCTCCCTCGACCACCGATCGCCAGGAACGCGGACACGCTCGCGAGTGCGGCGATCGTGCGCCGATCTCGCTACCATCTTCGTCCCGGTCGGGGCGTCGGCGGCGGCCGAGCACCGAGGCGTCTTCGTCGAGGTCACGGCCCGAACGCCGCACCGGTGCGACTCCCGATCCGTCCCCCGATGCGACCCCACCACCGCCGGTGAGCACCGACGACTCCATCCTCGCCCGCGTCGCCTCGGGAGACCCCGCGGCGATCAACGAGTGCTACGAGCAGTTCGGGGGTCTCGTGTGGTCGCTGGCCCGGCGGTTCTGCATGAACCCCTCCGATGCCGAGGACGCGGTGCAGGAGATCTTCATCGATCTCTGGAAGAGCGCCGACCGCTTCGATGCCTCGATCGCGTCCGAGACCACCTTCGTGGCGATGATCGCCCGCCGCCGCCTGATCGACCGCAATCGCCGGCGGCAGCGGCGTCCGCCGATGCCCACGCTGCCGGAGCAGGCGGCGGCGCCCGCGCAGCGGAACGATCTTTCGGAACTCGGGGAGGAGGTCCGCCTCGCCGCCGAGGCGTTCGAGAAGCTTCGCCCCGAGCAGCAGCAGGTGCTTCGCCTCGCGATCCACCACGGCTGCAGCCACGAGCAGATCGCCACGACCACGGGCATGCCTCTCGGCACCGTCAAGACCCACGCCCGTCGGGGACTGATCAAGATCCGATCGATCCTGCGGGCCCAGGGCAAGCTGATCGACGAGGCCGGCAATCGGCCCGGAGAGGAAGACGCATGAGCGCGGCCTCTCCCATCGTCGGCGACGGGGGCGATCTCGATCCCCGCGAGGCGGCCTTGGCCGATCGGGCGATCGCCGGAGCGCCGAGCGACGACCTGCCGCCGAGCCTCCGCCTTGCGGATCATCTCGACGAGGCCTTCGACTACGCCGCCGCAGCGCTGGACCTCTCGTTGACTCGGGACGCCGCGGATCCGCCCCCCGAGGCCCTGCGGCATCGGGTCGTGGCCACCCTGCACCGACTCTCGCAGGCGGTCGCGGAGGCGGCGGAGTCGCCCACCGCCCCGGTTCCGATCGGGTCGGCGCGAACCGCGGACCGCTCCGGCGGAGCGGGTCGATGGGGTTGGTACGCAGCGGTGGTGGCGGTCGCCGCAGCCGTGGCCGCCTGGTGGCCTTCGACCCATATTGCGAGGGTGCGGCCGGCGGACAATCCGACCCTGTTCCGCCAGGCGTTGCTCCGAACGCCTTCGACGGCAGTGTTCG
>CAZQUA010000149.1:0-6172 GCA_964596455.1 uncultured Isosphaeraceae bacterium
CGCCCATCCGTTCAGTCCATTCGGTCCCGGTCGTCCATCATGTGCGTGATGTCCATGATGTCCGTGATGTCCAGCCCCGCATCACCCCAGCGCACGCCCCCACCAACCCTCAGCGAATGAACCGAAGGCGGCCGAAGTCCGGCACCACCGCCCGGCCGCCGGGGGTGTAGGGCAAGGGCGCCGGGAAGTACACGCACCAGGCCTTGCCGAGCAGCATCGACCGCGGCACCACGAAGGGACTGCCGTCGCCGGTCCGCAGCTCCGCGAGGGGATGGGGATAGCCCCACACCCGCGAGTCGCGGCTCGCCGCGGAGTTGTCGCCGAGCATCATGAACTGGTCCTCGACCAGCTCCGCCGGCGACTCGGGGTCGCAGCCGAAGCCCAGCGTCGGCAGCGGGCGGCCCGAGGCGCCGGCCGCGTCGAAGGGCGTCAGGCGCATCGGCCGGTAGTAGAGGTCGCGATCGAGGCGGACCCGCCGCAGCTCGACCGGTCCGCCGCCGGCGAATCGCCACGCCAGGTCCGGCGGCGTGGGGATCGCGGCGACCGGATCCCGCAGGTACTGCTCGAGGGTGCGGCCGAAGAAGGCGCTTCGCAGTCGCTCGATCGGCCCCCACTCGTACTCGAGGCGGACCGCTTCCCGGCCGTCGACCCAGATCGAGATCGCCTGGTCCACGTGCCAGAACTCCACCTCGAACGCGCCCGAACCGGGCAGACGCACCTCCGCCTCCTCGGCGACGATCGCCTCGCCGGCGGCGCCGCCCTCGAGGTGCCGCATCGAGACCGCGGCGCGGCCGTCGCGAAGCTCGAAGCGGACCACGTGGCTCCGCACCCGCAGGTCGAGCGAGGTCGAGAAGGCCGCGGGATCCTCCGCCTCGACCGCGGCGGCGATCCGCAGGTCGCTCACGGGGTAGAACGGCTGCACCGGGCGGAACATGTTGTAGGGCGTGCGGTCGTCGATCGGCAGGGCCTGCCAGTCCCACCGCAGCTCGCCGTCGCCTTCGCTTCTCCAGACGCGGGCGTCCCCGAGTTCCCAGCGGCCCGCGACCGGCTTCCAGGGCGGCAGCGGGAACGCCTGCCGCCAGGCCTGCTCGAGTCGCGAGCGGTTCACGGGGATGTAGTCGCTGTCGTAGACCGGCTGCCACACCGCCCGCTGCACGTGCTCGGGCTTCCGCTGGATCCGCAGCGAGTCCACCGGCGTGCCCGTCGGCGCCGCGAAGACGTCGCCGTCGGCGAGCAGCAGACGCTCCTCGGGAAGGCCCACGAGCCGCTTGATGTAGTTGTGGGTGGCCCCGACGGGATCGGTGGGGTTCTTGAAGACCACCACGTCCCAACGCTTGGGCTCGGAGAAGGGATAGAGGAACTTGAGCACCAGCACCCGGTCGCCCATGCGGGTCTCGGGCAGCAGCGAGGGCGTGGCCGCCTCCGCGGCGATCCCGGCGTAGCCGAGCATGGGGTCGAAGATCGCCCAGCGTCGCCGCGGCGAGACCCCCGCCCGCTCCGCCGCCGCCGCCTCCGCCACCGGCCCCGCGTCGATCGCGAACTCGTAGGCGGTCTCCGGGGAGCGGAAGCGCAGATGGGCCCCCATCAGCGTCGGAGCCATCGAGCCGGTGGGGATCACGAACCCCTCGAGGAAGAAGCCCCGGAAGGTCATCGCCACCACGAACGCCACCAGCAGCGCCTGCAGGGTCTCGGTGATGGAGGTCGATTCGCCGCCCTCGGGGGCGCCTTCGCGGGACATGGGCGGGATCCTACCGGTTGACGCCGCCCCGCCGCGAGCCGCCCCGCGGACGCCTCAGCCGGCGTAGTAGCGGCTCAGCAGCGAGACCACCCGCGGCTGCTCGGGGTTGATCTGCAGCGAGGTCCGGAAGGCCTCCCGCGCCTCGACCATCGCCTCCGCGTCGGTCCGCTCGCTCGCGAGCCAGGCGTTCAGGGCGTTCACCCCGATGCCGTTCCAGGAGGGGAAGTGGCTCGGGTCGATCTCGACGGCCTGCCGGTAGAGGTCCTTGCTCCGGCCGTACTCGCCAAGGCGGAAGTGGGCGAAGGCCATGCGCTCGTAGGCGTTGGCGGAGGGCTGGATGCCCGCGAGGACCTCGCCGGTGCTGATCGCCTCGCGGAATCGCCGCTCGGCGATGTAGGCGTTCATGAGGTTCAGCAGCAGGGGCGGCGAGGTCTCGAGCAGCTCCATGGCGATCTCGTACTGGCGGATCGCGTCGGCGGTGCGTCCCACCCGCTCGTAGGCGGCGCCGAGGTTGGAGCGGGCGGCGCCGCTGTCGGGATCGAGGTGCACCGCCCGTTCGGCGAAGGGCACCGCCAGCGTCGGCTCGTCCATCTGCAGGTAGGCGGTGGCGAGGTTGAGGTTGGCGTCGAGGTGCTGGGGGCGGATCGTGAGGGCGCGGTGGTAGGCCCGGATCGCCTCGGCGAACCGCTCGAGCAGCTGCAGGACCCGGCCGTGCCCGAACTGGGCGTCGAAGTTCCCCGGCTCCAGCCGCACCGCCCGCGCGTAGGCGGGCTCGGCGTCGCGGTAGTTGCCGCGGGCCACATGGACCTCGCCGATGCCGATGAAGGCGGGGGTCAGGGTGGGATTCTCCGCCAGCAGCGACTGGAAGAGCTGCAGGGCCTCGTCGTACTCCCCCGCCGCCGCGACCTCCTTGGCGCTGTCGAGACGCTGCTGCTGCTGCGGGGTCGGCGTGGGCGCCCAGCGGGCGGCGGAGGACCGGACCATCGATGATCCCGCCGATGATCCCGCCGAGGATCGCCCCGGGGATCGCGGCGATGAACGCGTCGCCTCGCACGCCGCCGAGAGCAGCACCACGGCCGCAGCCGCGATCGCGATCGATCGGCTTCGGCGGGACGGTCGCGGCAGGTTCTCGTTCCTCATGCGGGCGCGTTCGAGCGGGGGCGTCTCCGGGCCGAGCGGGCGATCGCCCGCAGCCGCCCGAGGTTGATCAGGTCCAACGGCGGATGATCGGCACTGCCGTCCTTGGGGGTCTCCAGAATCTTCGGAATCTCCGCGAAGCGATCGTCTCCGCAGATCGCCGCGAAGCACGGCCGTCCGCACCGCCCCTCCCCGATGTGGGTGTGGCGGTCGAGGCGGGAGCCCACCTCCCCCTTGGAGTCGTTGAGATGGAAGACCCCGATCTCGGCGAGGCCGCAGACCTCGTCGAAGCGGGCGAGGACCGCGGCGGCCTTGCGGGCCGTGGACATGTCCCACCCTGCGGCCACGGCGTGGCAGGTGTCGAAGCAGTAGCCGAGGCGATCCGGTTCTCGGACCATCCCTCGGATCCCGGCGAGGTGCCCGAAGTCGTAGCCGAGGTTGGTGCCCGATCCGACGGTGTTCTCGAGCATGGTGCGGACGCGGTAGCCGGGCAGGTCGCGGTGGATCCGATCGAGGGCCTCCGCGATCCTCGCGATGCCGGCGGCCTCGTCCTCGCTCGGCGCTTCGTCGAGACGAAGGCGGCCCCGCGGCGCCTGCCCGAGGTGGGCCCCGGGATGGATGACGCAGCGGTCGATCCCGAGGGCCTCGCACCGCTCGAGCTCGCGGCGGTGGGCGGCGATGGAGCGGATCCGGTTGCGGCTCGACGGCGCCGCGAGGTTCACGAGATAGCTGTTGTGGCTCACGACCCGCGGCGGCCCGGGGCGGTCCCAGCCCGCCTCGTGCAGGGCCTCCCGCCACCGCGCAAGCTCGGCCTTCGAGATCGGCCGGGCCTCCCAGCGCCGCTGGTTGCGGGTGAAGATCTGCACGCAGTCCAAGCCGAGTCGAACCGCCTCGGCGATGGCGTTCTCGAGTCCTCCGGCGATCGACAGATGGGATCCGTACATGCCCGGCGCTTCCTGGGGGCGGAAAGGATAGAGGTTCGCGGCGACGCGGTCGCCCCGCCGCGAGCAGGCGACGGCGGGCCGCTCGCCGCGGGTCGCGATTCCCCGCGGCGGCGCCTTCGATTTCTCCCGGCGGCGGGCGGGAAGTCCCGACGAACCCTCCCATGCGCTGGATCCTCCTCTCGGCAGTCTTCCTGATCGGCCTGCTCTCGCCGGTGCAGGCCGGCATCAACGCCGCGCTGGTCCGCCACGTGGGGCATCCGCTGCGGGCGGGCGCGGTCAACATGTGGACCGGCGCCCTGGTGCTGGTGCTGGTGGTGGCCGCGTCCGGTGTCGGGCCGCCGAGCCTCGCAGCGATGCGGGCGGCGCCGTGGTGGACGCTCTGCGGCGGCCTGATCGGCGCCGCCACCGTGCTGACCATGCTGACGGCGGCACCCCGCCTCGGGGCGGTGCTGCTCGTGGGCGCCTTCATCGCAGGGCAGCTGCTGAGCTCCGCGGCGATCGACCGCTTCGGGCTGCTGCACTATCCGATGCAGCCGGTCAACTGGCTTCGCTGGCTCGGCGTGGCCCTCGTCGTCGCCGGGGTGGTCCTCGTCGAACGCGGATCCGCGTGAGCGGTGGCCGTGCCCGAACGGCTTCCGCGGCGGCGGGCGACCGGGCCGGACGCCTCGCGGTCCCGCCGATACCCTCTGCCGCCATGACGCTGCTGCTGCTGCTTGCCGTCGCCCTCGCCGATCCGTCGCCGCTTCGTCTCGGCGGAGCCTCCCTCGCCCCCGAGACGGTGCGTTCGGTCGTCGCGTCCATCGAGCCGGGCCGCCTCGCCGCCGAGGTCGCCCATCTCTCCGACGACTCCTTCTACGGCCGCTTCTACCGCAGTCCCTTCGCCTTCAAGGCCGCCGAGTGGATCCGCGACCGCTTCCGCGAAGCGGGCCTGAAGCCGGGCATGCCGCCCGCCGCCGAGGGCGGCGAGGCGTCGTGGTTCCAGTCGCTCGAGGATCCCGAGGCCGCGCCCAACGTGGTCGCGGTGCTCGCCGGCCGCAGCGATCGCACCGTGCTCGTCACCGCCCACTACGACCATCTCCCGCCCCGGCGTCGCGGCGAGGACCGCATCTACAACGGCGCCGACGACAACGCCTCGGGCGTGTGCGGCATGATCGCGGTCGCCCGGGCGATCGCGGCGCTGCCGCAGCCGCCGGCCTGCCGGGTCGTCTTCGTGGCCTTCACGGGCGAGGAGGCCGGCCTCCTCGGCGCCAAGCGGTTCGTGGCGAGCCTGCCGATGCCCAAGGAGCAGATCCTCGCGGTCCTCAACCTCGACATGATCAGCCGCGGCGAAGCGAACACGATCTTCATCGACGGCGCCGCGATCTCCGAGCCGATCCGCGAGGCCCTCCGCGCCGCCAACGCCGCGATCGGCCTGAACATCCGCTTCGACGAGCATCCGGAATGGCTCGACCGCAGCGACCAGGGGCCCTTCCTCGCCGCGGGCATCCCGGCGGTCCTCTTCTCGGTGGAGGATCACGAGGACTACCACCAGGTGACCGATCACGCCGATCGGATCATCCCCGAGCTTGCCGCCAAGGTCTCCCGCCTCGTGGCCCTCACGACCCTGCTGATGGGCGAGCGTGCCGCGGCCGCCGCGGGGGCGAGCGGCCCCGCGAAGGACGCGCCGACGCCGACGCCCGTCGAACCGTCGCCGGCGCCGCCCACGACTCCGCCGACGCCCGCGACTGCACCCTCGCCCGCGGAATCGCCGAATATCTCCCTGCGGGAACGCGGCGCCGCAGTCCTTCGCCCGATCCGGCTCTCCCGCACCCGTCTCCTCGCTGGAACCGCCGCATCGACCGCCGCATGACCGAACCTCGCGACGCCGCGTCACGCACCGAACCGAAGTCAGGGATCGAGATCGATCTTCCGCCGCTGCCGGCGACCGGCGACCGCCCCGGCGACCGGAGCGATCGGGTGGTGGAAGTGATCCGCCGCGCCCGCCTGCGGGTGCTTGCGGCGGCAGGTCCCTGCGCCCTCGAGGCGGCGGGCGTGCTCGCCGCCGCGGTGCGGGAGGAGCTTGCGGCTGCGGAGATCGCCATCGAGGACCGACGGGCGATCGAGGCGATCGTCGCCTCCGCGGCGACCGCGGAGACCCGCGGCGACTGACGAAGCCGGTCCCGCCGCCCCGCCGGCCGCCCCCGCCTTGCCGCCCGCGACGTCCGGGTGCGGCCTCAGCGCTGCCACGGCAGGCGGTCGAGATCGACGTTCCCGCCGCACAGCACCACCGCGGTCGTCCCGAACCCGCTCCGCGACGCGAAGGACCCATCGAGGGCCGCGGCGACCCCCACCGCGGCGCTCGGCTCGACGACCA
>CAZQUA010000150.1:0-6168 GCA_964596455.1 uncultured Isosphaeraceae bacterium
GCCGACGAGCGAAGCGAGTCGGAGGGGGCGCCGGAGCACACGGTTGCGTGTTGCCGCGACGAGCGAAGCGAGTCGAAGGGTCCGCCCGTTCACACGGCTGCTTGTTGCCCAGTCGCGTCCAACGCGCCGCCGCGGGCCTCCCGCAGGAACGCCGCGATCCTCGTCGCCACCTCGACGGGCCGATCCCCGTGAAGGGTGTGTCCGGCGTCGGGCAGCAGTTCGACGGTTGCCTGCGGCAGTTCCCGCCGGAACACCTCGGCACCGGAAGGATCGAGGATCTCGTCGCAGGCGCCCCACAGGACCAGCACCGGGCAGCGGATCCTCGCAAGCTCCGCCTCGACGCCGCCCACGAGCAGCGGCGCCAGCGCCTCGAGCAGCAGGTCATGCGACGCCTGCCTCGCGGCGAGATCCGCCGCCAACGCTCCGCGGATCGGACGCGGGATCCTCGGCACCCGCACGAAGTTGAGCGACAGCACGCGGTCGAGATCGGCGATGGTGCGGATCTCGAGCAGGTTCCGCCCCTCCGCCGCCGCCGCCATGAAGGCGTTCCGCCGCGGCGGTGCGACCCCGGCGGGCCCGAGCAGGACGAGCGATCGAACCCGATCCGGCCGCCGCGCCGCGACGAGCGACGCGATGGCGCCGCCCATGCTGGCGCCGAGCAGATCGACCGGCGACTCGAACGCCTCGCCGATCCAGTCGGCGATCGCATCGACGTAGGCGAACGCCGCGGGCCCGGCCGCCGCCGCCATCGCCCGCTCGAGCGTCGGACGCTCCGGCGAACGGGACGCCTCGAGCAGCGACCGCAGCGGCCCGGCCAGCGGATGCTCGCCGAAGCCGGGCAGGTCCGGAAGCACCACGCCGCCGCCGGCCCGCAGCCTCGCCGCAAGCGGCGCCATCGTCTCCTTGCGGACGCCGAAGCCGTGGAGGACCACCAGCGTGGGGCCGGTCCCGCCCCCCCGCCGCGGCGAGACCAGGCTCGGCCACCCCGGCGCAGGGCCGATCCGTCGCCGCCGGAACCCCAGCAGCATCGGCAGCAGGCGGAGACCCGCCGCGAACGCCCAGGCCGGTCCCCGCCACGCCAGCAGGCCGCCGGCCGTCAGCAAGGCCACCGCCCACACCGCAACGAGGGGAAGACCGTCCATCGACGCCGAGGGTTGTAGGCGAATCCGCCGCGGCCTGCCCGCCGCCCCCGTCCGACGAGCGGCAACTTCGCTCGGCGAGAACGCGACGCCGGCGCTACCGCGGGCAGGCGCCCCACGCCGACAGCATCTGACCGAGGTCCGCACCGTCGACCACGCCATTGCCGTCAAGATCCGCCGGGACCGCGCCGCCCTTCACCGGGCCCCACGCAAGCAGCATCTGCCCGAGGTCCGCACCCCCCACCACGCCGTCCCCATCGAGATCGGCGAGGCAGGTCGCCCCGCATGGCCGCGAGGCCTCGTCGCCGGCGAAGGCGAGCAGCGCCGCCTCGCGGGGCGTCGCCGGTTGGGTGATCCACTCGAGCACGCTCCAGGCACCGAACTGGCTGAAGCGACCGCAGAAGCTGAAGTTCACGAAGGACCGGCCCCCCAGCGCTTCCCACGCCTCGAGGAAGTCCGCGTAGAGGCCGCCCATCTCCGGATGCCGCACCACCTCATGGAAGAGGGCGTGCACCGGATCGGAGGCGGGCAGCTGCGGCGCCGCGAGGTGATGCCCGCCCTCGTAGGCGACGAGTTCCACGCCGAACTTCTGCGCGAGGGTGCGGTTCTGCTCGCTCATCTCGATCGCCCACGGCAGCGACTCGGCGCGGATCGCCGCAAGCAGGCCGGCGGCATCCATCGCCCGGGTCTCCGCAAGACGCTCGTTGCTGCCCCACTCGCCGCCGAAGTACGGCGCAATCGCGAGGGCATCGGTGACGAGGTGGGCATCCTCGAAGGCGAGGGCCTGCTCGTTCCCCCACGGCACGGTGACGAAGCCGCCCATCGTCCGCACCAGCGGCCGTTCGCCGCCGAACGCCTCCGTGAAGATCTCGAAGATCCGCACGCTGCGGCGGCTGTGCCACCGCCATCCGGCCTGCCACGGGTCGGTGGCGAGGTTCTGGGCGAGGCCCTCCGCCTGGGCATGCGCCGCCTGCGGGAAGATGCCGTTCCAGACCTCGTTGGAGTGCTCGATCCACACCCGCCGCCCGGGGGCGAGGCGGGCATGGATCAGCGCCGCCATCTCCGCGATGAACGCCTCGTCGGCGAGATGCGGCACGCAGAACCACGGCTCGGCGCAGGTCTCGTTGGCGAGGTCGATCATCACCTCGAGCGGCACGCCCCGATGGCTGCTCCAGCGGGCGTCGCTCGGCGCGGGGCGATCCGCCCACGAGGCGAGGTCGGTCTCGTTGGTCATCGCCCAGTCCATGAAGCGAAGCACGCGATACGGCGCGACCCGCTCGAGGAACGCCGCGGCGAAGAGCGGCGGCGATGCGAGGTCGGCGTGCTCCTCCCGCAGGATCCGGATCCGCCGCAGATGGTTCGCCGGATCGGTGGCGACGATGTTCATGAAGAGCCCGCCTCCCGCCATCGAATGCACCTCGATCAGGTCGCGGCCGGGCGACTGCGAGAGGACCGCTGCGCCGTGGGGATACTGCAGCGTGCCGCTGCCCTCGTAGCGGACCACCCAGCGGCCGCTGCCGACCTGCAGCGTGGTGTCGTCGACGAGCATGATGGTGCGGGCGATCTGGTCCGGGAGCAGCGATCGCACCCAGCCCTCCTCGTCGAGGTCGAAGGGCCGCCCATCGTCCCACGCGAAGGTGGCGGTGTTGCCGGAGATCCACGCGCGGCTGGTCTTGAAGAGATCCACGAAGGGCAGCATCGTGCCCCAGTCGTTGATCGAGTCGAGGTTGGTGCCGAGCCGCGGCAGGGGATCGCCGCCGCCCCCCGAGGCCGCCGCCCCCGTTCCCATGACCGTGATGGCGATGACCGCCGCCGCGACGCGTCCGAAGAGGCTCTGGTTCATGGGAGCAAGCGTAGCTCCGTCTCGCCCGGCGGCTCCTGCGGCATTCGCCGGAATCGTTCGTCAAGTCCGTCCCGGCCCCGTCCATGGCCACGGCGGGCCGGATCGAAGGATGCGGTTGGCCTGGTGCGGCCGTCAGGCCCGCCGCTCCGCCACCAGCGGAACCGCTGCGGGCAGGGCCTCGGCGAGATCCGCCGCCGAGGCGGCGGCAAGCAGGCGGGCGATCACCGCCTCGTCGTGCAGGCTGCGGGCGATCGTGGAGAGATGCCGCAGATGCTCGGTCGCGGGAGCGCCGGGCGGCTCGAGCAGGGCCACCACGACGCGGATCTCGCTGGGATGGCCGCTGCGGCGGATCGGGGCGGCGGTCGCGAGCATCGCCTCGGCGCGGCGGACGAGCGGCGTGACCGCATTCAGCAGCACGACGCCCGGCGCCAGCGGCAGCGGCTCCGCGGCGGCGAGCCGCGCCGCGAGGTCGTGCCACGCCTCGCCCTCGGCGCTTCCGGGCCGCGCGACCTGGGAGAACATGGCGTCGATCGCATCCCGCAGGCTGCCGCCCGTCGCATTCGCCGCGAGGCCCCGCGGCGAGAAGAGGCGATCGAGCGGCTCGTCGAACTCCTGCTCCGCGGCCGCCTCGGCCTCGCCCGCCTCCTCGGAGGGATAGAGCACCACGAGGCTCGTCTCCGGGGCCCGCGCCACGAGGGCCTGCGGCAGCCGGTCGAGCATCGGCGTCCACGAGACCTGGCTTCGCCGCGCCGCAAGCAGCACCACGAGATCGTCGCTCGCCAGCGACGGCCCCCCCGCCTCCGCCCAGCGGGCGATCGACTCGGCCGCCTCGAACCGCAGGGTCGCCTCCGGCTTCGCGGCGGCGATGAACGCCTCGAGGCGGGGCAGATCCGCGGCCCGCGCCGAGACCACGATCTCGAGGTTGGCATGGGCGGCGAGCAGCTTCACGGTGCGGATCGCATCGGCGAAGCCCGGCTCGCGATGGGCGAAGGGCGGCACGAGCAGCACCAGGCGGTGCAGCGTCCCGAGGCCGGCGGCGGTGCGGCACACCACGAACTGCTGCGGGCTCTGCCGCAGCAGCTCGTCGAGGACCGTGCCGAAGATCAGGTGGCGGGCGGCGCTGCTGCCGGTCCAGCCCATGACCACCGTGGTGATCCGCAGCTCCCGCATCGCCCGCAGGATGCCGGAGGCGGCGTTGGTGTCGAGACGCCGCGAGGGCGCCACCGGGACGTTCGCGGAGACCGCGTGGGTGACCGCGATCTCGAGCAGGCGATCGCTTCGCGAGTCCGCCGCGGCATCGTCGATCGACTCCTGCACGACGGTCAACGGATGCAGCGGCTCGTGGCTCCGCTCGTCGCGGATCAGGAAGGCGATGTCGAGGATCGACTCCGCGGCCCGGGGATTGCCGAGCGGAATCAGGATCCGCTGCGGCCGCAGCGCCGCCTCCTGCGGCAGGGCCTCCTCCTCGAGGGCGAGGCGGCGTCCCCACCGCTCCATCGCCGCGGTGCCGAGGCCGCAGGAGACCATGATCATCGCGACGGTCCCGTTGAGGATCGCCGGATCGGTGAAGATGCCGATGCGGAAGCCCACCATGACCGCCGCGAGCGTGGCCGCCGCCTGGTTGACGCTGAGGCTGAAGAGCACCCACCGCTCGATGCGGCGGTAGCCGAGCGACTTGCCGCAGGCCCACGCCGCCGCGAACTTCGTGGCCGCCACCGTGCCCGCCATCGCCACCGCGAAGAGCAGCGCGTCGACGCCGGAGACGAACGCCTTGGGATCGACCCGCATGCCCGTCGCCACGAGGAAGCTTGGGATCAGCAGCCAGCTGCCCGCGAACTCGAGGCGGTTCATCAGCACGCTCTGCCGCGGCACGAGGCGGTTGAGGGCGAGGCCCGCGAGGAAGGCTCCGATGATCGGCTGCAGGCCGGCGGCCTCGGCGGCGAACGCCGCGAGGTAGACCACCGTCAGGATGAAGACGAAGTGGGTGCTGCCCTCGGAGGGGATCGTCCGCAGGAACCACTGCCCCAGACGGGGCAGGCCCACCCCCACCGCCGCCACGAAGGCCGGGATGGTCAGCGCCATCGCCCAGGCGGGCACCGCCCCGGTCTGCGAGCCCCCCGCAAGGCCGGCCACCACCGTCAGCACCACGAGCGCGGAGACGTCGGTGACGATGGTGCCGCCGACGCCCGTGGTCACCGCCCGCTGCCGCACCAGGCCGAGCCGCGTCGCGATCGGATAGGTCAGCAGCGTGTGCGAGCCGAACATGCTGCCGAGCAGCACCGCGGCGAGCCAGTCGAGGCCGAGCAGCCACTTGGCGACCGCGGTGCCCACGAGTTGCGGCAGCAGGAAGCTCACCGATCCAAACAGGAGACTGTGGTTGCGGTAGCGGCGGAACTGGTTGAGGTCGAGCTGCAGGCCGGCGAGGAACAGGATGTAGAGCAGGCCGACCGTGCCGAGCAGATCCATCGGCGTGGTCGGCTCCGCCGCCTCCGCAGACGCCGGAGCGGCCGGAGCCGCCGAGACCGCCGGGGCCGCGGCGTCACCCGCCGGGGCATCGGCATCGGCCTTCGAGGAAGCCTCGTCCTGCGGGGACCGGGCCTCGCCCTCCTCGGGCAGCGACTCGGGCAACGCCGGACCGGCCTCGGAGGTGCTGCCGATCGGATTCAGTTCGAGCACGCCGAGGGCGTTGGGCCCGATGACGACCCCCGCGAGGATCAGGCCGATCGTGCCGGGAATCCGCAGGCGCCGCATGACCAGCGGCGCCACGAGGATCACCCCCATCACCACCGCGAAGGTGAGCACCGGATCGGTGATCGGAACCAGCGATGCCGCAACTCCGGTGGCGAGCATCGGCGGAGTGTACGGAACGCGTGATGGGCCACCGATGCGGAAGGCTCCTCGCCTTCACCCACTGCCCGGCAGGTTGCCAGGGACGTTGCCCGGCACGCTGCCCGCCACGGCCGCGGCCCTCGCCGCCGCCGCAAGCCGCTTCATCGCGAGCGGATGCCGACCCGGCCCCGGATCGGCATCGACGGGCCCGCCGCGACGGCGGCAGGAGTTTGGCGGGATGCTGCCGCGACGCCGGCCGGACGCTGGCGGGATGGGACGCCTATGCTCTGCGGTTCGCTCGATCGGGGCCGAACGGCATCGACCGGGCAGGTACGGACCAGGGTGGCGCGTCGTGGA
>CAZQUA010000151.1:0-6146 GCA_964596455.1 uncultured Isosphaeraceae bacterium
AGTTGCGGCTGGGTGAGGCCGATGACGTCGGCCAGGTTGGCGCCGCGCAGGTTGGCGCCGCGCAGGTCGGCGCCGCGGAGGTTGACCTCGTGGAAATTGGCGCCCTCCAGGTTGGCGCGGCGGAGATCGGCGGCCTCCGACTCGAATCCTCGCTTCTTGATGACGCGGTAGCCGCTCCAGACCAACAGCAGTCCGAGGAGATACGCCATCGGCCACACCCACCAGGTCCACGCGGTGGTGGCCTGCAGGGCGAGGATCGTGAGCACCACCGCGATCAGGAAGGACCGCATCGTTCGCAGCAACCGCTGCTTCGCGGCGGAGGCCGCCGCATCGAGTTTGCGGAACCTCGCATCGATGGGGGTGGGCGGGCCGTCGGGCGGGTAGCCGTCGCCGGCAGCGGCGATCCGGTGGTTCAAGCGGTCGAGGCAACGCAGATCCTCGACGAGCCGGGTCCAGGAAGGCGGCCGTTGCGGCGGAAGGCCGGTCCGGGCCGGGACGGCCTCCCAGCACGCCTCGATCCGGGATGCGAGATCCTCGCCGATCGCCGGCAGGGCGGTGTCGCTCGCATGCCGCCGCCTCCGCATCGGAATCCACGCGACCGGCGTGGGGTCGTCGGGCTCGAGATCCTTGATCTTGGGGCGAAACGGAATGGTGTCGCGGTGGAGGCGGCCCCGGGCGCAGAATCCGACGATGGCGGCGGTGCCGCCTTCGAGGCCGGTGTCGAGCCCGTCCCACATCGCCACCACGAGGTTCGACTGCATGGCGATGAAGTGGCCGAGGCGGGCGTACTGGGCGTTGCGAAGGGGGCGGTGCTTCCACTCGGGATCGCCCTCGCGCTCCGCCGCGAGTTGGTCGACCGACCCGCCGTCGGGCATCGGGATCGGAAAGTGGAACGCCGACTGTTCGAGGAGGGCTCGGAACGGCTGCAGCGAGTCTGGCGTGACGAAGTCCTGCTCGTACTCCGACTGCTCCATGGGCAACACCGCCACGAGCGTGATGCCGCCTCGGGGGTCGTCTTGCACCGGCCACCCTCGCCGGCGGCCCCGGAAGTCGAGGCAGGCCTGCGCGAAGATCCGGTCGGCCCCCTCGGCGAGCGGCGACAGCACCACGATGGGCGTGTGCGGCGCGAGTTCGTCGAGCTCCCGCAGCAGGGACTCGATCGAAGCCCGCAGCGAGGCGACCTGCGCGTCGACGGGATCGCGGTGCCCGGTCACCGAGACGACCAGCGGCAGGCGCTCGGCGAGGGGGGGGGAGGATGCGGGAGTCGGGAGCGTGTCCATGGTTGCGAGCATCGGGCAGTGGCGGCGGCGAGCGATGATGAAGGCGACCGTCGGAGCAGTTGGGGCGACTCGGCACGCCCTCAGCCGAGCATTCCCCGCACCTCGCCGCGGAGGCGGTGGATCTCGGCGGCGTAGGCGGCGGCCCGCTCGCCGCGGGCGATCTCGAACTGGTGGCGGCGGAAGGCGAGCAGCGTCGCGGCCCGCAGGTAGCGTTCCTTGGGAATGCGGGCCGGCAGCCAGCCGCCGCGGCGGCGGCGGGTCCAGTAGGGGATGATGCCGGCGTGGACGGCGGGCAGGGTGCCGATCTCCGCCTCCCGCAGCAGGTGCTGCTTGATGACGGCGTGCTCGCGGGCGAGCGACAGCTGCGTCAGCAGGAACATCAGCACCGATGCCCCCGCGACGAGCAGCATGCCGAACCCGATCAGCAGGGGACTCCGTTCGCCGAGCACCTCGAACTCGGTGGCGATGGCAAGGGCGTTCCAGAGGCCGTGGTTGATGGCGGCGAGGGCGAGGCCGACCGCCGGCCAGAGCAGCCAGCGGCCGCGGCCGGGGCGATGCACCGCGTAGCCGATGCACATGCCCAGCAGGGCGCTGCTGATGCAGTGGACCAGCGCCGAGAAGAAGGTCCGCATGAAGATCACCGCCAGCAGCACCCCCGGGCCGTCGCCGGCGCTCGCGGCGAAGTAGGCGAGATTCTCGATCGCGGCGAAGCCGAGGCCGGCGGCGGCGCCGTAGATGAGCCCGTCGGTCTCGTTGTCGAGATGCCGCGTGGCCACGAGCACCACGAAGACGAGGCCCTTGGTGATCTCCTCGGCGATCGGGGCGACGAGGATCGCGCTGAAGGCGGTGCTGAACGCCTCGCCGCCGGCGGCGGCGGCGACGAGGGCGAAGGGCAGCGTGAAGAGGCAGCCGAGCGAGGTGCCCCCGAAGGCGCCCCACCCCAGCACCAGCAGGACCATCCAGAACGGCTCCCGCTCGTAGCGGTCGAGCCACCAGATGAACGCGAGGTAGCCGAAGAGGATCGCCGTGCTCGCGAGAACGGCGAGGATGACGAGTGCCGTCATGACGGGCGAGGACCTCCCACGAAGGCCGCGGTGTCCGCGGCGGCGGTGCAGGGTAGCGAAGGGCCGGGTCGTGCCGATCCGGCCATGCCGGCCGGCGGATTCGGCAGCGGGTCGGCGGTCCCGCGGAGGCCGCTGCCGCCGCGGGGGCGGGGACCGCGACGGAGGCCGGAGCGGAAGGGCCGGACCGGCTCGAACCCGCCGACGCCGCGATCGGTAACCGGACCTTCGATCGCCCGGATCCGGCCCGCCGAACGATGCGAACCCGAAAACTTCTCGTCCCCGCATCGACCCCGCTTCGCCCTCGAAGGTGCCGGTCTTACCTTAAGGGGCGTGGAAGGCCTGAAGGGGCGTGGAAGGGAACCCGGGTGCCGGGGGGCGGGTCCGCGGGGGTCGGGACCGCAACGTCGCTGGGAATCGTGCTGGGAAACTCGCTGGGAATCTCGATGGGAATCTCGATGGATCGCACCGCCTGCTCAGTCGTCGCCCTCTCGGGCCTGCTGCTCGCCTCCTCCGCGCTCGCCGATCGCCTCGGACCGCCTTCTCCGCCGGAGGAGCGTCGCCCGCTTTCGAGGGTCCGCGAGGGCGGCACGCCCTACGACCCGAACCAGCCGCTGACGCCCTACGCCCTCGCCTCGCCGCTTGCGGCGTCGCCGGAGTCGGGGGTCATCGCCTCGCCCGCCGAGTACGAGCCGGTCCGCGGCGTGCTCTTCCGCTACAGCACCACCGCGTGGCCGAGCGTGGTGCGGGCGCTGGTGCAGGGCCTGACCGGCGATCCCGCCACCGACGAGATCGCCTACGTGGTGGTCGCCAGCCAGAGCGCCGCCAACAGCGCCGCCGCGGCGTTCGCCTCGGACGGCTCGGACCTGAGCCGGGTGGTCTTCCTGATCCATCCGACCAACTCGATCTGGATGCGGGACTACGGCCCGCACTTCATCTGGCAGGACGGCACCCTCGCGATCGTCGACAGCCACTACTACCCCGGACGCGGCGCCGACAACTTCATCCCGACGCTCGTGGCGCAGGGGCACTTCGAGGTGCCCGCCTTCGACATCCCCCTCTACTTCTCCGGCGGCAACTTCATGGCGGGCCCGGACCGCAGCGCCTTCGTGACCGCGCTGGTGAACCTCGACAACCCGTCGTCGCAGGGCTTCACGACGGACCTGATCGCGGAGTTCCACACCCGCTTCCAGGGCATCGACACCCTGCACGTGCTGCCGCAGCTGCCCCCGAACGTGGACGGCACCGGGCACATCGACATGTGGATGTACCTCGTCGACGAGCGGACCGCGATCGTCTCGCAGTTCCTGCCCGGCTCCAACGCGACGGCGATCTCGGTGACCGACAACGCGGTGCCCTACCTGCAGAACCTCGGCTTCACGGTGCATCGGCCGCCGGCCTGGAACGCCGGCGGCACCCACTACACCTACACCAACGCGTTCCGGGTGAACGACCGGATCTTCGTCCCGGTCTACGGCAACGCCCTCGTGCCCGGCGGCAGCTCCGCCTACAACGCCCGCGACACCGAGGCCATGGCGGCGTGGCAGGCGGCGGCGGGGCCCGGGGTCGAGCTGATCCCCATCCAGTGCAGCAGCATCATCACCGCCTCCGGCGCGATCCACTGCATCGTGAAGCAGGTGCCGCGGTACGCGAGTTCGATCCCGGCGGCGCATGTGCGGACGCCGGCGGCGGGGGCGCTGTGGCTCTCCGGCAGCGTCGAGACGATCCGCTGGAACGCGACCGACCTCGACAATCGGGCCCTCGCGAGCGTGGATCTCGCCTACTCCCTCGACGGCGGCGATTCGTGGGAGACGATCGCCACGGGCCTGCCCGACAGCGGCGCCTACGAGTGGCTGGTGCCGGAGGGATCGAGCGGGAACGCCATGGTGCGGGCGACGGTGCGGTCGACCTCGGGCGCCGAGATCGCCGCGATGAGCAACCCCTTCGAGGTCCGGCCGGGCACGGCGGTCGTCTACGACTTCTCGCAGCAGGCCGGAACCACCCGCTTCGCCTTCGGGCACCAGAGTTCGACCTGGAGCGTGGTGGCGGGCAGTCCCACGCCGGTGTCGACGCCGCTGACCGCATCCAACTACGCGGCGCTGGCGACCTCCAACGCGACCGGCGGCGGGACCTCGAGCTCCAGCCGGTTCAACTCGCCCTCGGTCTCCTCCGGGTTCGAGGCGACGCACCTCTTCACCGTGCGGCTCGACGAGGACCCCGCGTCGATCGACGAACTGACGGTCCGCTGGGAAGGGTTCGCGGAACGCTGCACCCAGATGGAGCTCTATCTCTGGGACGTGATCCGCGGCCGCTGGGGCGACGGCGAGGGCGTCACCGGGCAGAACCGCTTCGCGGACAGCTACGCCGGCAACCTCGACGCGAACCTCGAGACGGTGCTGCGAGGCGACCTGGCGCGGGTGATCGACGCCGAGGGCACCCTGCGGGTCATGCTGCGGGCCCAGCGCGAGGGCGACCGCAGCCTGCACGACTACTTCTCGGTGACCGTCAAGCGGATCGAGGCCTGCCCCGGCGACTTCGATGGCAACGGCATCGTCGATGGCGGCGATCTGGCCGCGGTGCTGGCCTCCTGGGGCGAGTGCGGCGATTGCCCCGCGGACCTCGATGGCAACGGCGTGGTGGACGGATCCGACCTCGGGGCGGTGCTGGGCGCCTGGGGGGCGTGCCGGTAGAGGACGCGGCGAGGCTGGGTGCGAGGCCACGGTCGCGGACGAGGTCGCGGGTGAAGCGGCCGACGCCGTCGGGACGCTGCCTTCGCCGAGCATGCTCGCCGCGCCGCGAGCGTCCATTACGATCGAAGGATGCCGCTCGATCCAGATCGACTGATTGCACGGTTCCGGGTCGAGCCCGGGACGCCCTTTCGCCTTCGTGACCACGACCCTGCGTGGCGGGGCGAAGAGGAACTGGCGGAGGTGTCGGCCAAGGAGATCAAGGAGCGGGGGCAAGCGTTCCTCGAGCGGAACGTGCAGGCGCTCTCGCTTGCGCAGGAGATGCTCTGGGCGAACGGCACCTACGGGGTGCTGATCGTGCTCCAGGCGATGGACGCGGCGGGCAAGGACGGGCTCATCAAGCACGTCATGCGGGGGATCAATCCGCAGGGGTGCGTGGTGACGAGTTTCAAGCAGCCGTCGACCGAGGAGTTGGCGCACACCTATCTCTGGAGGATCTCCAAGGCGACGCCGCGGCGGGGGCAGATTGCGATCTTCAACCGCTCGCACTACGAGGAGGTGATCGCGGTGCGGGTGAATCCCGAATGGCTCTCGCGAAGCGGCCTGCCGCCCTCGGTCCTTCCGAAGATGCCGCCGCCCGCGAGCTTCTGGCAGCGGCGCTTCGAGGAGATCAACGCCTTCGAGCGGCACCTCGCCGCCAACGGCACCCTGGTCCTCAAGTTCTTCCTGAACCTCTCCCGCGAGGAGCAGCGGCGTCGCCTGCTTGCGCGGATCGACGATCCCGCCAAGAACTGGAAGTTCTCCTCATCCGATCTCGCCTCGCGGGCCCGCTGGGACGCCTATCAGCAGGCCTACGAGGAGGCGATCGCCGCCACGAGCACGGCGGCGGCGCCGTGGCATGTGATCCCCGCGGACCACAAGTGGGTCACCCGGAGCGTGGCTGCGGCGATCATCACCCGTTCGATCGAGGGGCTCGGACTCGAGCCGCCTCGCGTCGGCGCTGCCGAACGGGCGGAGCTCGATCGGGCACGGGCGGTGCTGCAAAACGACGCGTAGACGCCGCCGATCGCTGCCGATGGCGGACCATGGAGCCTCGCGAGGAGGCGCGTGCGTGAGGC
>CAZQUA010000152.1:0-6056 GCA_964596455.1 uncultured Isosphaeraceae bacterium
CGACGCGGTGCAGGTGGCCCAGTCGATCTCGCAGGCGTTGCCGAGCCTCACCAGTCCCGCCACCGGCGGCCCGGTCGAGGCGAGGGTGATCGCCTCGCCCGGCGCGAACGCCCTGCTGCTGATGGGGCCGGCCGCGGACCTCGACGAGGTCGAGCGCCTGATCGAGCCGCTCGATGCCCGCCCCGCGACCGACGCGGTCGATGCGGTGAGCTTCACCCTCCAGCATGCGACCGCGACCCAGATCGCCCCGATCGTGCAGCGGGTGCTCGCCGACCAGCAGCAGACCGACCCGCGGATCGTCCTCGAGCGGATGCGGCGAAGCCGCGGGCAGATCGACCTGACGCCCCCGGTGCGGGTCGAGGCGGATCCCCGCACCAACAGCCTGCTCGTCAGCGGCCCCGCCCAGACGGTGGCGCTCGCGAAGAGCCTCATCGAACGCCTCGACGTGCCCGACGCCAGCGCCGAGCGGACCTACCGGATCTTCACGCCCGGCAAGGCCGACGCGGCGCGGCTCGCCCAGTCGGCCTCGCGGGTGCTCGACTCGACGCGGCCCGCGGGCATCCGCTCGACGCTCGAGCTGCTGCCGGAGCCGCAAGCCGGTGCGATCGTGGTGATGGGCACGCCCCAGGAGACCGAGCGGGCGATGGCGCTGCTCGCGGAACTCGACGGGCAGGCCCCGGAGGCGCCCGCGACCGGATTCCGCACCATCGACCTCCGCCACGGCGATGCCGCCGCGGTGGCGGGCGCCGTCGAGTCGATCCTGCGCGATCGCAGCCGCTGGCCGGACTCGCTGCGGGCGGCGCAGCGGGCGGGCCTCGCCACGCCCGAGCCGCGGGTGGTCCCCGACGCCGCCGCCAACCGCCTCGTCGTGAACGCGCCGGAGGCCCTGCTGCCGATCGCCGCCGAGGTGATCGCCCAACTCGATCAGCCCCGCGGCGGCGAGGCGATGGAGACCCGGGTCTACGCCCTCGAGCGGGCCCGCGCCAACGAGGTCGCCAACGCCCTGCGGCAGGCCACCGACCAGGCCTCGCGGTCGGAGCCGCTTGCCCGGCGGCCGGTGGTGGTGCCGGAGGCGTCGAGCAACTCGATCGTGGTGACCGCCTCGGGCCCGCAGCAGGCCCGCTTCGAGGAGTTGGTGCGGGCGATGGACCAGTCCACCGCCGAGGCTTCCTCGGTGCGGACGGTCTTCCTGAAGAACGCCCGCGCCGAGCAGGTGGTGCCGCTGGTGCGGGATCTGCTCGACCCGGAGCCGGAGGTCAACGCCTCGATGCTGCCGACCTGGGCGCAGGTGGACTTCATGCGGGCGCGGCAGCAGATGCAGAGCAACACCGTCCGGGTGGTGGCCGATTCCCGCCTCAACGCGGTGGTGCTGACCGGCCCGGTCGCGCAGCTCGACGCAGCGCAGCGGATGGTCGAGGAGCTCGACGTGGCGGGTTCGGCGGTGGGCGAGCCCGCCGCCGAGGTGGCGCTGGTGGCCCTGCGGCATGGCGACGCCGCCGCCGCGGCGGAGAGCCTTGCGGCGGTGTTCGCGGAGTCCGGCGGCCCGCCGCCGCTGATCCGCCTCGACCGCTCCGCGAACGCCCTGATCGTGCGGGCGACGCCGTCGCAGCTTGCGCAGATCCGCGGGATCGTCGAGCAGCTCGACCGGGTCAGCGCCGCGGGCAGCCGCGAGGTGCGGCGGGTGGCGATCGATCCGGCCCTCGGCGACGCCGCCGAGGTCGCCCGCCTGCTCGAGCGGATGCTCGACCGCGAGGGCGGCGGCGTCGAGGTGATCACCATCGAGGAGCTGCTTCGCAAGCGGCGAAGCGGCGAGGCGGCTCCGTCGCCGGGAGGCTCGCGATGAGGCGGGGGAGTCGGCCGATCGAGACTGCCGCCAACCGCCGCGCCGCGGTGGGCGGCCGGCCGCTGCTGCTCGGCGCCGCGGCGTCGATCCTGCTCGGCGGCAGCGTGTTCGCGTCGCATCTGGTCTTCGACGACGCCGTCGCCGCCGACGCCTCCGCTGCGGACGACCCGCGGCCGTCGATCGCGGTCGATCCCGTCGGCAACAGCCTGATCATCGTGGGCTCGAAGCGGGAGGTGGAGCGCCTCGGCGAACTCGCGCGGCAGGCCCAGTCGATGGTGCCGCCGGAGGACAGCCGGGTCTACGCGATCCGCCTCGGCGAGCAGGGCGATGCCAATCGCCTGCGGGACCTCGTGCAGCAGACCCTCCGCACCATGTCCGGCCGCGGCGGCCCCGGGGCGATCGCGAGGCGGGTGACCATCGTGAGCGATCCCGCGGCGCGATCGCTCGTGGTCGCGGCGCGGCCGGGCGACTTCGAGGTCGTGGCGGAGCTGATCGGCGTCTTCGCCGAGGCGCCCGCCGCGGAGCGGGTGGCGGTGCGGAGCTATCCCCTCGAGAACACCACCGCGGAGCGGGCCGCGGCGGGCCTCCGCGAGCTGCTTGCGGCGCAGCGGGCCGCGGTGGGCGGCGGCGGCCCGGTGTCGATCGCGCTCGAGGCCGCCGGCGACCTGCCCGCCATCGACGCGACCTTCCGCCCCGATCGGGTGCGGGCGATCGCCGATGCCGCCGGCAACAGCCTGGTGGTGCTCGCCCCGGAGGAGGCGATCCCCTTCGTCGACCGATTCGTGTCCGCGACCGATCGCCTGCCGCCGCCGGAGCGGGCGGGCCTTCGCGTCTTCTCGCTCGCCCACGCCCGCGCCGAGCAGGCCGAGCCGCTGCTTCGGCGGGTGCTCGAGTCGAGGTTCCGCGACCAGCGGCGGCGGGATCCCTCGGCGACGCAGCCGGAGGTGGTCGCGGACCGCCGCAACAACGCGATCGTGGTCAGCGCCAGCCAACCCCAACTCGCCGAGGTCGCCGAACTGCTCGAGTCGATCGACTCGCCGGAGGGCGGGGGCCTGCTCGCCCTCGATGCGGTCGAGGTCTTCCCGGTCCGCTTCGCCGACGCCAACGAACTCGCGGGGACCATCAACCGCTTCCTCGGCGAACGGGCCGCCGCCGCCGGCGAGAGCCGCCCCGAGGCCACCCTCGTCGCGAGCCGCTCCGCCAACGCGGTGCTGGTGGCCGCGACCGAGCCGGGCCTCGAGGCCGTCAAGGCGCTGCTGGCGAAGATGGATCTTCCGGAGTCCGGCGACCGGGTCAGCGAGATCATCCGGGTCCGCCGCGGCGACGTCTTCGAGATCATGATGGTGCTGCAGGAGCAGTTCTCCCGCCGCGGCGGCGGAGGCAGCGCCGGGGTCGTGGTGAGCAGCGACTGGCACACCAACAGCATCGTCGTGAACGCTCCCATCCCGCTGATGCCGCAGATCCGCGGCCTCGTGGAGGCGCTCGACTCGATGCCGCCCTCGGACGAGACGGTGGTCCGCACCTACCGCCTCGAGACCGCCCGCGCCGACGAGGCGGTGCGGCTGCTCTCCGAGACCCTGCAGCTCGACGGCCAGGGCCGCGCCGAGGGGGTGAGCATCCGCCTCGAGGGCGCGGAGTCGCCGGTCGAGGTGCGGGCGAGGATCGTGGCGGACCGCCGCTCCAACAGCCTCTTCGTCACCGCGACGCCCGAGAGCGTGCCGGTGATCGAGGAGCTCGTCCGCCGCATCGACGAGGCCCCCGCATCGAGCCCGCTCGAGTTCCGGATCGTGCCGCTCGAGCATGCCCTCGCCTTCGACGTGAGCTTCACCCTGCGGCAGATGCTGCGGGCCGCCGACCCCGGGCAGGCCCCGCCGGCGATCGACTACGACCGCAACGAGAACCGCCTGATCGTCGGCGCCGCCGCGGACCAGTTCCCCCGCATCGAGGCCCTGATCGCCCAGCTCGACCAGCCGCGGGCCCGGACCCGCGAGACCGACTTCGTGGCCCTCCGCTTCGCCGACGCCACCAAGGCCCGCGACGCCCTCTCCTACTTCTACGGGCCCTTCGCCGACCGCGCCGAGCGGCCGAGCCAGCGGGGCGTGAGCATCGTGGCCGACCCGGCGACGAATTCGCTCGTCATCTCCGCGGAGGCCTCGGAGTGGCCGGGCATCCGCGAACTGATCGAGAAGCTCGACAGCGAGGAGTACGACGCGAGCCTGCAGCTGCGGGTCTTCTCGCTCGCCCATGCCGACGCCCGCGGCGTCGCCCGCGCGATCAACGAGGCCTTCCGCGGCCGGATCGAGGAGCAGCGGCGGCAGGCCCCGCCCAACCGCGGCCCGGCCAACGATCGCGGCGACCGCAGCGACCGCGGCGAGATGGCCGCCCCTACGACGCTCGTCCCCGCCGAGGAGTGGGTCAGCGTGGCCGCCGAGGAGAACACCAATGCGGTGATCGTCTCGGCGAGCCGCGTGAACCTCACCCGCATCGAGCGGATCATCGAGCAGCTCGACACCGCCGAGTTCGGCCGCCTGCCGGCGCCGCGGATCATTCCGGTCGAGCGGGGCGACGCCGAGGGCCTCGCGGCGGCGATCGTCGAGGCCTACGGGCTCGGCGGCGGCGACCGCGGCGATCGGGTGGTGCGGGTGGTGGGGGATCCCGCGAGCAGCGCGATCATCGTGCGGGCCGGCGACGAGGACTTTGCGCAGATCAAGGCGCTCGCCGAGGCCCTGCAGCAGCAGGCCGAGGCGAAGGGCCTGTCGGTGCATCTGCTGCGCCTCGCGACGGCGCCGGCGGGCCGGGTGGCCGACGCCCTTCGCGAGGCGTTCGTACTGCGGGCCCGCGAGGCGGGCCTGCCGCTCTCGATCGGCGTCGATGCCGCGACCAACACCCTCGTGGTGGCCTCGACGGGGCCGCTCTTCGGGGAGATCCGCACCGCCGCCGAGGCGATGGACTCGCTCTCGCCCGCGGCGGGCCAGGCGATCCTCATCATCGACCTCGCCCACGGCGATCCCGCGGCGGTGAAGGCGCTGATCGAGCAGGTGGGCCTCGACAAGCCGCAGGCCGCGGCGTCGCCGGGCCGCATCGTGGGCGAGCCGATCAAGGTCTCGCTGCTGCCGGGCCGCCGCAGCCTGCTGGTGGTGGCGAGCCCCGCGGATCGCGAGACGGTGATCGAGTTCGTGCGGGCCGTCGATGCGGCCCCGCCGCTGCCGGAGAGCCGCATGCGGGTGGTGCCGCTCCGCCTCGCGAGCGCCGAGGCGGTGGCGACGATCCTGCGGCAACTTGTGGATCCTGCGGCGGGGGGCCCGGCGAGCCCGCTGCTGCGGGCGGCCCGGGAGCAGATCCGCCGCCTCGCGGTGCGCCGCGACGGCGCCGGGGAGCCGGACCTCGGCATCGATCTCGCGGTGCCGGTGCGGATCCTCGTCGACGCCTCGCTCAACGCGGTGCTGATCGACTCGAGCCCCGAGAACGTGGCGGCGCTGGAGTCGCTCGCGGCCATGCTCGATCGCCTGCCGCTGACCGAGGCGGTGGCGGTGCAGATCCTGCCGCTCGAGAACATCGCGGCGTCGCAGTTCGCGAGGATCGTGCGGGAACTCTTCTCGCAAGGGCAGCGACTCGGGGCGATCGCGGGCACCACCCGCACCGGCCTGCCCGCGGGCACCGCGGGGCGGGCCCTGCTCGAAGCGGTCGCGATCGCCATCGACGAGCGAACCAACACCGTGATCGTCGCCGGCAAGGAGGACGCGGTCGCCCTGGTCGAGGTGCTTCGGCAGCGGGTCGACGGCGACGTGAACCTCGGATGGGTCGAGCCGCGGGTGATCGCCCTGCAGCATGCCGATGCGGTCCGCCTCGCGGAGACCCTCGAGGCGGTCCTGGTCTCGGGGCGGGAGGACCTTCCCGAGTCGGTGGCGCTGCGGCAGCAGGTGGGCCGCCTGCGGGTGGCCATCGACGCCGCCGGCGGGGCCCGCCGCGAGGTCGAAGGGGACATCTTCCGCCCGATGACCTCGCTGCTGATCCGCCCCGAGCCGGCGAGCAACGCCCTCGTGGCGGTGGGCAGCCCCGGCAACCTCGAGGTGCTCGCGGCGCTGGTGCGGATGCTCGACGTCGAGGCGGCGGCGCCGGGAGCGCTGGTGCGGATCTTCACCGTCGAGCACGCCTCGGCGACGCGGATCGCCGCGACCCTCTCGCAGCTCTTCGAGCAGCAGTTCGCGGCGGG
>CAZQUA010000153.1:0-6037 GCA_964596455.1 uncultured Isosphaeraceae bacterium
CGTGGTGCGGGTGCCGTCGTGGAACCGCAACGCGATCAAGGAAGTGCCGCACTGACGGCACCGGCCCCGCCGCCCGCCCCGACCCTTGCCCATGCCATCGCCCTCCTTCCACTGGCTCGAGGTCCAACGGATCGCCGAGGAGCTCGCGGACGCCCATCCCGAGGAGGATCCGCTGGCCATCTCCTTCCCGCGTCTGCGGGCGATGGTCGTGGCCCTGCCCGGATTCGAGGAGCAGCCGGGGCATCCTGCCAACGAGCGGATCCTCGAAGCCATCCAGCAGGCCTGGATCGACGAGCGATCCTGACTTCCCCGGCGCGATCGAGGGCGGGCGGTTCCGCTACGCTCCGCGCCCCATGAACGAACGCTATTACGCCGCCGCCTGCCAGACCGCCTTCGACTCGCCCCGGGATCGCCGCGAGATCGGGGACCGGGTGCGGCGGATGGTGGAGATGGTCGAGCAGACCGTCGTCGGGTACGAGCCCTTCTTCCCGGTGCGCCTGCTTGCCTTCCCCGAGTTCGCGCACACGCCTCCGTGCTACCCGACGGTGCGCGAGTTGCGGGACCGCCTCGCCGTCGAGCTTCCCAACGAGCACACCGACGCCTACGCGGCGGTGGCGAAGCGTCACGGGTGCTTCATCCAGACCGGGACCTTTCTCGAGGCCGATCCCGACTTTCCCGAGGCGGTGTTCAACACGACCCTGCTGATCGGGCCGGGCGGGGTGCTGTCCAAGTATCGCAAGGTGAATCCGTGGATCCCCTGGGAGGTCCACGCGAGTCCGCACGATCTCGGCGCCGGCCCCGACGAGGCCTTTCCCGTCGCCGACACCGAGATCGGGCGGATCGGCTGCGCGATCTGCTACGACTGGCTCTTCCCCGAGACGATCCGGGCGCTCGCCTTCCGCGGCGCCGAGGTTCTCGTGCGGGTGTCGGCCTACATGGACCCGTGGGGGGCCACGCCGCCGATGGACTGGTGGACCCTGTTCAACCGGGCCCGCGCCGCCGAGAACACCGCCTTCGTGGTGGCGGCGAACCAAGGCGCCGAGTTCCGGCAGTATCCGCCCTTCAGCTGGCCGGGCGGCAGCATGGTCGTCGACTTCGACGGCCGGGTGCTGGCCCAGGCGGATCCCGGACCCGGCGAGAAGGTGGTGGTGGCACCGATCGACCTCGCGGCGCTTCGCGAGGCCCGGCAGCGGCGGCGGGGCCACGACATGCTCGCCCACCTGCGGCGGGAGGTCCACGGCCTGCCGCCCGGCCCGGGGATCGCCCCGGCCGCCTCGCACCCGATCGATCTCGCGGCCACCGAGGCCCGGATCGCCCACGCCAAGGGCACCCTTCCTGGAGCGGGTCGATGAACCGACGCGGGCTTCTTCCCATCGCCGCGGCGCTGCTCGCCACGGCCGCCCTGGCGGGATGCGGCGAGACGGGTTCCCCAAGCGGAGGCGATGGCGACGATGCGGCCTCCTGGGCGGCTGATCCGGAGGCCCTCGAGTCGCTGCTCGAGGGCGTCGGGCGGATGCGGCGGTTCGAGTTCGAACTGGCGGAGGCGTCGTTCGCGGAGGCGATGGCGAGGCGTCCGGAGTCGCGGATCGCCCGACGCAACCATGCGATTGCGATCCTCAACCAGTCCGAGCCGGGGGCGCAGGAGCGGGCGATCGAGCAACTCGACGCGATGATGGGGGCGTGGCTCGAAGGCAGCGGCGGGGCCGCTCGCGATCTCTCGGCCCAGTACGCCAAGGCCTTGGCGCTGCTCTACCTCGGCAGGAGCGGCGAGGCCCGCGATCTCTTCATCGACTCGGCGAATCGCGTTCCCAACGATGCCTATGCGGCGTTCTTCGCGGGGCAGTGCCTCGAGCTCGAAGGCCGCCACGAGGAGGCCCTCGCCTGGTACGAGCGTTCGATCGAACTCGACGAGTACCTGCGGAGCCCGCTGCTCGGAGCGCAACGATGCCTCGCGCGGCTCGGCCGGGATGCCGAGGGCGACGCCCTGCTGACGCGGTTCCTGGCGCTTGCGGAGAACCCCCGGGGCAAGCTGGCCGAGTTCAAGTACACCCGCATGGGAACGCTCGGCGAGGTGATGGCCGTCGAGGGGATCGGCTCGTCGTCCCCGCCGCCCGCGGGGCCGCTCTTCGCCGATCCGTCGCCGATGCCGCTCGCAGGCCTCCCCTCCGATGCTTCGACGACGATGTTGCCAGCGGCGGATCTCAACCGCGACGGCGTGCTCGACTTCGTGGCGATCTCGCGGCGGCCCGGCGAGGATCCGATCGCGTCGCTGGCGATGTCGACGGTCGCCGCGGACCGATCGGCCACCTGGGCGACGGTGCCCTTCGCCGCCGGCCCCGCCGTCGGTGAACCGGATGCGGGCTTCGGTCTCGGGCCGGCCACGCTCCTCTGGGCGGACTTCGACAACGACGGCCGCACCGACGTCGCGGTCGGCCCCGCCGACGGCACGCCGCCGTTCTGGTGGCGGCAGCGCGACGGGCTGCAGTGGTCGCGGGAGTCGTTCGGATCGAGACCGCCTACCGCCGCCTCGGGATCGCAGCGCGAGGCGGGCGAGGGGGACGATCCGAACGGGCCGCGGACCTCGGCGGGGGTTCGTCTGCTGGCGGCCGCAGACTTCGATCACGACGGCGACGTCGATCTTCTCGCGAGCGGGGCGGAAGGGACTCGCTTGATCCTCAATCGCCGCGACGGCGATGGGGAGCGTGCGACGACCTGGAGCCACCGCCCGCTGACGGGCTCCCTCGCCGACGCCGCCTCCGCCGCGCTTGGCGACTTCGACGGCGATGGCGATCTCGATCTCATGCTGCTCGCTGCGGACGCGCCCGCAGAGGTCTGGATCAACGATCTGCTCTGGTCGTGGCGGCGGGACGAACGGTTCCGCCCGTTGGAAGCGGCGCAGCCGGTCGAGGCGGTCTGGTTCCGCGACGACGACTCGGGCCGCCCGATGCTCGCCGCGCTCGCGGGCGATGGCGACGGACGGGAGTTGGCGATCTGGTCGCTCGGGCCGGGCACGGCGACCCGCCTCCCGATCGCCGGCGAGGCGGCCGCGATCCCTGGCGGACTTTCGCTGGCCGCGATCGATCTCGCGGGCAGCGGACGCCTGAATCTCGTCGTCGCTCGGCCCCTTGGCGCCGACTCGATCGGTCTTGAGGTGCACGACGCCCGCGGGAATCGCATCGAGTCGATCGCCCCGCTGCCGGCAGCCGCGTCGCTCGCGGTGCCCGATGCCCGCGGGCCGGTGCTGCTGCTTGGCGGGAGCGATGGCCCGCCGCAGTGGCGCGATGCCGGTTCCGGCCGCATGCCCTTCGCGGCGATCTGGTTCAGCGGCCGCACCGATCCCTCGCAGCAGATGCGCAGCAACGAGAGCGGCATCGGGACCCGCGGCGATGCCCGGACCATCGGCGCCTGGCAGTCCCGAACCCTTCTGCCGTGGCGGAGCGGATCGCCCGGGCAGCCGCTCGAGCCGGTGCTCTTCGGGCTCGGCGGGGGGCAGCGGATCGAATGGCTCTCGGTGGAGTGGCCCGACGGGGTGCTGCAGGGAGAACTGGATCTGCCGCCCGGCACCGCGACGATCGTCGAGACCCAGCGGCAGATCTCCTCCTGCCCGGTGATCTTCGCGTGGACGGGCGATCGCTTCGAGTTCCTGACCGACACGCTCGGCGTGGGCGGCATCGGCTTCCTCGCGGACATCCGGGAGGAGCCGGACGGCTCGTTGACGCCGGTGTATCCGACCTCGCGGCCGTGGGAGCGGGTGAAGCTCGGGCCGGAGGCGATGCTGTCGCCTCGCGAGGGGCGGTTCGAGATCCGCCTCGGCGAGCCGATGGAGGAGGCCTGCTACCTCGACGCCGCCCGCCTCGTGGCGTGGGAGCTGCCGCCGGGATGGTCGATGACCCTCGACGAACGCATGGGGATCGGCGGCCCTCCACCCACCGGCAAAGCCCTGTTCTTCCGCCATGCGATGCCCGTGGCGAGGGCGAACTACGCCGATGGAAGCGACGCAACGGAGGCGCTGCGCGAGGCCGACTTCGTCGCGGCGGATCCGGGACCGGCCGATCCCCGCTTCATCGGCCGCACCGCGGAGGAGTGGGTGCTCGAGTTCGAGTTCCCTGCGCCGATCGACTCGCGGGCTGGCGAGGCGGTGCTGGTCATGGACGGATGGGTCGAGTACCCCTATTCCTCGATCGCCTTTGCGATGTGGCAGGCCAAGGCCACGCCGGCGGCTCCGACGCTCGAGGCCCTCGATCCCCGCAGCGGCGAATGGGTCACGGTCGTGGAGCAGTACGGCTATCCCGCGGGCATGCCGCGGGAAAGCGCTTTCCCGATCCCGCTCGGGTCGCTGCCGCCGGGTTGCACCACCCTGCGGCTGCGATCGACCAACGAGGTCTACATCGATCGTCTTCGCCTCGCGTGGTGCGAGCCCTGCCCCGAGGCGCGTCGCGTGGAGATGCCGCTGGCGCGGGGCGAGGTCGCCGCCTCCGGATTCGCCCGGCGCGTTCCCAAGCCGCAGCGTCGGCCCTACTACGACCCCTCGCAGCCGTGGCCGCTGTGGGACGTCCGTCTGCAGCCGGGCTTCTACACCGCCTTCGGGGAATGCACTCCGCTGCTGGCGGAGATCGACGACGCCGTGGCGATCTTCGGCGGAGGCGAGGAGATCCGACTCGAGTTCGAGGATCGCCGCGGGCCGCTCGAGGAAGGGTGGCGGCGGATCTGGGTGCTCGAGTTCGAGGGGTGGTGCAAGGACATGGATCCCTACACCGGCGGCGGTGCGACCCTCGATCCGCTGCCGCTTCGCGATGGCCAGGCCACCACGCCGCGTCGCGAGGAGCTGCACCGTCGCTTCAACACGCGATTCGCCGGCGGACGCTAGCAACGATGCGCGAGGAGGCCCATTCGATGCGAGATGCCCCCAGTCCCGACCAGCCCTCCCGGAGAGAGGTGATCTGCGGACTCGCGGCGATCGCGGGGACCGCAGCGGGTCTCGGCTCGCTGCCGCCGATCGCCGCAACGGCCTCCGCCGCGTCGGGGCCGCCCGGCTCCTGGCCGCTCGACTCGCTGCCGTCGGCGACTCCGGACACGGCCCCCGCCGAGGGGAGTCGGTGGCGGGTGCTCTCGACCTGGCGGCACGGACTTGCCGCCAACGAGGCGGCCGCCGAGCGGTTGCGGCAGGGCCGCTCTTCACTCGATGCGGTCGAGGCGGGCGTGCGGGTCACCGAGGCCGAGCCGGAGAACCTCTCGGTGGGCCTCGGCGGACTTCCCGATCGCGAGGGCCTGGTGACGCTCGATGCGGCGATCATGGACCACGACGGACGCTGCGGCGGCGTGTGCTTCGTGCAGGGGGTGAAGCATCCGATCTCCGTGGCCCGCTTGGTGATGGATCGGACCCCTCACGTGCTGCTCGCCGGTGCCGGTGCCGAACGGTTCGCCGAGGAGCAGGGCATCGAGCGGGTGCCGCCGGCCCTGAGCCCCACCGCTGCGGAGCGGTTCGAGGAGTGGCGGCGGACCCGCCGGCAGGGGGCGGTGGTCAACATCGAGAACCAATCCTCGCCGCCGGGCGGCCCGGACGACCACGACACCATCGGCATGCTCGCGATCGATCGCTCCGGCCGCCTCGCCGGTGCCTGCACCACCAGCGGGCTCGCGTTCAAGATCCACGGCCGGGTGGGGGACTCGCCGATCGTCGGCGCCGGCCTCTACGTCGATGGCGAGGTCGGGGCGGCCACCTGCACCGGGCTCGGGGAGACGGTCCTGCGGACCCTCGCGTCGTTTCTCGCGGTGGAGCGGATGCGTCTCGGCGACACGCCCCAGCAGGCCTGCGAGGCGGCGATCGCGAGAGTGATCGCCAAGACCCCCGATCCGTCGAAGTACCAGGTCGGCATCCTCGCCATGGGTCGCGACGGCGAGGTCGGCGCCTATGCCGTGCAGAAGGGGTTCGACTACGCCCTCGCCGACGAGGGCGGCAACCGCCTTCTGGACGCAGCCTTCGAGGTCGCGACCTGAGCGGCGGCGGGATGCCGCCGCATCAGCCGGTCCGACCCAT
>CAZQUA010000154.1:0-6009 GCA_964596455.1 uncultured Isosphaeraceae bacterium
AGGCGCCGCTGCCGTCGTTGATGTAGATGCGAGGCTTCAGGAGAGCGCCGAGCGAGGCGTAGCCCTGGCCGTTCGCGAAGACGATGTCGAGATCGCCGTCCCCATCGAGATCCCCCAGCGTCGCCTGGTTGGTGTACTCCGACTGCGTTGGGAAGCGGCCGGTGGTCTGCTGCTGGAACTGCTGAGCGGCGGCCGGCGAGGCGAGCGGGGCGGCGACGGCAAGGGTCGCGATCACGAGCAGAGGAGTAGGGGGCATGGGGTTCTCGGCGACGGGACGAACGGGCCAGGGAAACCTACCACCGCCCGCCCTCGAGGCGACGGACTTGCCCCAAGATCGCCCCAACTCGAGGCGGCGGTCCGGGCCACGGTTCCATGGAGAGACCGCCCGGTCCGGGGGTGAGAGGGCGTCGATTTCCTCAAGACTTCCTGAAGAGCCGCTGCGCCATCGCTTGCTCAATGCTGACGCGGCCTCGCGATCGTCCCCGCTCGCGGTCGGGCGTCGGGCCCCCGCGGCGGATTCGAGTGGAGCGATCTCGCTCCTGGACCCAAGGGAGGCCAGCATGACCAGCGTGAACGGCAGACGCCACATGGCAACCACGGCGCTCGCGATGGCGATGGCCGTCGCGGCCCCGGCCGTGGCGGGAATCGTCGGCGACTTCAGGACTCTTCCGTACCAGACCAATCCCCAGGCCGACGGCATCACCTTGACCTGGTTCACCATCGACGAGACCCCGGGCACGCTCGTCGTGCTCGGCCCGGGGCTGAGCGGCCCCCTCGTGGTCGCCACCCTTCCGGAGCTTCTGCCGGTGCTCGACTACCAGGCGGCGGCCGAGCTCTCTGCGGGCGGCGAGTTTCCATTCGCCGCCACCGCGATCTTCGAGTCGCCGGGCGTTCCCGCCCGCAACTACCGCCATCGCGCGGTGCTGACGGGCCTGCAAGCGGACGCCACCTACGACTTCGTGGTGATCCAGGGCGGCAGCGCCTACGCCAACACCTTCGACACGGCTCCGCCCATCGACACCCCGAACCTGCTCCGATTCATCGCGATCTCCGACAGCGAGACCCTCGTTCGCGGCCGGACCCGCTTCCGCGAATGGGCCCGTTCGACTCCGCAATCCCCCGAGAGCACCGGCCGCCCCGAGGGCACCGGCCGCGGTCGCGATCAGTACTTCCTGAGCGAGACCGAGGGCTACCAGCGGAACCTCGCCCGCATCCAGTCCCGGCAGCCGGACCTGCTGATCATGCCCGGCGATCTCGTCGAAGGCACCGGCAACGAGCAGCAACGGAGATGGGACGAGTTCTGGCGCCACAACGCCGGCAGCTACGGCGATCTCCTCGGGGGCGTGCCCCTCGTGGCGGCGATCGGCAACAACTGCATCTTCAACGGGACCGCTGCACCGGGGACCAACTTCAACGTCAACTACGCTCGCCGGCAGTGGTCGGCGTACTTCGACTTCCCCGGCAACGGCATCGAGGCGTATCGGGACCTCTACTACCGCACCGACTACGGGCCGGTGACGGTGCTGACGCTCTGCAGCGTCGGGGCGATGGGCAAGAACGACAACGTGGCGCCGCCCGTCGGGCAGTCCATCAACGAGAACTTCCCGCAGAACCTCGACACCAACCGGGCGTGGCTGACCGCCTACGACGCCGAGTACGACGACATTCCCGACTTCAACCTCGGCTCGGCGCAGTACGCATGGGTGGAGCAGGAGCTCGCGGCGGCGCGGGCGGAAGGGCGGATCATCGTCGTCAGCTTCCACCACACCCCGTACAGCCGCGGCGTCCACGGCACGAGCGTGACCAGCACCCAGTCGGGGGAGGCGATGCGGATCTACTCGCCGCTCTTCCGCGACTACGGGGTGGCGGCGGTTCTTGCCGGCCACAGCGAAGTGTCGGAGATGAGCTACGTGGACCTCGACCATGACGGACGCGGCTTCTTCCTGTGGGACGTGGGCGCTGCCGGCGACGGCCTCCGCGGCGTCGAGGATGCCGCGGGATCGGTGAACGCCAACATCGCGTCGTGGCGGCAGAATCCCCTCAATCCCGAGGGCGAGGCGTGGGTCCCCAACCCCTACCACGTGTGGGCCGCCGATCAGAGCGAGCCGGAGACCTGGAACGGCAACCAGCTCGTCAGCGGCGGCAAGCACTACGGATTCCTCGAGTTCGACGTGGAGCCGCTTGGGGACGACCGCTTCCGCATGAGCTTCCAGTACTGGCACACCTTCCCGCTCAACGCGGGCGATGCGGACTTCACGGTCGTCGGGGACGAGTTGCGGCCCTACCGCAACCGGGTGGTCCTCGAGGGCACCGCCGATGCGATGAAGCCGCTGCCCATCTGCGATCGCCTCGACCTCGACGGCGACGGAGCGGTGGGCGGGGGCGACCTCGGCGTCCTGCTCGCCGGTTGGGGCGCCTGCTCGGGGGCGTGCCTCGCCGACATCGATGCGAACGGCCGCGTCGACGGCAGCGACCTGGCGCTGATCCTCGAGCGCTGGGGCGAGGCTTGCCGCTGAAGCCGCGGCAGCGGATCCCGCGATCCGATCCCACGGCGGACCGTCCGGCTTCGGCTGGGCGGTCCGCTCTTTCGTTGCGGCCCGGCGTCCGCTGCGGAGGATGCCAGGCCCGGACGCCGGCGGCTGCCGAGGGTCAGAATCCGCCAAAGAGCAGGATCGCCCCGATCGACAGGATGAAGTAGGGCACGAGCGACGCGGCGCCGGCGTAGTCCTTGGCGAGGCGCTGCCCGAAGAAGAGCATCACGATGTTCAACGCGGCGAGCTGCGCGGCCGCGAGGCCGAGCGAAGCCGAGTCGGTGAAGGCGAGTTGGACCGCGCCCGCGGCGGCGAGTCCGCCGGCGGCGCACTCGGTGAGGGTGATGACCGCCAGCATCGGCGCCACCTGCCCCCGCAGCGGCGACTTCGCGAAGTGGCCGGTCAGCCACTCCCGATTGCCCTTGAAGTCGAAGACCTTGTCGAGGCCGGATTGCAGGAAGAGGATCGCGAGCAGCAGCGCCACGAGGATCTGCGCCGAGACGAGCGGGTCGAGCAGCCGTTCGAGCATGGGCATGGATGGACTCCGAGGCGCGGAGTGTACCGGTGGCGGACTTGCCTCGGCGGGTCCGCGATGGACGCGGCCGATCAGGTCCGCGGGGTTCCGGCGGCGGTCGCGACCTCGACGAGGCGGCGGCCGATCTCGCCCTCCGCGACAAGTCCCGGAAGGTCCACCGCCGCTGGATGCCGCGAGAAGCGGAGGGCGTCCTCGGCACGCCTCGCATCGTCGCGGGGGATCGAGCGGGGCGCGACGCCGGCAACGCTCCAGCCGTCGGCGAGCAGCGACTCCGCGACCGCCGGAGCGCCCGGATCGTCGAGGGGCAGATCCGCGAAGATCGCTCCCGTGGTGCCCATCGAGGCGATGGCGTCGGCGGCGGAACGGATGGCGTCCGCCGTGCCGCCATCGATCCGGGCCGCGGCGATCCACGCGGTGCCGAGCGCCGCGGAGACGCGGCAGTCAAGGGACTTGCCTCGGCCGGCATGCGGTGGGGTCGCGTCGGCGTTGAAGCGGGCCTCGCGTCGCCGTGAGGCGTAGAGCGTCGACAGGAGATCAAGGAGGCCGTCGGGGGCGTGGGCGTCGATGGGCGGCTCCTCGACCAGCGGATGCCAGTAGAGAAACGTCGAGCGGCGGCCGCCTTCGAGATGCCCCTCGGCCTCGCCGGCGACGCCGCCCCGCAGGGCGGTGCCCGCCGGCAGCAGTCCGAGCTGCACGGCGGACGGGCAGGAACCGAAGGAGAGGTTCATCCGCTGGCTGAGGGGATGCATCGCCGTCGGTTGGCTCCAGATGCCGATCAGGCCCAGCGCCCGGCCCGCCTGCTCGACCGCCTCCCGCATCGGCCGCATGAGGCCGTGGCCGCGGTGGCGATGGTCGATGACCGCCTGCCCGGCTTCGCCGGTGGGGCCGAGGTCGGGGCGCTCGAGGGCATAGTGGCCCACGATCTCGCCATCGGGGGACTCGCAGACGATCGAGTGCAGGCGCCCTTCTCGATTCAATCGCTCGATCCGATCCGGCATGTACAGATCGGGGTTCACATAGGACCGTCCGTAGGACTCGTAGATGCGTCGGGCGATCTCAAGGCCGTCGTCGGTGCGGTAGTCTCGGATCCGGTACGAGCCGGTCTGCCCGGAGCGGTCGAGATCGGTGTGCTCGGCCTGCGGCGACGCCTCGAGGCGATGCCGGGCGGCTTCGAGCACCTCGATCCTGCCGGAGGATCGGTGGGCCCGAAGCTGCAGCTCGGAGCCCTCGGTTCCCCGCTGCACCCAGGTGAGGCGGTCGAAGACCGCGGCGGGCCGGACCTTCGCGGCGATCTCGCCGCCAGGCTGGGCCTCGCCCGCGGCGTCGTTGCCACCGAGCGGGCGTCCGTGCTCGAGGATCCGGAACTCGACGGCATCCGCGTCGATCGTGGCGTGCAGCTCCATCGCCACCATCGGATCGCCCTCCCGCGCGAGCGTTTCCTCTATCAGCGAGAGGCTCGACCGCAACGCCTCGAGCAGGTCCTGATGGCGGTCCCCCTCGATGCCGGCGAGATGCAAGGCATGGCGGGCGAAGTCGTGGACGAGCGGCGCCAGTTCCGGCAGTCCGGGGAAGGACAGTTGCAGCGAGAGGGTGTCCGGCGTCGAGGGCATGCGGGTCTCGCAGGTCGCGGAGGAAAGCGGAGGGTAGGGGCATCGGCCCGCCTCGAGCATGCCGAAGACGGGGCCGATCGTCGGAGCCTGCGGCGCGAGGACCGCCGGATGCATGGCGGGAGGCGTCGGTTGCATCGAGGCTTTCGGAGGCGAGTCCGCCCGGCATCGTGTGCCGTTTCGTCGGCTTCGACTCGTGGCATCGCCGCGGCCCCGGCTTCGCCACGCTTCCGCACCGGCCGGGCCCGCCGCGGACCTTCGGACGCTCTGCGGACCGAACCTAGCATGCCCATCTCGACCACGAACCGCCGCTCGCGGCGACCGCTTCCTCCCGATCGCCGGCATCGACCATGGACTCGCTGACCCAGATCGCCCTCGGCGCATGCGTGGCCGCGATCTGCGTGCCGGCGCCGCAGCGGCGAAAGGCCCTGCTCGTGGGCGGACTTCTCGGGACGCTGCCGGACCTCGATGTGGCGATCGACTACGGCGGCGTGGTCGAGAACTTCACGATGCATCGGGGCTTCAGCCACTCGCTCTTCGTGCTGGCCCCGCTCGGCATCGCCATCTGGCTGGCGATGCGACGGTGGTGGCCTCCCGCCCGGGAAGCGCCGCAGCGGTGGCTGGCCGCGGTGCTGCTGACCCTGCTGAGCCATCCGCTGCTCGACGCCCACACCGCCTACGGCACCCAGCTGTGGTGGCCGATCGCGTCGCCACCGGTCGCCTGGGCCACGCTCTTCATCATCGATCCGCTGTACACCCTGCCGCTTGTGGGGGCGGCGGCCGTGGTCCTGGCGAGGCCTGGCGGACGCTGGGCTCCGCGGTGCCTTGCGGCGGGACTGGCCATCAGCACCGCCTATCTCGGATGGTCATGGGCGGCCCGGGAGGCCGTGCTTCGGAACGCTCGCGAGTCGCTCGCGGCGGCCGGCCTCGAGGATCCGCCGATCTTCGCGACGCCGGCGCCGCTGACCACGCTGCTCTGGCGGGTGGTCGCCATCGGGGAGGGCGGCCACTACGAGGGCCTCGACTCCCTCGTCGCCGACGACGGCCCGATCGAGTTCGAGTTCCATCCTTCCGATGCCGAGGCCCGCAGCGAGGCCGAGGGGATCGCGGCGCTGGAACGCCTCGAGTGGTTCGCCGACGGCTTCGTGGGGATCGAGGTCTCCGGCGACGAACTCGTGGTCGTCGACCTCCGCATGGGCATGCATCCGGACTTCGTCTTCCGCCACGCCGTGGCGAGGCGGGGCAATCCCCACTGGGAGGCGATGGAGGCGAGGCGGCTGCCGGCGAACTTCGATCCGAGCCGGATCGCGGCGGTCTGGCGACGCATCTGGCGGGC
>CAZQUA010000155.1:0-5872 GCA_964596455.1 uncultured Isosphaeraceae bacterium
GTCGAGCTTCGCGTTGCGGCGGACCACCGAGACGATGTCGACCGGATCGAACCGGCTCCTGAGCCTCGCGAAGAGCTCGAAGCCGATCGGCATGAAGAGGCCCTCTCCCGGGGCGGCGCCGCGGCGGCGTCGGTAGGAGTCGCTCACGAAGAGCGCCATCGCCCGGCCCGGCTTCAGCACCCGATCGATCTCGGCGATGGCCTGCTCCATCGCGTCGTAGTAGGCGCGTCCGCCCTCGGGGCCGCCGGCATCGAGGCGGCCGATGCAGCGGGGGTCGTCGGAGTAGTCGACGTGGGTCGAGTAGGGCGGGTCGATGAAGACGAAGTCGGCGACGGCGTCCTCGAGGGGCAGGCGGCGGGCGTCGGCGCGGAAGACGTCCGGCCGCGTCGGCCGGAGGTCGTAGCCGAGGGCCCGTCGCCCGAGGTCGCGGGCCACGTCGAGGGTGGTGCCGCTGCCGGCCATCGGGTCGATCACGAGGTCCTTGGGGCGGGTGTATCGCTGCAGCAGCTGCCAGATCACCCACGAGGGCGTGGCTCCGACGTAGGCGCGGTCGCCCTGCATGTGCCGGTCGCGGCGGCGAGGGGCCGCCGCCGCGGCGGCGTCGGCGCGGCGGGCGGCGTCGGACGCGTCGGAGAGGATCGCCTCGGGGGACTCGACCGGATCCGGGGCTTCGACCGCGTCCGCGTCGTAGTGCTGGCTGGGGTACTCCCAGAGCGTGGTCGTGGCGATCGCGAGCGGCGGACGCTTGCCGGGGGGCGGCGAGGCGTGGCGGCGCGAGGTCGTTCGTCGCGGCGGACCGCCGGGGGAGGCAGGCATCGGCGAAGTGTACGGGTGGCGAACGCCGCGACGGCCGCCGGGATCAGGCGGGCGGCGGCTCCGGAAGCCGCGGTCGCGGATCCTCGTCGCGGGCGTCGGTGGAGAGCGTCTTCAGGGAGAGGCCGATCTTCCGCGGCGCCTCGACCGATTCGCCCTTGGCGGCGCCGTGCTGCTCCATGCGGCGGGCGGCGGGCACGAGGCGGCTCTCGAAGGAGCCGATCGCCTTGTCGTAGGAGTCGCCGGCCTTCTGCAGGTGCCGGCCCACCTCGTCGAGGCTCTCCGCGAACCGGCGAAGACGCTGGTGCAGCTTGGCGGCCTCGTCGGCGATGGTGCGGGCGTTCTCCGCCACGTCGTGCTCCCGCCAGGTCATCGCCACCACCCGCAGCAGCGCCGCGAGGTTCATCGGCCCCGTCAGCACCACCCGCTGGCGGATCGCCTCCTCGAAGAGGTCCGGCTCCGCCTCGATCGCGGCGACGAGGGCGCTCTCGACCGGGACGAACATGACCACGAACTCCGGCGTTCGCCCGAACTGCTCCCAGTACCGCTTCTGCCCGAGATTGCGGACGTGCGCTGCGACGGCGGCGGCATGGCGCTTCAGCAGCGCCGGCCGGTCCGCGTCCGCATCGAGCATCGAGAGGAAGCCGTCCAGCGCCACCTTGCTGTCCACCACGATGCTGCCGCCGCCGGGCAGGTTGATGACCAGGTCCGGCCGCAGGCGGCCCTCGGCGGTGTCGATGGAGACCTGCTCGGCGAAGTCGCAGTGGGGACTGAGGCCCGCCTGCTCGACGGCGTTGCGGAGGCCGATCTCGCCCCACCGCCCGCGGGTCTCGGGCCGACGCAACGCCTCGACGAGCTTGCCGGTCCGTTCCCGCAGCTCGCCGTGGGTCCGCTCCATCGAGCCGAGCAGCGTCTGCAGCTCCTTGTAGGCCACCTCGCGGCGGGTCTCGAGCGCCGCGAGAAGCTCCCGCTGCTTCACGAGGCCCTCCTGGATCGGCTTCATCTGCGCCTCGATCGCCTGCCGCCGGGTCTCGCCCTCGGCGTCGATCTGCCGCTTCTGCGCCGCCACCAGCTCGCCGACGGATTGCCGCAGCTGCTCGAGGCCCCCTTGGGTGACCTCCTGCCCGACCGAGCGGAAGGCGTCCCGCAGCGAGCCTCGGAGCTCCTCGATGCGGCGGGACTCGTCGGCGAGACGCTGCTCGAGCGAGGCGAGACGCTCCCGCTCGACGGCGAGGGTCCGTTCGGCCTGCTCCCGGCGGGCATCGCTCTCGGCCAGTCGCGACTCGGCCGCGGCGCGGGCCCGCGAGGCGTCCTCGGCGAGATGGGCGGAACGGTCCCGATCCGCGAGCAGGCCCGCCCGCGACGCCGCGGATCGCCACAGCAGCGCCGCGGCGGCGATCGCCGCCCCGAGCAGTCCGCCCACGGTGCCGGGAAGGAGCCATTCCATGGCCGCGAAGGGTACCGTCGCCCCGCCGCCGGTACCTTGGTCCCATGGACGCCGACGAACCGGCACGCTGGCACGGCCTGCTCGCGATCGCGGCGTTCCTGCTCGTGGCCACGCTCTGCTCGACCCGCCGCTCGGCGATCCGCCTGCGGATCGTGGCGATCGGACTGCTGCTGCAGATCGGCATCGCGCTGCTGCTGCTGCGGGTGCCCGCCACCGCCGCGGCGTTCGGTGCCTTCGCCGGCGGCGTCGCGAAGGCGATCGGCTTCGCGGACGAGGGCAGCCGCTTCGTCTTCGGCAGCCTCGCGGACGCGGAGGGGCCGTGGGGCTTCGTGTTCGCCTTCCGCGTCCTGCCGGTGATCGTCTTCTTCGCCGCGATGATGGCGGTGCTCTACCGCCTGCGGGTGATGCCGGCGCTGGTCGCCGCCGCGGCATGGGCGCTGCGGCGATCGCTCGGGGTGAGCGGCACCGAGGCCCTCGCCACGGCGAGCAACGTGCTGCTGGGGCAGACCGAGGCGCCGCTCTGCGTGCGTCCCTACCTGCCCACGATGACCCGTTCGCAGCTGATGGTGGTGATGACCGGCGGCTTTGCGACGATCGCGGGAAGCGTGCTTGCCGGCTACGTGGCGTTCCTCGGCGGAGAGGACGAGGCCCTGCGGACGGAGTTCGCGAGGCACCTGCTCACCGCCTCGCTGATGTCGGCGCCCGCGGCGTTCGTGATGGCGAAGCTCTTCGTCCCCGAGACCGAGGCGATCGCCGAGGACTCGCTCCGCGGCGAGCAGCTGCGTCCGGGCTCGAACCTGCTCGACGCCCTCGCGGTCGGCGCCGCCGACGGGGTTCGCCTCGCGGCCAACGTGGCGGCGATGCTGATCGCCTTCGTGGCGGTGCTGGCGCTGCTGGATTGGCCGATCCGGTCGCTCGGCGAGTGGGGGCCGGTGGCCTCGTGGCGGGCGGAGGCGGGCTTCGGCGCCTGGGGCCTGTCGCCGCTGCTGGGCCTGGCCTTCGCGCCGGTGGCGTGGCTGCTCGGCGTGAGCGGGGGCGACGTCGCGCGGGTGGGCGAGCTGCTCGGCACCCAGGTGGTGGCCACGGAGTTCGTGGCGTATCTCCGCCTCGCCGAGATGCAGGCGGCGGGCGAACTCTCGCCTCGATCGGTGGTGATCGCCACCTACGCGCTCTGCGGCTTCGCGAACCTGCCCTCCATCGCCATCCAGATCGGCGGCCTCGGGGCCCTCGCCCCCACGCGGCGGCCGGAGTTCTCGCGACTGGCCTTCCGGGCGATGCTCGCGGGGGCGATGGCCTGCTGGTCGACGGCGGCGGTGGCGGCGCTGGTGCTGCCTGCGGCCGGGGACTGACGGAGGCATCGTCGCGGGGCCAGTCTGCCGGGTCGAGACGGGGGTTCGGGCAGGCCTGGGGCTCGATCCCGCAAGTCTCTGCAGCACAGCTGCTTGGGGCGAATTTCTTGAAACTCAAGAACGCTCCGATAAACTTAACGGTCTATGCCCAAGAAGTCCCCATCCGCGGCCCCCGCACGCGGCGACCGCGGAACCAGCACCCCTCCGACTGCCCCGGAGGTCGCCGCAAACTCTCCCCCCAAGGCCGCATCCCCCAAGCCAACGCCTTCGCCCAAGGCCGCGTCGCCTCGGAAGTCCGTCAAGGCGGCGTCGGCCCGTCCCGCCGCTGAGGGGCAGGCAGAGGGCAGTGGGCCGACGGCCCGTGCGGGCAAGGGAACGGTCAAGGGAGCGACGCCAGCACCGCGGGCCGCAGGCAAGAGCGGCAAGGCCGGCCCGGCGGCGGGCCCGAGCGAGGCGCCGCGAGGAAAGGGCCGCAAGGCGGCGACGGGGGCGTCCGGCGGCGAGTTCGTCGAAGGCAAGCTGGTGCCCGCCCCCTCGGGCCGAAGCGGCAGCGGCGAGATCGCCGGCTACCAGTCGGCCCTGCGATGGCTGCTCGAGCGGTCGGACATCGAGCGGATGCGGGTGGTCCGCTACAGCGACGACGCCTTCCGCCTCGACCGGATGCGACGCCTGATGGAGCGGCTCGGCAATCCCCACGAGCAGACCCGGATGGTGCACGTCGGCGGCACCAACGGAAAGGGCGCCACCGTCGCGATGATCGGGTCGATGCTCGAGGGCTGCGGCTACACCGTCGGCACCTACACGAGCCCCCATCTGATCGATCTTCGCGAGCGGATCTCGATCAACGGGCAGATGATCGCCAAGAACGACTTCACCGAGGCGATCCGCGCCGTCGCCGAGGCCGCGGCGGCGATCGGCGAACCGCCGACCTTCTTCGAGGCCGTCACCGCGGCCGCCTTCAAGCACTTCGCCGAGCAGGCGGTGGACATCGCGGTGATCGAGGTGGGCCTCGGCGGCCGGCTCGACTCGACGAACATCATCACGCCCGAGGTCTCGGTGATCACCTCGATCGATCTCGACCACACCCGCCTGCTCGGCGCCTCCCGGGAGGAGATCGCCCGCGAGAAGGCGGGCATCTTCAAGCCCGGCGTGCCGGCCCTGGCGTTCGACCTCGACGCCTCGGTCGACGCGGTGATGCGGGAGGTGGCGGCGGAGGTCGGCGCGACCCTCCGGGTGGTGAACAAGGAGATCGAGTTCAGCAGCCGGTTCTGCTCGAGCAGCGACCTCGGCCCCCACACCCGCGTCTGCCTCTACACCCCGACGAGCCGCCTCGAGCATCTGCCGGTGCCCTTGCCGGGCGAGCATCAGGCCGGCAACTGCGGCCTCGCCCTCGCGGTGATCGACGCCCTTCGCGCCGCCGGCATGGACTGCCCCGAGGAGAAGGTGACCGCGGGCCTCGCGAGGACGCGGGTCCCCGGGCGGATGCAGGTGCTCCACGAGCGGCCCAAGGTGCTCGTCGACGGGGCCCACAACCCGGCGGCGGTGGGAGCGCTGATGCGGTGCGTCGGGGCCCACGTGCCCTACGACTCGATGGTGTGCGTCTTCGGCTGCTGCTCGGACAAGGACGTGGGAGCGATGCTCGACCGGGTGAACCTCGGCGCCGACAAGGTGATCTTCACCCGCAGCGGGAGCAACCCGCGGGCGATGGACCCCGACGAGCTGCAGCGGATGTTCGCCGAGCGGAGCGGCAAGATGAGCCAGGTCGGACGGACGCTGCCCGAGGCCCTCGAACTCGCCGGGCGGGCGGTCAGCCGCGAGGATCTCATCTGCATCACCGGCAGCTTCTACCTCGCCGGCGATGCCATCAAGCACTTCGCCACGAAGGACCAGAAGGGCGACGCTTCGGCTGCGGGAGTGGGCAGCCGCTCGTCCTGACGCCTGCGGCGATTGCGAGGCCGGGGGCGGCCGGGACAGGCGGCGACGGCGTCCGCCCGTCGGGGCGATCGGTATCGTGCGTCCTCCGCCGCGATCGCACGCCCCCCGAACCGACGCCGCGACCCGCACCGACATGACCGATTCGACCGCCCACGACTTCCCGCATCGCTACACCGGCAGGCTCGCCAACGAGATCGAGGAGCGTTGGCAGGCGCGGATCGAGGCGGAGGACGCGTTCCGGCAACCCAATCCGGGCGATCCCGGCTTCGACGCCTCGAAGCCGAAGTTCTACTGCCTCGACATGTTCCCCTACCCCTCGGGCGCGGGC
>CAZQUA010000156.1:0-5822 GCA_964596455.1 uncultured Isosphaeraceae bacterium
AAGAAGGTTCACGCCGACGAGCACGTCGAACTCGCCGAGGCGCAGGTCGCGCAGGATCTCGAGACGTTCGAGGGTGTCGATCTCGCTGTGGAGGTAGCGGACCCGAAGGCCCGCCTCGTGGAGGTAGCGGGTGAGGTCCTCGCAGAGGCGCTTGGTGAGGGCGGTCACGAGGGTCCGCTCGCCGCGGGCGGCCCGCTCGCGGGCCCGCTCGATGAGGTCGGGCACCTGCCGGGTCGCCGGCAGCACCTCGATCGGCGGATCCACGAGGCCGGTGGGGCGGATCACCTGCTCGACGAACTCGCCGCCGGCCTGCTCGAGTTCGTACTCGCTCGGGGTGGCGGAGACGTGGATCACCTGGGGCACGAGGGCCTCGAACTCCTCGAACCGCAGCGGGCGGTTGTCGAGGGCGCTCGGCAGGCGGAAGCCGTGGTCCACGAGGGTCTGCTTGCGGCTGCGGTCGCCGAAGAACATCCCGCGGATCTGGGGGATGGTGACGTGGCTCTCGTCGATGAACACCAGCCAGTCGTCGGGGCGCTCGCCGCCGGCGTGCATGAAGTAGTCCAGCAGCGTGAACGCCCGCTCCCCCGGCTGGCGCCCGTCGAACCAGCGGGCGTAGTTCTCCACCCCCGGGCAGGTGCCGGTCTCCTCGAGGAGCTCGAGGTCGTAGAGGGTGCGGCTGCGGATCCGCTCCGCCTCGAGCAGCAGTCCCCGCGAGCGGAAGAACAGCAGCCGCTCCTCGAGCTCGGCGCGGAGGCCCTCGAGGGCCTTCTGCATGTGGTCCTCCGGGGTCACGTAGTGCACCGCGGGGAAGATGAAGAAGGACGCGTGCTCGCCGAGGATCTCGCCGCTCAGCGGGTCGAAGGTCTCGATCCGCTCCACCTCGTCCCCGAAGAGGTCGATGCGGACCGCGAACTCCTCGTGGGCGGGATGCAGCTCGAGGCAGTCGCCGCGGACCCGGAAGGTGCCCCGCTCGAGGTCGAGGTCGCGGCGGCGGTACTGCATCTTGGCGAGGCCGAGCAGGAAGGTCCGCCGCTCGATCGTCCGCCCCCGCTCCACGAGCATGATGCGGCGGCCGTACTCCGCGGGCGAGCCGAGTCCGTAGAGGCAGCTCACGCTCGCCACCACGATGCAGTCGCGGCGGCTGAGCAGGTGGCTCGTCGCGGCGAGGCGGAGGCGGTCGAGGTCGGGGTTCCGCGAGGCATCCTTCTCGATGTAGATGTCCCGCTGGGGGATGTAGGCCTCCGGCTGGTAGTAGTCGTAGTAGCTGACGAAGTAGCTCACCGCGTTGTCGGGGAAGAGCTCCTTCATCTCCTCGTAGAGCTGCGCCGCGAGGGTCTTGTTGTGGCTGATGATCAGCGTGGGCCGCCCCGCCTCCGCGATCAGGTTGGCCATCGTGAAGGTCTTGCCGGTGCCGGTGGCGCCGAGCAGCACCTGATGGCGGCGTCCCTCCCGCAGGCCCGCCGCGAGCGCCGCGATCGCCGCGGGCTGGTCCCCGGTGGGGGCGAAGGGGCTGCGGAGCTCGAAGCGGTCGGGCGGCACCGGCGGATCGTAGGTGGCGGCGGCGCCTCAGCCGGCCCGGCCCGCGGCGAGCAGCTCGACGGTGGGTCGCCGCAGGAGGCCGAGGACCGCCGGTCCCGAGGCCGCCATCGCGATCAGCAGCAGGGCCGTGCATCCGGCGGCGAGGGGGATCGCCGGCAGGACCGGGGGAAGCTCGATGCCCGCGAGTTCGCGGTACATCACCCGGCCCATCTCCGCGAGATGCATGCCGAGGGCGAGGCCGGTGACCGCGGCGGTTGCGGCGACGAGCACCGCCTCGGCGAGGACGAGCCGGGCCACGGTGCCGCGGCTCGATCCCACCGCCCGCATGAGCCCGAACTCGAAGCGGCGGGCGGCGATGCCCGCGGCGATCACGTTGCCCACGCCGAGGCCCGCGAGCAGCAGGGCCCCGCCCGCGACCGCGGTGGCGACGCCGAGGGCGGTGCTCCCGATGCGGTCGACCATCTCGCGGATGCCGCGTCCGCTCGCGAAGACGGTGCCGGGCACCGCCGAGGCGATCCGCTCCGCGAGGATCGCCTCGTCCTCCGCGGCAAGCGCCGGCGAGAGCGCGAGCTGCATGATGTAGGCCTCGCGGCTGCCGAAGTGCCTCGCCACCGCGTCGAAGTCGAGGAAGACGCAGCTGATCGCCTGCTCGTTGTAGAGGCTCCGCATGCCGAAGACCTGCGTGGCCATGTCGAGGCCCGCGGCGCCGACGACGCCGACGATCTCGAACTCGACGCTGCGGCGGGCGTTGCCGAGGACGAGGCGGGAGCCGAGGTCGAGGCCGCGGGCGGTGAGGAACTGCTCCGCGACGAGCACCGCGTCGCCCTCCCGCAGGCGGGGAATGGCGGCCTCGGGCGAACCCCGCACCCACTCGAGGCGGTTGAGGCGGAGGAACCGCTCCGGATCGAAGCCGACCGCGATCACGCTCGGCGGGGCGAACCCCTCGAGGCCGAAGACCTGCTGCCCCATCACCTGCAGGGGCAGGTAGCCGACCGGGCAGCTCTCGTCGACGCCCGGCAGCGCCGCGATCTCGGCCTGCTGCGCCGGGCTCAGGCCGCTCGTCCGGAAGACGAAGCCGTCGGCGAAGCGGGTCCGTTCGCGGAGGTTCTCGATGAGGGCCTCGCCGTTGCTCCAGGTGCTCACGAGGATCGCCAGCCCCACCATCAAGGCTCCGCCGGTGAAGCCGAGGCGGTAGGGCGAGGCCGCCACCGATCCCGCCAGCACCCGCGGCGGCAGGGCCAGCAGGCGGGAGATCCCCGGCCCGAGCAGGCGGGCGAGCACCACGAGCACCCCCGGCGCCAGCAGGAACGCCGCGACGTGCAGCAGCGGCATGCCCACGAAGCTGTAGACCAGGAAGCGGCCGTCGCGATCGGGGATCGAGAGCAGCGCCAGCTGGATGAGGACGAGCGCCACGCCGATGGCCGCGGCGATCGCGATGCCCCGCCCGCGGGCGGGCCGGGCTTGCGCGGTCATCGCCTCGAGGGGCGGCACGCGGCTGGCCTGCACCGCGGGATAGGCGGCGCCGAGCAGGCCCGCCCCGATCGAGCCGATGAGGGCGAGCTGCACGCCGAAGGCGGGGACGACCAGGCCCGCCGAGAGCAGGTCGGGTCGCGCCGCCGCCACCGCCGCGGCGATGGCCATGCCCAGCGGCAGCCCGAGCACGCCTCCGGCTCCGCCGAGCACGGCGCCGCAGAGCAGCTGCCCGGCGAAGAGCTGCGTCCGCGCCGCACCGATGCAGCGGGCGATGGCGAGGATCCGCTGCTGCTCGACCACCGCGGTGGTCATGCCGGTGGCCACGATGAAGCTGCAGGAGAGGAACGCCAGCACCGCCCCGAGGGTGAGGCCGAGGCGGCTGCCCGCCACATGCCGGTCGAAGCCGCCCCGCACCCGTTCGGAGGGCTCGACGGTGAGGTCCTCCGGCAGCAAGAGCCGCTGCAGGTCGCACCAGGCGGCGATGTCCGTGCCCGGCTCGAGGATCAGCGAGATCGCGCTCAGGCGTCCGGTCTCGCCGATCGCCTCGGCGAGGGTCTCGCGATCGAGATGCACCACCGGCCGCTGCAGGGCCCCGAGGATCGGGCGACGCTGGATGCCGACGACCTCGAGCGGCACCGGGTCGCCGAACCGCTGCACCACGAGGCGGGTGCCCACCGTCGCCTGCAGGTGCTGGGCGGTCAGCGGATCCAGGATCGCCTCGCCCGCCGCTGCGGGCATCCGGCCCTGCGCGAGTTCGAGCTGGTCGAACCGTTCGGCGTCGGCGAGGTCGAAGCCGCGGCACTGCACGGTGATCCGGCGGACCCGCCCCTCCTCGTCGCGGCCCTCGTCCTCCCGCACCAGCGTGAGCGAGCCTCGCAGGCGCCCGCCCGCGGCCACCACGCCCGGCCAGGAACGGACCTCCTCGAGCAGGGCGTCCTCGAACTCGCCATCGAAGAGATGGGTGACGAGGGCGTCGGTGGCACCGATGGAGCGGTTGATCCGCTTCTCGATGCCCGCCTGCCCCGACGCCACGAGCGAGGTGACCACCACCACCAGCGCCGAGGAGAGCAGCACCGCGATCGAGAGCAGGATCGACCTACGCGGGCGACCGGCCAAGCTGAGATGCACGAACGGCCAGACCGCCCGCATCGAGGCCCTCCGCATCGAAGGCTCCAGAGAGGATTCCATCGCGAAGCACGAAGACCCGCCGGCAGCGGGTGGCGGCCGCGGGCTCGTGCGTGACCATGAGCACGATCATTCGCCGCTCCGCGGCGAGGCGGTTCAGCTGGTCCCAGAGGCGGTCGCTCGTCGCGGAGTCGAGGTTGCCGGTGGGCTCGTCGGCGAAGAGCACCGGCGGATCGAACAGCAGGGCGCGGGCGATGGCGACCCGCTGCTGCTCGCCGCCGCTCATCGCGTCGGGGCGGTGGTCGGCCCGCTCGCCGAGGCCGAGGGTCTCGAGCAGCTCGAGGCCGCGGCGGCGCAGCTCCGCGGCGGGCCGGCCGTCGAGGGTGCCGGGAAGGATGGCGTTGTCGAGCGCGGACAGGGTGGGCAGCAGGTTGAACTGCTGGAACACGATGCCGATCCGCCGGCGTCGGTAGAGGGTCAGCTCCCGCTCGGGCAGGGTGTCGATTCGGAGGCCGGCCACCTCGATCTCGCCGGCATCGGGGCGATCGAGGCCGGCAAGCAGATGCAGCAGCGTGGTCTTGCCGCTGCCGGAGGGCCCCATGACCGCATAGAAGCCGGGCTCGTCGATCTGAAGATCGAGGCCGCGGACCGCCTCCACGCTGCGGGCGCCGCTGCGATAGGTCTTGCGGAGGCCGCGGACGCGGATGGTGCCGAGCGGGGCCTCGTCGGCACGAAGCGGTTCAGGCACTCGCGAGGCTCTTCTCGTACGCGGCGGCGTCCATCAGGCCCTCGAGCGGCGAGGGATCGCTGCAGCGGATCCGCACCATCCAACCGGCCCCGTAGGGATCGCTGTTGACGAGCGACGGATCCGACGAGATCGCCTCGTTGACCTCGGCGATCGAGCCGGCCACCGCGGAGTAGACGTCGCTGGTGGTCTTCACCGACTCGACCTCTCCCACCGCCCCGCCCGCCGCGATCTCGGTGCCCACGGGCTTCATCGCCGCGTAGGTGACGTCGGTCAGCTGATCCGCCGCGAACTGGGTGATGCCCATGGTCACGAGGTCGCCCTCGCGGCGGAACCATTCATGCGAGGTCGAATAGCGGCAGTCGGCGGGCGTGCTCATGGGAGGTCCAGGCGATGGTCGGAGTCGTCGGGAGGGAAGCGAGGATCATAAACCGCCGATCGCCACGCTCTGCCCGCGGCGAGTCCTTCCGAGGCCGCGACGACCTCGGGGGCCGTTGGAGCGAGGGGCGTGCGGCGAGGACACCACCGAGGTCCCATTGCTCAATGCGGTCGGTCGAGCGAGGCGGCACCGCATCGCCGGAATCGGCGAGGCATGCTCCGGAATGCCGTCGGATCGTCCGACCGCGGCCCCACATGCATGGCCGAGCCCGCCGTTTGGGCACTCGGAATGACACAGAGAAGGAAGGAATGGGCGGAAAGAAAGCGCCCGGTGTGACCCGGGCGCTTTCCGGAGGGGAGAAAGATGCGTGGGAGGTGCCTTGCCTTGCGGCAGTGCAAGGGGAATGTTACCGGTCTTGCCCAGTTTCGCAACTTGACCATCGGGATCGACGGTTCGGGGTGGGGGGCTGGGGGGTCTGACCCTGACGGGGGCAGGGAATGGAGCGGGGCGGTCCGGGCGTCTCGGGGGCCGGTCGAGGGGGGTCCCGAACTCGACTTGCTC
>CAZQUA010000157.1:0-5806 GCA_964596455.1 uncultured Isosphaeraceae bacterium
ACTCGAACCTTCGACCTCACCCTTATCAGGGGTGCGCTCTAGCCAGCTGAGCTACGGGCCCGTCTCGGGATTCCCGAGGGGATCGAGGAGTATAGCGGCGACGTCGGCAGATGCGGAAGCCGGCGGCGGGACGGGAATCACCACGCCCGGAGATCCCCCGTGAGGGGCTCCACGAGGTCCTTCAGGCTGACGATGCCTCGGGGCCGCCCCGACCGATCGATGACCACCGCCATGCGGCTGCGGGAACGCCGCATGCTTCGCAGCGCCTCCATCGCCCCCATCTCTCCCGGCAGCAGCGTTGCCGCGGTCATCAGTTCGCGGGTGGGTCGCCGAGGCTCGACCAGCGCATCGAGCGCCGCCAGAATGCCGCAGACCTTGCCGGAACGGTCGAGCACGGGGAATCGGCTGTGGGGCCGATTGCGGATGATCGCGGTGCGGCCCTCGCCCGACGCCTCGAGCGGCACCGTCGACACCCGCGACCACGGCATCATCTCGCCCTCGATGGTCCGCCGCCGCATGGTGAGGGCCCGATCCACCATCGAGGCCTGCTCGCCAGTGACGACCCCGGCCCCGGTGCCCTCGCGAATGAGATGACTGATCCGCTGCGCCGCCGTCGGCCCGATCGATGCCTTGCCGCCGATGAGCCGCGATGCGAGCCGCCCGGCGAGTCCGAGCAGCGGCACGATGCCGGTCACGGTGAGCGTGAGGCGAAGCGACGCGAGGAAGCCGGAGAAGCGGTAGGTCCACTGGTCGGTGAAGGTGCGGAAGAGGTCCTTGGGAAGGATCTCGCCGAGCACGAGCAGCGTCGGCACCACCACCGCGGTGTTCACCACCACCGCCGGACCGGGCGCCAATCCGCTCCGTTCGAGCAGCACCGCCACCGACAGGGTTCCGAGATAGTTGACGAGATTGTTGCCCACGAGCAGGCTTCCGAGCAGATGCTCCGGATGCCCCAGTTCCCGCTGCAGGCGGAGGGCGGACCGTTCGCCTCGCCCCGCCCGCACGGCAAGGCGAACGCGATTGATGGTGTAGAGGCCGATCTCGAGGCCGCTGAAGACCGCGCTCGCGCCGATTCCCACCACCGCCGCAAGGATCCACGGCCACGACGCCGCCGCCGCCTCCGATCCGCCGGATGCGATCGCCGCCGCCAGTTGGGGCATCGGGGGAAGGGTCATCGCCGCCCCTCCCCGGCGGCGCCGCGGTCGGGAAGCAGACGCACCACGACGGTCTCGACGATTCGTCCCGAGACCGATTGCGCTTCGAGCTCGACGTTGCCGAGGCCGACCCGGTCGCCGACCTCGACGGTGCGTCCGAGTCGCTCCATCATGAGTCCCCCGATGGTCGCCGCCCATCGCGAGCCCAGCGGGGCGCCGAACAGGTCCGCCCATGCGTGGACGCTCATGCCTCCGTGGACCTGCCAGGACTCCGCATCGAGGCGTCGCGGCGGCGGAAGCACCAGTTCGCCCGGTGCGGGGATGTCCCCGACGAGGGTCTCGACCACGTCCTCGATCGCGACGACGCCCGCGGTGCCGCCGAACTCGTCGACCGAGATCGCCAGGGTGCTGCCGCTGCCGCGGAAGTGCACCAGCAGCGACTCCACGGAGGCGATCTCCGGAACGAACAGCGGCGGGACCAGCGACCCGTGGATGTCGAGACGGCCCTCGGCCGCGAGGTAGCGCTTGATCGGCAGGATGCCGACGATCCGATCCAGATCGCCTGCGTGCACCGGGAGGCGGGTGAGGCGTTCCCTCGCCGCCACCTCGCGGACCTCCTCGAAGGTGGCCGAGATCGCCACCGCCGCCACCCGCACCCGGGGCACCTGGATGTCCCGAACCCGCAGGCGACGAAGACGAAGGACGTCGCCAAGCAGCGACTGCTCCTGCGAGTCGATGCTTCCTTCCCGTGCGGAGTGATCGAGCAGCGCCGTCAGCTCCTCGCCCGAAAGGCGCGGAGGCGCCGCCCGCGGTGCGGTGAGACGCGCCAGGGGATCGATGACGAACCGGGCCATGGCAAGGCGGATCGGGGCGAGCACGCGATGCACCACCAGCATCGGCGGCGCCACCACCGCCACCACCTCGAGCCGCCGGGAGGTGCCGGCGAGCTTGGGGACGATCTCGCCGAAGAGGATGAGGGCGAGGAGCGTTCCCATCGCCACCGCCGCCTCGAGGGGAACGCTCGCGACGGTGCGTCCATGCACCCGCAGCAGCAGCACCGAGCTGACCACGAAGTACAGCGTGTTGATGGTCACGTTCCCGAGCAGCAGGGTGATCAGCAGCATCCGCGGCTCGGCCAGCAGGCGATCGACCGCCCGGCCGGCGAGGGCACCGCCGCGGCGGAGGCGGATCCGCTCGTTCTCGCCGAGGCCGAACAGCGCGGTCTCGGAACCGGAGAAGAAGGCGCTCCCCACGAGGAGCGGCACCATGAGCAGCGAGAGCAGGAGTTCGAGGTTCACGATGGGCGCCGCCCGGCGATGGCGAGCGCGGCGAAGGGAGCGAACCGGCGGAAGCCTCAGCCCACGGCCGCCGCCCGCGCTTCCGCCGCGAAGCGACGAAGATACCGGCACGCCGCGAGGTGTTCGCGGATCGCGGCCGCCGCCTCGCCGACGGCGGCCTGCCCGAGAAGCGAGGCAATGGCCGCCAACCGCTCCTCGATGCCGGCCTCGGCCTCCGCCGCGAGCTGCCCGCAGACCGCCGGATCGCCGCCTGCGGCTCCCTCCGCCAACGACTCGCGAAGCTCGAGCATCTGCATGAGGAAGGCCGGCGGCATGGCCGCCTCGGTCCCCGCAAGGGCGACGCCCCGCACCGCCGACAGGGCTTCCGCCCGCGTCAGCGGATCCCGCAGCGTCTCTCTGGCGGCATTCACGACCGCCGCCCGCCGGACCGCCTCGGCGCGAGCCAGCGGATCGGCGAACCGATCGGGATGCCAGGCGGCCGCGGCCCGCCGCCACGCCCGATCGACCGCATCGGGGTCGAGATCGATCCGGGCCGGCAGGCCGAGGGCCTCGAAGGGACTTGCCGACGGGGACCCGCCCGCGGAGTCGTCAAGCATGTCCGAATCCGACGCCACCGGGTCACTCCGTCCCCGCCACCCGCTCGACCTCGTCGAAGCTGGTGTGCCCCGCGGCGACGAGTTGGAAACCGAACTGCTGCAGGCTCGTGAAGAGACCGCCCCGCAGGATCTCCCGAATCCCTTGGATGGTCGGGGTGCGAAGCACCGCGTCCCGCAAGGGGTCGCTGAACTCGAGCAGTTCGAAGAGGGCCCTTCGCCCGTGGAAGCCGGTCTCGAGGCACTCCGCGCATCCCGAGGGCACGAAGATCTCCGGCACCCCTGCAAGCAGCTGCCCCATCCGCATGCTCTGCGGGGGCGTCGCCCGCACCGGGCGGCGGCAGCCCATGCACAGCAGGCGGACCAGACGCTGGGCGATGATCAGGTTGATGGCGTTGGCGACGAGGTACTGCTCGACACCGAGATCGAGCAGACGGAAAATGGCGCCGATGGTGTCCTTGGCGTGGACCGTCGAATAGACGAGGTGCCCGGTCATCGCCGCCTGCATGGCCACGTTGGCGGTCTCGATGTCTCGGATCTCGCCGAGGAAGATCACGTCGGGATCCTGCCGAAGCACCGAGCGGAGGATCGTCGCGAAGGTGTGGCCGTGCTTCGCGTCGATGGGGATCTGGGTGGCGCCCTCGAGCTTGTACTCGACGGGGTCCTCGATGGTGATGGCGTTCCGCTGCTCCACGTCGATTTCGCGGAGGCAGGAGTAGAGGGTGGTGGTCTTGCCGCTGCCGGTCGGCCCGCAGGCGAGCAGCATGCCGGCGTCGCGGGTCGCGATCCGCCGCAGCTTCTCGTACATCCACGGAAGCAAGCCGAGCTCGTGCAGGCGGCTCGGGGCATTGCTCGAGTCGAGGACGCGGACCACCAGCTTCTGCCCGTGCACCGAGGGCGTGAAGCTGACGCGATAGTCGACGGTGCGGCCCGGCACCGCCACCGAGAAGTGCCCGTCCTGCACCGCCGCCTTCGGGCTCGTGTCGATCTCGCAGAGCACCTTCACCATCGACACCACGCGGCGGGCGATGGCGGCGGAGATCTCCGTCGCGGTCATCATGTAGCCGTCGATCCGCAGGCGAACCACTGAAGCATCCCCCCGCGGCTCGACATGGATGTCGGTGGCACGGGCCCGGAAGCAGGCGAGCAGCAGCAGCTTCAGCACGCGAACGCTCTCGGCGCCGCTCTCCTCGCCTCCCGAAGAGGCCGCCGCATGCACGGTCACCCCGCGGGTGTCGACGAGGCCGAGCTGATCGAGGCCGAAGGTGCGGTCCGGCGAGCCCTCGATGATCTGCTGCAGACGCTGCTCGTAGTCGGTTCGGACCGGGCCGACCACCTCGCGAAGGTCCACGTCGAGGGTGGCCCGATCGTGCGCGGCCTCCGACGCCACCGCGAAGTCGGGGGTGTGGCGGCGGCGAACCGGCGCTTCCGCGGGATCGATGAACTGCATCCAGAGCGGCCCCGCCTCGATGACGTCCCCGCTGCGAAGCACCCGCTCTGCGACGCGAACGCCGTTCACCTTGGTCCCGTTGCGGGAGCGGAGATCCCGGACGAGGAACCCGCCCTCGCAGGGCTCCACGGAGCAATGCCGCCGACTGATGCGGTCATCCCGGAGATGGATGGTGCACTCGGGATGCCGGCCGACCGTCACCGGATCGACCTCGACCGGCAGACGCTGGGTTCCCGCAGGACCACGGACATCCAGATACGCCATGCAAAGGTCCTTCCGGCCAGCGTCTCGAAGCCGCGAAGACGAGCATCGCCCGCCGCCCCACGCGGTCAAGATACGGTCTCGGCAGTGCTCCGCGCGGAGCGTCCCTGCGCGTTCAGGTGGCGGGACCGCCGTCGCCGTTCCCAGGGCCGCCGGAGGGCCGCCGATCGGAGGGACCCCCACCGCCGCCGGTGCCGCCCCGACGCGGATTCCGCATGGAGCGACGCCGTGGGTTGAGGCCCAAGGCCCGCGGCCCAAGCGGCCCGCTCCGCAGTTCGCGGAAGCTCGGCGTCTTTCCGCCCTTCTTGGCGATGGCCTCGTTGATCACCAGGGCTCGGCCCCGCATCTTGGTGCCCGCGAGCGACTCAATCGCAAGCCGGCCGCGAAGCTCCTCCCGCACCATCACGATGGCAAACCCCCGCTTCTTGCCCGTCTTCTTGTCGACCGCGAGCGCAACATCCTCGATCGGGCCGAATCGCTGGAAGAGCCGAAGCACATCCTCGGCTTCGACGCGGTAATCGAGATTGCCCACATAGATCTTGAACATCGAGGGGACCTCAGTCCGCAGGGTTGCGGCAGCCGTCTCGCTGCCGGAGACCGCCCGGTCTTGTCGCCAAGCGCGACACCACCACCGAGCTCCGATTTCCCCAACGATCCCAACACGCCACTCGTCAACCTCTCCGCCAAACCCCAGGTATCCCAGTCCATCTCCGTGCGTTTCACGGAACCCACATCAGTCTATCTGAGGCCAATCTGCCGACACCCGGCAGCACCTCCCCATCTGGGGTCCCCCCAGAAGCCTCCCAATCCCACAGCCGCGTCAAACCATGCCGAACGCTCGCCTCGCAGACCAGTCGCATCGAGCCAATCTGCTGCGCGGGTACCGTACCTTGGATGGGCGATTGCGTGGGTCATGCGGGGAGTGAGACGACCCACTGCACTACCTCGCCCGCCTCCAGCATCGTGGTCGGCCCCAAACAAACAAACCGGGCCCACCCAACCGCCTTGGCGCCCGTTCGCCCCGAGCGAGTGGCGACCTAACCGCAGACC
>CAZQUA010000158.1:0-5780 GCA_964596455.1 uncultured Isosphaeraceae bacterium
CCGGGATGAACTCGACCTCGACGGGTTGCCCGGACGTCTCGGCGAAGGCGTCGAGCAGCGGCGTCGCCACCGCCGGATCCACGCTGCACAGGACCCGCAGCGGCGCCTCGCCGCACCCCACGAGGCCGGCGGCGATCGCTGCAAGCAACCGCGGGATCGATCGAGGTCGCCGAGGCATCGGCCCATCATCGCCGGCGTCTCCGCGTCCGTGCCCGTAGACTCGCCGGATGGATCCGGACGACCATGTCTGCCTGTGCTTCCGGGTGAGCCTGCGGAAGCTCCGCCACTTCGTCGCCCGGACCCATCCCAAGGTGCCGAGCCAACTGTCGGAGTGCCTCGGTGCCGGCACCGGCTGCCGCTGGTGCGTGCCCTTCCTGGAGAAGCTGCACCGGCAGTGGGCCTCCGGCGAGACCATGGAGCTTCCCGTGGCCCCGGCCGAGTACGCCTCGCGTCGGGCGGAGTACCGGCGGAGCGGCCGCCGCGAGGGCGGGACCGGCCCCGCGGAGGCGACGCTGCCGGACGATTGAATCGGCCCCTTCCCGTTGAGACGAAGTCGCAATACACTTGGCGGTCCCGAGGACCGGTTTCGCCCATGACGACTTCCACCGACTCCGCCTCTCCGCCTGCCCGGACCCCGCTCTCGCTGCTGCAGCGGGGCGAGCGGGTGATCGTCGAACTCGATGCCCTTTCGCCGTCGGAGTCGCAGCTCCTGCGGGCGATGGGCCTTGAGGATCGCGCCGAGGTGCGGGTCTGCCGTTCGGGCACCGCCTGCATCATCGAAGTCGCCCGGACGAGACTCGGCCTCGCCGCTTCGATGGCGTGCCGGATCTACGCGACGCCCTGCGGGGCGGGCTGCCCCGAGGTCGCTCGAGGGGAGCATCGTCCCTCCTGACCGCCCCGCGGTCCGAGGGCCCGCCTCGGCGGATCCGATCCCCTGCTGCTCCCATGTCCGCACCGGTCGCCGCTCCTCTCTCGGTTTCCGCCAAGCCCCGCAGCGGCCCGCTGCGGGTCGCGCTGCTCGGCAATCCCAACACCGGCAAGACCACGCTGTTCAATCGCCTTTGCGGCGTCCGCAGCCGCACCGCGAACTTCCCCGGCAGCACCGTGGAGGCGCGGGTGGGCACCTGGCAGCTGGCCGACGGCGGGACCGCCGAGGTCATCGACCTTCCGGGCAGCTACGACCTCGAGCTCGATCTGCCCGAGTCGTCGCTCTGCCGCGACTGCCTCGATGGACGCTTGCCCGCCGGCAAGCCGGATCTGGTCCTGGCGGTCCTCGATGCCACGAACCTGCCCCGCAACCTGCAGTTCCTCGCGGCCGCGGCGCGGCCGGACCTGCCGATGGTGGTCGCCCTGAACATGATCGATGCCGCGAAGCGTCGCGGCCTGTCGATCGACGCCCTGAAGCTCGAGGCCCGCCTCGGCAGTCCGGTGGTGCCGATCTCGGCGCGGCGGGGCGAGGGGATCGAGGACCTCGCGGCGGCGATCGCCCGGGCCAAGCCGCCGGAGCACCCCTGCCCCGATCGCCCCGGCCGCAGCGAGGCCTGCGTCGCGTGGGCGAGCCGCATGGTCGCCGAGAGCGTCGGCGGAACCCATCCCGCCGGCGGCGCCGGGGACTCGCTGCGGGATCGCCTCGACGCCGCCTTCACCCATCCGGTGCTGGGCCTCTTCGTCTTCCTTGCGACGATGCTTGGCCTGTTCATGACCATCTTCGCCGTCGCCGCCGTTCCCATGGACCTCATCGAGCTCATCTTCGGCACGCTCGGCGAGGCGGCGCGGAGGGCGTTGCCGGAGGGAGCCATCGCCGATCTGGTGGCCGAGGGCATCGTCGGCGGCATCGCCGGCACGGTGGTGTTCCTGCCGCAGATCTGCCTGCTCTTCTTCCTGCTCTCGCTGCTCGAGGACACCGGCTACCTCGCCCGCGCCGCGTTCGTCATGGACCGCCTCATGTGCCGAGTGGGCCTGCCGGGGCAGGCGTTCATCCCGCTGCTCTCGAGCCATGCCTGCGCCCTGCCGGGCATCATGTCGACCCGCCTGATCCCCGACCGCAGCGACCGCCTCGCGACCATCCTCGTGGCGCCGTTCATGAGCTGCTCGGCGAGGATCCCCGTGTACGTGCTGCTGACCACCCTGCTCTTCCCCGATTCGGCCCTGCAGGCGGGACTGGCGATGGCGGGCTGCTACCTGCTCGGGGCCGCTGCGGGACTCGCCTCCGCCTGGCTCGTGCGGCGGACGCTCCTTCGCGGCGGCTCGCGGCCGATGGTGCTCGAACTGCCCGACTACCGGATGCCCTCGATCCGCACGGCCCTGCTGACCACCTACGACCGGGGCATGGTCTTCCTGCGGAACGCCGGCACGGTGATCCTCGCGATCTGCGTGGTGATGTGGTGGCTGAGCGCCTATCCGGTCTCCGAGCCGCCTCCGCAGGCGGAGAGCCTCCGCAGCGAGGCGGCGGCGATGGAGGCGAGCGACCCCGAGGCCGCGGCGGCGGCGATCGCCGAGGCCGAGCGGCTCGAGGCCCGCCGCCAGCAGGAGGGCAGCTTCGCAGGCCGCCTCGGCCGCGCCGTGGAGCCGGTCTTCGCGCCCCTCGGCTACGACGACCAACTCTCGGTGGCGGTGCTCACGAGCTTCCTGGCCCGCGAGGTCTTCGTCTCGACGATGGCGGTGCTCGTCACGGCGGAGGATCCTGACGACGGCGAGGGCGTCGTGGAAGCGGTCCAGCGGGCGCCTCGCGAAGACGGCTCTCCGATCTTCACCCCGGCCACCAGCGCCTCGCTGCTGGTCTTCTTCGTGCTGGCGATGCAATGCCTGCCGACGCTGGCGGTCACCCGTCGCGAGACCGGCTCGTGGCGGTGGGCGGGCCTGCAGCTGCTCTGGATGAGCACGCTCGCCTACGCGGCGGCGTTCCTGGCCTACACCGCGGTGTCCTGGTGGGGCGGGGCATGACCACGGCCGGGGATGCGGCCGCCGCAGGGGCAATCGTCCCGGCCCGGAGCGATGCCGCCGCTGCGATGCCGCTTGGCGACTGGCAGTTCTGGGCGGTCACGCTCGCGGCGATCGTCGCGGTGGCGTTCATCCTGAAGCCGCTGCTTCCGGGACGACCCTCCACGCCTCCATGCGGATCCTGCAGCCAGGGCGACCGGCGTCCCCGCCGCACGGGCCTCACGATCGAGGGGCGACCGAGGGCCGACTGAGGAACGGGCGTCGCCGATCAGCGTGGCAGTCGAAGTCGCTGCCCTTCCCGCAGGCGATCCGGCGAGGCGAGGCGATCCCGATTGAGGTCGTAGATCTCCCGCCAGCGGCCGCTGCTGCCAAGGCGAGCCGCGGCGATCGACGAGAGCGTCTCGCCCGCCGCCACGACGTGCTCGCGACCGGCGTCTGGCGAAGCTGCCGGCGGCGGTGCCGTCCGGGGCGGGGCGACCGGCGGCGGCGACCCCGAGGGGATCTGCAGGCGATCGCCAACGGCGAGTCGATCCGCATCGATCTGCGGATTCGCGGCGGCGATCTCCCGCCAGCGGGCCGGGTCGCCGAGAAGGCTCGCCGCGATCGAGGAGAGGGTCTCGCCGGAGGCGACGACATGCTCGCGGGCCGCTCCCTCGGCAGGCTCGCCGGGCAGGCCGATCTCGATCACCCCCAGCGGCGATGCCGCCGGAACGACGGCTGGGACCGCCCGCACCGGCGCCGCCGACGCCTCGATGACCGGGCGGGTCGCCGCCACCGCGGCGGCCTCGGCTGCGGGCGGGGCGAGGGACTCGGGCATGGCCCGCTCGCCGGCCGCCTCCGGTGCCGCCTCGACGGCCGCGGGCGCCATCGTCCGCTCCTCGACGACCATCACCGCCGCCGGAGGCAGGATGGACGCGCGAGCATCGAGATCCGTCCGCTCGGCCTCGGCCGGCCGCGGTGCCTGCGATGCGTAGTAGGTGCCGACCCCCACGAAGGCCAGCAGCACCACGGTCAGCAGCACCCGAGTTCCGCGTTGCATGGACATCCCTTCGACGCGACCTCCTCTCGCCGCAGCGTCGCGGCCGTCGGGTCACCATCGAGCCCGCGGGGGCGGCGCCTTTGAGATTTCCCTCCCGCCTCGCGAGGCCTCAGGCCACCGCGAGGTCCCCGGCGCCGTCGGGCCCGGTCGCGCCCTCGTCGGCGGGACGGGTGCCGCCGGACTCGCGTCGGCTCCAGACCATCGGCGCCGCGACCGCCACCGAGCTGCAGGTCGCCACCACCAGGCCCACCAGGAAGGTGAACGCGAAGGGCCGGATGCCGGTGCCGCCGAGCCAGTACAGGATCAGCGCGGTCACGATGGTGGTGCCGCTCGTCAGGATGGTGCGGCTGAAGGTCTGGTTGATCGCGAGGTTGACCGCGGCGCGGTTGGCGTAGGAGAGTTTGCCGCGGTTCTCGCGGACGCGGTCGAGGATCACGATGGTGTCGTTGAGGCTGTACCCGATGATCGCGAGCAGGCCCGCCACCACGTTGAGGTCGATCCGGAACTCCTCGATCCGCAGGTTGAGGCCCAGCACCGTCGGGGCGACCACCAGCGAGAGGGCCAGGGCCCCGAGGCAGAGGCAGACGTTGACGCAGAGGGCCGCCACCGCGGCGGCGGAGTAGCGGAGCGATCCGAAGCGGGCCCAGATGTAGACGAGCATGCCCATCAGGCTCAGGATCACCGCCACCACGGCGCTGGCGGCGAGGTTCTCCGCCACCCGCGGACTGAAGCTGCTGACCTGGTCGAGCGAGGGCGGCCGGGTGAACGCGGCATCCACGAGCTCCCACTCGATGCGGGCCAGCTCGCGGTCCCAGGTGTCGAACTCGACCTGCATCGAGTCGACTTCGGGGTCCGCCACGAGCACCGCGAGGCTGCGGTAGCCGGCCTCGGGCCGCGCTGGATCGGCGGGATCGAGGCCCACGATCTCCATCGCCCGCCCCGCCGCGGCGGTGAAGTCCGGCTGCGTCCGCATCCGGTCGATCCGGGCACGGGCATCCTCGGTGGTCAGGGGCGGTTCGATGTCCTCCACGAGGATGGCGACGCCGCCCCGGAACTCCTCGACGCTGCGCTCCGGCGCCGGACGCCGCAGCACGTCGGCGAGGGCGGTCCGCTCGACCGGGAAGGTCCGGTCGGCATGGCCGCCGCCCCCGCTGCCGGTGAAGGCCACCGGGCGGACCACGTCCAACTCGTCCCCGAAGGCCTCGACGACCGCGGCCACGATCGTCGGCGTGATCGCGTCGTCGGCGCCGGCGCGGGGCGGATTGGGGACCTTCACCGTGAAGCTCGACGCCTCGAACTCCGGCGTGGTCTCGCCGACGGTGAGGACCTTGGCGCTCCGCAGCTGCGCGAGGGGCGAATCGGCATCGGCGGTCCGCTCGCCGATCTCCTGCAGGCGGCGCTCCACCTCGGCCCGGGGCAGCAGCAGGCGGCCGTCGCCCTCGGCACGGGTGCTCATGGTCAGGCTGACGCCGCCGCGGAACTCCGTCTCCAGCATGTCCCGGCCCGTGGAGACGAGGATCGCGATCGAGGCGATCGACAGCACCGCGGCGCCGCCGATGGTGAAGGGCCGCCAGCGGACCCAGTCGATCGAGGGCTCGAGCAGGCGGTGGATCGACGGGAAGACCGTCGCAAGCATCGGCAGCCGCTTCGCCCCGAGCACCTCGGTGTAGAGGTCGAAGGCGGTGCGGGTCATGACGAGGGTGGTGAAGAGGGTCGCGAGGACGCCGATCGAGAGGGTCAGCGCGAAGCCCTTCACCTCGGTCGCGGCGGTCTGGTAGAGCACGAAGCAGACGATGAGGTT
>CAZQUA010000159.1:0-5680 GCA_964596455.1 uncultured Isosphaeraceae bacterium
CATCCTCGCCGCGGCCGGGCATCCAGCACTCGACGTCGATCATGTCCTCGTTCTTGGTGCCGAGGTCGCCGCGGCAGCACTGAAGCAGGCGGTAGGGCAGCTCGAGCCGCTGCAGCAGCGTCTCGACGAAGCCGAGCATTCGCCGATGCCAATCTCGGCTGACCGCCTCGTCGGGCGGGCAGATCACGACCTGCTCGACCTTGTCGAACTGATGGATCCGGTAGAGGCCCGCGGTGTCCTTGCCCGCGGCGCCGGCTTCGCGGCGGAAGCAGGTGGAGACGGTCGTGTAGGTCCGCGGCAGCGTCGACTCGTCGAGGATCTCGTCGGCATGGAAGCCCATCAGCCCGACCTCGCCGGTGCCGGTGAGGAACATGTCGTGCCCGGAGCCGCGGCGGCTCTCCTCGATGTGGTAGGCCTGCTCCCGCCCCGAGGGGAAGAAGCCGGTGCCGGTCATGCACTCCTCCCGCACGATCACCGGCACCGAGAGCGGCGTGAAGCCCTGCTCGATCGTCATGAAGTCGAACGCCCAGCGCAGCACGGCCTGATGCAGGCGCATGCCGAGCCCGGTGAGGACGTAGTGGCGGCTGCCGGCCATCTTGACGCCCCGCTCGAAGTCGACGAGGCCGAGGTCCCGCACGAGCTCGAGATGGGTCTTCGGGGTGAAGCCGCGGTTCTCGGCGAAGGTCTTCGAAGGGTCGAAGGATGCCGGCGACCACCGCCGGATCTCGACGTTGTCCTCGCTGCCCTTGCCGGGCGGGACGTCCGCCGCGGGCGGCTGCGGCACCTGCATCCACAGGTCCCGCCACGCCGGTTCGATCGCCGCGAGCTCGGTCTCGAGGGCCTGGATCGACGCCTTGAGCTCCGTCGGGCGTCGCTCGAGCTCGGCGAGCTCGGCCTCGATCGCGGCCCGCGCGGCGCCTTCGGCGGACTTCAGCTGCCCCTTCAATCGGCCCAGTTGCGGACCGGTCTCCTTGCCGAGCTTGTTCTGCGCCGCACGAGCGTCCTCGAGACGCGTGAGGATGCCGCGGCGCTCATGGTCGAGGGCGAGCAGGCGGTCGAGGTCGACGGAGACGCCCTTGTCGGCGCAGCCTTGGCGGAAGCGGCCGGGATCCTCGCGCAGGAGCTTCAGGTCGATCATGGGGCGAGGAGGATACCGCGGCGGCGAACGCCCTCGTTCGCCGCCCTCAGGGCGACGGGCGATAGGAGGGCGGCGCCGCCCATCGCATCTTGTCCATGAGGGTCCGCCAGTAGGCATGCTCGGGATTGGCGACGAGCTGCGCTGGGGCGGCGTGCCGCCGCACCTCGATCCGATCGCCGACTCGCAGCGTGGCGAGGGGCACGCCGTCGAGCACGAGCGAGGTGCCTTCGTTGGCGCGGCGGATCTCGAGGGAGAGCCGCAGGTCCGCGGGGGCCACGATCGGCCGGAACGCCAGGCTGTGCACCGCGTTGGGCGTGATCACCATCGCCTCGAGGTCGGGGTGCACGATCGGCCCGCCCGCGGAGACGCTGTAGGCGGTCGAGCCGATCGGGGTCGCCACGATGACGCCGTCGCCGACGAGATCGGGGCCGGTCTCGCCGCCAAAGCGGATCAGGATCTCGACCATGCGGAAGGGCGGCCCCGCCGCGACGACCACGTCGTTGAGGGCGATGCCGGTGGCGAGGCGTTGCCCGTCCCGGCTCGCCTCGGCGTGCAGCAGCATGCGGCGCCGCGTCGGAGCGTCCTCCCGCAGGACCGTCCCGGCATGCCGTTCGAGCGATGCGAGATCGAACTCGGCGAGGAAGCCGAGCCGCCCCACGTTGACGCCGATCAGCGGTATCCCCGCGTCGGCGAGCCGCCGCGCCTGCCCGAGCAGCGTCCCGTCGCCGCCGAGCACCACCGCAAGGTCGACTCCGAGCGGCGGAGCCGCGGGCCGCTCCGCCGCGGCGGCATCGACGCGGATCGCCTCCTCCCGCATCCGCAGGCCCGCCGCCGCGAGGATCTCCCGCACCTTGGGCAGGAGCGACGCGACCCCGGGGCGATCGGGATCGAAGAGCACGAGGGAACTCCGCGCCGATCCGCTCATGCCGGGCCCTCCGCGATCGGGATCCTCACGAGACCAGTCCTCGGGTGAGCCGCATGAACGCGGTCTCGAGGTTCACCGGCTCCATCTGCATCGACCGCAGGCGGAACCCGGCGGTGACAAGGCGGCTCGGCAGGTCGGAGATCGGCGGCGGCGCGGCGGGATCGAGCGACGCGTCGATCCGCTCGCCGGCCTCGGTCTCCACCCGCTCCACCTGCACGATGCCGCGGACGCTCCGCAGCAGCGCGGCGGCTTCGGCGACGCGATCCTCCACCTCGATCTGCACCACCGGGCCGCGGCTCGCCTTGGCCATGATCTCGCGGACCGGCCCGGAGTAGACGAGGCGGCCCTGCTCGATGATCCCGACGCTCGTGCACAACTCGGCGAGTTCGTGCAGGATGTGGCTGGAGATGAGGATGGTCTTGCCGAGGCGGCGAAGCTCCTTGAGAAGCTCGCGGATCTCGATGCGGGCCCGCGGATCGAGGCCCGATGCGGGCTCGTCGAGCAGCAGCACCTTGGGGTCGTGCAGCAGCACCCGGGCGATCGAGAGGCGCTGCTGCATGCCGCGGCTCAGCCCGTTCACCTCGCTCTCGAGCTTGTGGGAGAGTTCGGTCAGCTCGAGCACCTCGCGGACCGCGCGGCGTCGGGGCTCGCCGTGGATGCCGTAGCAGGAGGCGAAGAACTCGAGGTACTCCCCGACGAGCATGTCGTCGTAGGAGCCCATGAAGTCCGGGACGAAGCCGATCACCGGGCGGATCAGGTGGTTCTGCCAGCCGATGGTCTTGCCGTCGATCCTCGCCTCGCCCCAGGTGGGCTTCAGCAGGGTCGCGAGGATCTTGATGGTGGTGGTCTTGCCGGCGCCGTTGGGGCCGATGAAGCCGAAGCACTCTCCGGCCTCGATCGAGAGGTTGAGATTGTCCAGCGCCGTCAGGCTGCCGTACTTCCGGGTGAGGTTGACCGTCTCGATCATCGCCATGCGACGCCCGTCCCTTCCGCCTCGTCCGGCCCCGGAGGCGGAAGCCCGCCCGCGACCGCCGGCAGGGGCAGGATCCACCGCACCACGGTGAGGCCGTCGCTCGGAGGCACGACGCCATCGATGCTCGGGGCCGCCGGCATCGCCGCGTCCCGAAGGTAGCCGATGACCACCAGGCACGGTTGCGAGAGCCACGGGCCGAGGTCGAGGCGGCGTCCGAGCGTCCGCCGCACCCGCAGCGGCTCCGACGGGGCCGGAGGATTCTGCAGGTAGTTGGGCGGCGTCAGCACCGAGGCGAGGGAAAGCATGTCGAAGGCCCGCAACGGGTCCTCCGCGGCGGCGGTGCGGTCCCCGAAGGTGCCCCGGCTCACCAGCGGATCGCGGTATCGAAGGCGGAGCTGGCTCGCGAGATCGAGCGGCGGCTTCTCACGCGCCGGCAGCGGGCCGTCGGGATAGAGCAGCCTCGCGAGATCGAGGACCTCCCCCGCGGGCCACTCCGGCACGATCACGAAGCGGCCGCAGGATGCGAGTTCGCCGGGCGACGAGACCACCGGCAGGATCCCCTCGTCGAAGCGGGGCAGCGGCGCTCGGTAGGGATTGACGTGGATGATCCGGACGTCCGTCAGCGTGCCCGCGAGGGCGTGCTGCAGGCGGCCCCGCAGCAGCACCGTCGGCTCCGGCGATGCGGGATCGGTGAGGACCTCCACCGGATGGCCCGGCAGCGGCCGCGGCCACTCGCCGAACGCCGGCGGCAGCGTCCCGAGCCACGACGCCGCGAAGGTCGAGGCGGTGGCGCGGGCGGGAATCTCGAGGGAGCCGCTGCGGTCGTCGGGGAGTTCGTAGCGGGCGGTGTCGGGATAGCGGCCCCGGCGATCGCCCGGCGGAGCCATCCAGCTCGACAGGAGGTTCCGAGTCGAGGCATCGGCCGCCTCGGGCAGGGAGAGCACGGCGGTGCCGTAGTCGGGCACCGCCACCGTGAACCAGCTTTCGACCCGCTCGAGCTGCCGAGGTTCCGCGGCGGCGGCATCGTCGGGCCGGGCGACGCCGATGCGATCGACCACGCTCACGTGCACGATGCGGGTGCGGGACTGCCGGAGGACCGAGCCTCCCGCCCATGCCGCCGCGGTGAAGGCGATGCCCACGAGGACGAAGGCGAGCCAGGCGAACCGCTCCCGGCGGGCGTTCCGCAGCAGGGCGAAGCCGAGCGGCCCGGCGAGGAGCCAGTAGGCGCCGAAGATGCCGATCGCCGAGAGCAGGCCGAGCGCCGCTCGCCCCGTCAGTCCGATGCGGTCCGCCACGAGGGCCCCGCCGCCGAGATCGTCGAGGTTGCCCTCGCGGCGAAGCAGGCGACGCGGATCGGCGTCGTCGAGCATCGCGTACTCGCGCGGCGAGAGGGTGTCGCCGCGGCGGCCGAGCAGCGGGTTCCACAGGCAGTCCGCTTCGGGAAGGCCGCCCTCCTGCAGGCCGCGTCGCCGCAGCGAGTCGAGGTCGATGCCGAGCAGGATCACCTCGCCGAAGTCGACGCGGCGACGCACCGCGAAGATGCCGCCGGACACGCCGGCCGCACCCGCGGCTTCGCTCTGCGGAAACGCGATCGCGGGCTGCCATGCGGGGGGCAGCAACTCGGGGTCGAAGGTGCGGATCGGGATCGTGGCCTCGGGATCGCGGAGCGAACGGGACTTGCTGAGGGCGGGAAGGATCGCCTCGACCGGCACCGCGGGATGGCGTCGCACCCCCGTGGAGGGCAGGAGATCCGCCAGGAAGTGCCGCCGCGGCGAGGCGGTCGCCTCGGGCAGCCAGGGATCGCCCGACTCCGGCAGCACGATCACGAGCCGCCCGCCCCGTTCGATCCACTGCCGGAGGGCCCGGCCCTCGTCGAGGCCGACTCGATCGGGCCGGTGCAGGGCGTCCTGGCCGGCCCACACGAGCAGGTCGTAGCTCCACCAGCCCTCCCAGCGATCCGGCAGCTCCCGCACCGAGATGCCCTCGGCGATGCGGACCCGCTCGTTCATCGAGGGGACGAAGGTGAAGCCCGGCGGGGGGGTGCCGTAGCCCTCAAGGCCGAGCGAGCCCGAGCCGGGCGGGGCGATGAGGCCGAAGAGGCCTTCGTCGAGTTCGGCCGCCATCGGCGGCGAGAGGGCGGCGTCCGGTGCGAGCTGCGCCGAGGCCAGCTCCTCGCCGCGGGCCCCGTCGCGATCCTCGAACACGCGGATGGTGAAGGCCTGCATCGCGACGGCGGCGGCGTTGGATGCCGGCGGCAATCGGCCGTAGAGCCACCGCGACGCGGAACGCCCCGGCGTGAGCACCACCGTTCGGACCGACACCGCCGTGTCGCCCTCGGCATCGGGCAGCTCCCACTCGATCCGCACCGGACGGGGTTCCCCGGCGGGCGGACCGATGCCGACGCGGATCGCGGTCCAGTCGCCGGGGCGAAAGGCGTGGCCGGCGCCGAACTGCTCGAGCGAGATCGGCACCTCCCCGGCGGCCGCTGCGGCGATGGCCGCCGCCGCCACCGCGGCAAGGCCGTCGATTCCACTCGCAACGAGGAGGCGGATCATGGGAGCAGGACGGTCATGAGGCGAAAGAACGGTTCGGCCGGCCGGATCCGCTGGACGCGTCGGAGCCGGAAGGAACCGCTCGGCCGTCC
>CAZQUA010000160.1:0-5653 GCA_964596455.1 uncultured Isosphaeraceae bacterium
CTGCGGCTCCTCGAAGCCCGCCGCGACGAGGGCCTCCGCGATCGCCCCGATCCGGACCTTGGAGCGGGCCCGCAGGTGCAGGCGAGGATCGCCATCGACCCAGCCGCGGGCGGCCCGTCCGCACAGGTGCACCGCCTCGATGCCGAGCTCCTCCGCGAGGATCCGCATCACCTCGGCGGCCACCCCGAGCACCGCCGCTCGCCACCGCTGGTACCCCTCGGCTCCGAGCGACTCCTCAGCGAGGCCCCGCAGGTGCCGACGGACGAGGTGGCCTCCAGGAAGCGATCCCCCCGCCCCGCGGCCCGCGGCGAGTTCGATCGCCTCGGCGATGCTCGAGGCCTCCCCGCGATGCAGCAGGCGGGCGGCGCGGGCCGCCACCGCGTCGACGGCGGGGTCGATGGGGGCCATGCGCGAAGTCTAGACTGCCGCGATGACCTCGCTCCTTCCGGATGAAGCCCGCGCCTTCGGCACCCTGATCGAGAAGGCCCAGACGGTGCCGGCGCAGTACCCCCTGACGCTCAACTCCCTGCTGCTCGGGATCAACCAGCGCAGCAACCGCGATCCCGTGGTCGAGCTCGACGAGGGCCGCGTGCTCGACGCCATCGACGGCTTGCGGGCGAAAGGGTTCGCCCGCGAGGTCGCGATGACCGGCAGCCGCGTTCCGAAGTTCCGTCATCTCGGCCGGGAGGCCCTCGAGATCTCCGCCGGGGAACTCGCGATCCTCGCGGAGCTGCTGCTCCGCGGCCCTCAGACCGCCGCGGAGCTTCGCTCCCGCGCCTCCCGCATGCATCCCATCGAGTCGGCGGAGGTCGCCGCGGCGCTGCTCGACTCGCTCCGGCAGCGGCCGTCGCCGCTCATCGAGGAGCTGCCGCCGATTCCCGGCACGCGGGCGACCCGCTTCCGTCAGCTGCTCTGCCCCGATCTCCATCCGCTCGCGCCCGCGAGCGGCGGAGTCGCCGCACCGGACGCCGACGGCGTGAAGCCTGCTGCCGTCGCCCGCCTCGAGGCGATCGAGGCCGAGGTGGCGCAGTTGCGGGAGCGGCTCGAGTCGCTCGAACGGAGTCTCGGCATGACGGGCGGCATGGGATGACCGCCCGCCGGGTCCTCCGCGGCGGTCACGAGTCGCGGCGGCTCGCCGCCGCGATGGCCTCGCGGACCCGGTCGGCCCGCGGCACGCGGCCGGGGCTCTCCGCGATCTCCTCGGGGCGGCGGCCGTCGCACGCGAACCGCTGGAGCAGGTAGATCCGGACGCCCGCATCGAAGAAGACCGCGAACGCGTAGGCGCCCACGGCCATCCGCAGCAGGGTTGCCCAGGTGGCGACCGCGTCGGCGGCGAAGGGCGCATCGAGCCACGCCGCTTCGACCGCTCGTCCCTCCCCGAAGGCGAGCCACACCGGCGATCCGATCGCCGCCACCGACCACGCCGGCCCGGCGCTTTCCGCAGCGGCGGACGCCAGACGCAACGCGGCGACGACGACGCCATCGACGAAGACCACGCCCGCGACCCCGCCGGCGAGGGCGGCGGCGAGCAGCGCCAGGTAGCGAGCCGGCCGATGGGCGGCGAAGGCGATCGCGCGTTGCAGGCAATCGCCCGCGTCGGTGTCCTCGCACGCCACCGATGCCACGAGCATCGGCGAGGCGGCGGCCGAGACGATCAGCACGATCGCCGCGAGGAGGGCAAGTCCGATCACCACCCCGAAGGCGATGCCGGCGAGGAGATCCAGGACGGGCACCCGCATCCCGAGCGACCACAGGGACGAGACGAGCAGCAGGACCAGCGCCGCAAGGATCGGGATCAGCGGCATCAGGGTCGCCCGCCCCGCCGACGCGACCGCGAAGTCGGTGCTGTCGGAGATCGAAAGCCATTGCCGTCGTGCGAACCCGCACGCGGCGATCCTCGCGATCACGACGCCGAAGAAGCTCACCAGCACCGCCGCGGGAACGCCCCACCAGAGCAGGAACGGCCGGTCGACCCGCCACACCGCCTCCGGCACCGCAAAGATCGCCGCATGGAGGCCCGCGGCAAGTCCCCCAGGATCAAGCGAGACGACGGCGCTGCAGATCCCCGAGACGGCCTGCTGGATCGCCTTCCCGGCGGCGGCGGCGGTGCCCTGCGGCATCACCGCCTCGAGTTGACGGATCTCGAGCAGGATCGCCTCGCGACCTGCCTCGGAGGTCTCGCCTCGCCACGCCTCGATGCGGCCCGACACCGCCTCCTCGAGGCGTCGCCGAAGCTCGCGAGGGGAAGCGTCCTCGCCGCCCGCCGCCATCGGTTCCATCGACCCGCCGCCCCCTGCCCGCAAGAGCTTGCCCGCAAGCTCCATGGCCGCGGCGAGGTCCGCCGCCGGATCCACGGCGAGCAGCCCCGAGGGACCGACCCGCGGCTCGGAGGCGCGGTCATGCACCCGGCCCAGTTCGCCGAGCAGCAGCAGCAGCAGCAGGGCCACGAGCCATCGCCGTGGGTGCAGCGAGCTCCGGGCCGCCGCCATCACCACGCCGCACTCCGAGAACAGGCGACCCGCCTCGCCGATCTCGTGCGGGCCACGCGGCGGAAACGCGGCGGGTGGCGGCGCGGCCGAAGGCGTGTCGGAAGACTCGGTCATGCGTGCGGCGCTCCGTGGTTCGCCGTGGCGATCCCCTGCCTCGCAGCGAGGCGGCATGCCCGGAATCGCGGGAGTATACGAAGGACCCCCGGTTCAACCGGCCACGGTCGGCCCCGCCGCCTGCTCGAGCGTCCGAAGCTCTCTCGCGGCATCGGCGAGGATCCACCGCGAGACCTCGTCGGGTCCGCCGCCGGCAAGCACCGCATGGACGAGTCCGTCCGCGTAGAGCATCGATTCCGGGCTCCGCTCGGCGAGGAACACGTGCACCGCCCACGGGCGATGGGTGGCGTTCTCGGCACCGGTGTGCTCCCGATGCCAACGGGCGGCGGCGAAGCACCGCTCCCTCGATGCGGCGATCCCGGTTCGCCGCGACAGCCTCCAGGCGGCATGCAGCAGGGAGAGTTCGTCGTCCACCCAGACCTCGATGGCGAGGGACTCCTCGACCGGCCGGAACGGTCCCTCCCCCCGCAGCGACGCCGCGGCGGCCTCGAGCGATGCCGGCGTCGCGGACGCGTCGGCGACGAGATCCCAGAGACGCCTCGCCTCTCCTCCCGGCGTGGCCCCCCAAGCCGACGCAGGCGGTGCCAGCGAGGGAGCGGCCCGGCCCGAGATCGCCTCGAGACGCGCGATCCACGCGTGAAGGTCCGAGCCTGGCATGGCCTGAGAATATCGCGGATCCCGCGGCATCCGCGGGCCCATCGCGTGGCGGCGGAAGGAACTCGAGCCGCGATGGCATGGCATCGTGGCATCGGGTCGGCCCTGCAGTAGGCTGCTTCGGTCATGCCGAGCCGGACGAGGGAGATCGTGACCCGCTGGACCTCGCCTCGCTGCGTCGCCTGCGGGGTGGAGGCGGTGCGGGCGATCCGCCTCGGCGTCGCGGCGTGCGACGCCTGCGGCTGCCGCTTCGACGAGCGGCCGCCCCGCAGCTACGCCGATCTCGAGGGCCTGACGACCTCGCACCTCGCACGGCATTGGCGTCCGGTTCGGGAGACCGAGACCCGCCTGTCGCTGCCCGGCCTCGCGATCCTCTCGCTGCTCGCGGGATTCGCGATCGCGGCCGCCATCGCGGAGCTCTCCTGATTCGCCGACCGGCGACGGGTCGTCTCGCGATCCCGCCGGCCCGCCATCGCGGCGGTGCAACGCGACCGCGGCTGCCGGCAGGCGAGGGTTTGCCTCTCGGCGATCCCGGCGGGACGATGGGATCTTCCTCGCCGATCCCGGAGACGCCCGATGCCCGATCCCCGCCCCGCCGCCTCGCCACGCCTTGCGGCCGTTCTCGAGCAGGCCGATCGCTCCCTCGACGCATCGATCGGGCGGCTCGTGGAGTTCCTGCGGATTCCGAGCATCAGCACCGACCCCGCCTTCGGCGGCGAGACCCGCCGCGCCGGGCAATGGGCCTGCGACGAGTTGGGATCGCTCGGCTTCGAGGCCCGCCTCGTCGAGACACCCGGCCATCCGATGGTGCTCGCCCACCATCCCGGCACGGGACCGGAGGGCGGCGAGGCGATCCTCTACTACGGCCACTACGACGTGCAGCCCGCGGATCCGATCGAAGGGTGGCGGCACGATCCGTTCGAGCCCGTGATCGAGGAGGGGCCGCTCGGGAAGCGTCTCGTTGCCCGCGGCGCCTGCGACGACAAGGGGCAGGTGATGACCTTCATCGAGGCCTTCCGCGCCTGGCGGGACGCCCACGGCGGACCGCCCGTGCCGGTGACGGTCATGCTCGAGGGCGAGGAGGAGTCGGGCAGCCCGAGCCTGGAGGGATTCCTCGCGAGCCATCGCGAGGCGCTGCGGGCCCGCGCCTGCGTGGTCTCCGACACCGGCATGTGGGATCCCCGGACGCCGGCCATCACCACCATGCTCCGCGGCCTGGTGTACCTCGAGATGGAGCTTCGCGGACCGAGCCACGACCTGCACTCGGGCATGTACGGGGGCACGCTCGCCAATCCTCTCAACGCCCTCGTCGCCGCCCTCGCCGGCCTGCACGATGCCGACGGACGCGTCGCGGTGCCCGGATTCCACGACGGCATCGAGGAACCGCCCGCGGAAATGCTCGCCTGCTGGAGAGCGCTCGAGTTCGACGAGCGGGAGTTCCTCGCCTCCGCGGGGGCATCGCAGCCGTTCGGAGAGCCGGGGCGAACCACCATGGAGCGGATGTGGTCCCGCCCCACCTGCGACCTCAACGGCCTCCGTGGCGGCTACGCCGGCCGCGGCGCCAAGACGGTGATCCCCGCCGAGGCTGCCGCCAAGTTCAGCTGCCGCCTCGTGCCCGGGCAGGATCCGCAGCGGATCGCAGACTCGCTCGAGCGCCATCTGCGGACCGGTCTGCCCCCGGGCATCGAAGCCTCCTTCCATCGCCATGGCGCGAGCCCGGCGATCGCGATCGACCTCGACACCCCCGCGATGCGGGCGGCCCGGCGGGGACTCGGCATCGCCTTCGGCTGCGAGGCGGCGATGATCGGCACCGGCGGCAGCATTCCCGCGGTCGGCGCCATCAAGCGGCACCTCGGCATCGATTCGATCCTCGCCGGCTTCGGACTCGACGACGACCGCGTCCACTCGCCCAACGAGAAGTTCGAGGTCCACTGCCTGCAGATGGGCATCCGCGCCCACGCGGCCATGCTCGACTGCTTCGCCGAGGCGTGATCCCGGCGGCGTCCGGCGGCGGAACCGGTCCCGATTCCCGTGGAGCGACGCGGAGCGTGCGGCGATCGTGACGGCTCCTCGCGGCCAGTCGCCGCGGGGCCCTGACGCTCGCCGCACGCACGCTCCCAGGAGGCCGCCATGCCGCTCGACACCATGAAGGACCTGCTCGTCTCGCAGCTCAACGAACTGCACGCCGCGGAGCGGCACGGGGGCGAGCTGCTGCCCCGCCTCGCCGAGTCCGCCTCCGACCGCAAACTTGCGGAGACCCTGCGGGCCCATGCCACCGAGTCCAAGGAGCATCTCGCCCGCCTCGAGAACGCCTTCGAGGAGCTCGGCGTGAGGACGCCCAGCGCCCGCAGCGAGAGCGAGGGGGTCAAGGGCATCGCCAAGGACTGCCTCGTCCT
>CAZQUA010000161.1:0-5605 GCA_964596455.1 uncultured Isosphaeraceae bacterium
CCGCCTGGCGGGTGAACATCGCCAGGCCGCCGACGGCCCGGGCGCCCCGGGAGGCCGCCTCGGCGAGCAGCGGGGTGCGTTCGGGGGCGTAGACGGTGTCGAGGACGACGATCGAGTCGTCGAGCACGACCTCGTCGGGAAGCGGCGACCCGTCCGGTTCAGGCCCGCCCTGCATGCCGACCGGCGTCGCGTTGACGAAGGCGTGGAAGCAGCCGCAGGCGAGCGATTCGAGACCGGCGGCGGAGACCCGCCATCGGCCGCCGCCGGCGTCGCGAAGCCGCTCGGCGAGCCGCTCGGCACGCTCCCGGGTGCGGTTGGCGAGCACGACCGTCGCGCCGTGCATCGCGAGCCCTGCAGCGACGGCGGCCGCGGCGCCGCCGGCGCCGAGCACCGCGATGCGGCGACCGGCGAACGACGACGCGTCGAGCGCCGCGGGATCGAGCCCGAAGCCCTCCGCGAGCGCCTCCGCCGCCGCGGGCGCATCGGTGTTCGCTGCGGCGAGCGACCCGTCGCGACGCACGCACAGGGTGTTGGCGGCGCCGATCGCGGCGGCGAGCGGCTCGACCTCGCCGCCCCGCTCCTCGACGAAGCGGACGAGATGGCCCTTGTGCGGCAGGGTGACCGCGGCGCCGCGGAACCCCAGCCGCCGATGGTCGAGCATCGCGGCGAGCGACGCCTTGAACGGCTCCCACCCCGGCGCGACCGGCATCGGCACGAGCACCGCGTCGCGGCCTCGCGAGGCGAACGCGGCGTTGTGGAACGCGGGCGATCGCGAGTGGGCCACCGGCCAGCCGATCACGCCGTAGACCTCGGTCGCGGGGCCGATCTCGCGATGGCGATAGACGCCGAGGAGTTCCGCAAGCGGCATCTGCCCCTCGGCGGTCGCGGAGGCGTCGTCGAGGCTCGCGTAGGTGAAGATCGCCCCGAACTTCGCGGCGAGGATCCGGCTCATCGCCGAGAAGGGGCCGGTCGCCATCGCCGCCATCGGCGCCGGCCGCTCCGCCAGCAGGTCGAAGAGTTCGAGGTTGTCGCGGATCGATCGGGCCCGGAAGGCGACCTTCACCACCCCGCACGCGGGCGAGGCGGCCATTGCCGCAACCCGCTGCAGCAGGTCGCGGGGCCGCCCCTCGTCGTCGTGCAGCGAGAGCAGCAGGCGGGTGGGCACCTCCCGGACCTGCCCGGGATGGGCGACGACGAGATCGACCTTCTGCGCGAGGTTGGCGCTGCGGCCGTAGCTCGACCACTCGAGGTCGAGATAGGCGGGCGGATGCCCCGAGGTGCCGAGGGCCTCGAGGAGGCTCACCCGGTCGCTCTCGCTGCCCTCGTAGAAGCCGCCTTCGGAGGCCGCGCGGATCGTGACGATGCAGGGCAGGGGCGAGTCGGCCACGAGCCGCCGCAGGGAACCGAGCGCCTGCGGATCCTCGGCGAGGGCGTCGGCCCGCCACTCGACGAGTGCGGCGCCCTGCGCGGCGGCCTCGCGGGCCGCGTCGAGCGCGGCGGAGGTCGAGGCGGGGTCGTCGATCCGGATGCTGACGCAGACGAGGTTCATGGGGCGACGATGGTACGGGCGGAGCGATGGCGCTCGCCGCGGCGGCTACCCTGCGGGACTTCCCCGTCCTTCGGGAACGATCGGAGCCGCCTCGCCATGGATCCCGTCATCGCCGACGCCTGCCGCCATCTCCGCGCGAATCTCGTCGGGATCCTCCGCTTCGACGACGAGGCGTTGCCGATCCGCTTCGTGGTCGCCCCGGATGGGCGTCTCGTGGTGTCGGCGATGGTGGCGATGCTCCGAAGCGGCGACGTGTCGCTCGCGATCCCCGACGAGGGCGAGGAGTCGCTCGAGCTCATGCTGAGCCTCGAGGAGTTCTCCGAGAGCGGCCCCCTCGCGGGGCTCGCGGACCGCTGGCGGATCCACCACGGCGAGCCGCCGGACGTCCGCTGGGCGGTCGGCGGGATCGATGCGGGGCGGTTCCGCGGCTACTTCATCGACGGCGAGGCGTTCGAGCTCTCGAATCCGCTCGCGGCGGAGGAGGCGGCGATCTGCAGCGAGGCCAATGCCTCGCTTCGGCCGCAGCTGCGGGCCGCGGCCCTTGCCGAGGCCCGCCGCCGCAACCGCCCGCCGGCGGAGTGGGGACTCGATGCGCCGACCCTCGTGGGGGCGGATCCGGGGGGCTTCGACCTTCGCGGCGCCTACGGCATCCTCCGCATCGAGAGCGATGCGGCGATGACCGGTCGCGAGTCGGCGATCGCGGAGCTTCGCCGACTGGCTGGCGCGTGAACCGAGGCGCCGGAGGCGAGTGGTTGCCGGCGCCGACCATGAGGTCCGAGCGGTCCACGGGGTTCCACGCGTCCACCGGCTTCATCCGGTTCAGCACGCCCGATGCACTCGTCACCCCCGGACAGCGGTGCCGCCACGAGCGCACCGCCCCGGCACCCCGCGCGCGTCTTCGAGACGCGGCCGTCGGGGGGTATCATCGATCTTCGAGTCCGGGATCGTCGCGGCCGTCCACCGGACTCCCCACCGAAGGGTCGCAGCACCGGTTCCGCCCGAGGAGTCTCCGATGTCCGCCAGCCTCAACCACTCGATGATCGACGACGCCCAGGCCAAGGCGGCGCAGCGCTACGCGGACCACTTCGGCGAGCCGGGCTTCACCGACCCGTCGAAGCTCTACATCGATCAGCGGTACGAGGGCTACACCGCGGAGAATCAGGAGACCTGGCAGATCCTCTTCGACCGGCAGATGGCCTACCTCGCCGGGCACGCCTCCAAGACCTATCTCGAGGGCGCGAAGCTCATCAACCTTTGCCGCGACCGGATCCCTCCGATCGCGGACATCAACTCGCGGCTGCAGCCGATGACCGGCTGGCAGAGCCGTGCCGTGCCCGGCTACCTGCCCGCGAAGAGCTTCTTCGCATGCCTCTCGCGGCGGGAGTTCCCCACGACGATCGTCATCCGCCCCAAGGAGTCGATCGACTACCTGCCCGAGCCGGACATCTTCCACGACATCTTCGGGCACGTGCCGCTGCATGCCGACGCGGTCTTCGCGGACTTCCTCCAGACCTACGGGCTCGCGGCCCTCAAGACCGACGATCCCTTCCACACCGAGCGGCTGGCGCGGCTCTTCTGGTTCACCGTCGAGTTCGGGCTGATCCGCGAGGATGGCGAACTCAAGGTGTACGGCTCCGGCCTCATCTCGAGCCCCGGCGAGAGCAAGCATGCCCTCGTGTCCCCAGAGGTCGATCGGCGGCCCTTCGACCTCGAGACGGTCTGCGAGACCGCCTTCGAGATCGACCACTATCAGCCGATCCTCTACGTGCTCGAGAGCTTCGAGCAGCTCCGCGACGCCATGAACACCTACGCGACGCGATTGCTCGACCGGGCGAAGGCCTCCGCCGCCTGATCGGCGGCGGTCGACGCCGGGGCGGCGTTCATCCAGAAGACGGCCTCCGGGAGGGGGCGGCGGCCGCTGCGTCTTGTCGCTGCAGCGGCACGCCGCGGCGGTGGCGTGCCGCATCTGCACCGGACCTTGACGGAGCGCACATCGGACCTTCGCAATCGTCCGGTCTTTGCGCTCCGTTAACCCGATCCTTGCGCGGATGGGGTTAGCGTTCCGTGAGCCTCGGCCGGACGGATCATCCGAGGACGCTCTTCCCCCGTTCCCGGATCCCTGCCGCCGTGGCGAGGGATGATCCGAGACCCGAGCCGTTCGCGAGGCCGCGAACCGGCTGCCCAGCAGGAGACCGAGCATGACTTCGAAGCGGGTGTCTGGAGTGGCAGTGGCGGCGATCGCCGCGGTGGCCGGCAGCGGAGCGGCCGATGGACCGTCGGGCCGCGAGGCCCTGCAGTCGGCGCTCGACAAGATCGGGCAGCTCGAGGCGACGGTCGAGCGGCTCAACAGCCGCCTCGGCGAGCTCGAGGCCGCGGATGGCGAGCAGTGGCTGAGCGAGACGCGGGCCGCGCAGATCCGGGGCGTGGTGACCGACGTCCTCGCCGATGCGGAGAGCCGCACGAGCTTCCGCTCCGACGCGGCGATGGCGGGGTACGCCCCGGGCAAGGGGTTCTACCTGCAGAGCGCCGACGGCAACTACGCGTTGCGGATCAGCGGGCAGGTCCAGTTCCGCTACGTCGCCAACGACGCCGGCGGGCAGTCGACCGACTACGGCTTCCAGCTTCGCCGCACCAAGCTCGCCTTCCAGGGCAACTTCGTCGACCGCAGCTGGACCTACAAGATCCAGGGCGCGTTCAACCGCGGATCGAACAGCCTCGGCACCAGCAACACCTCGAGCTTCCTGATCGAGGACGCCTGGATCGCGAAGGACTTCGGCGACGGCTTCTCGGTGAAGGTCGGCCAGTTCAAGGCGCCGTGGCTCCAGGAGGACCTCGTCTCCAGCCGCCGGCAGCTCGCGGTCGAGCGGTCGCTGCTTGCAGGCTACTTCCAGCAGAACTTCGATCGGGGCCTCCAGCTGCAGTGGCAGAGCGACCGCGTGCGCCTGCGGGCCTGGACCGGCAACGGCATCCAGACGCCCTTCCGAGGCGGCTCCAACAGCGTCATCAGCTCCAACTGGAACACCAACCCGACCGCCTACGCGTTCGTCGCCCGCGGCGAGGTCAAGTTCGGCGAGGCGGACTGGAAGGACTTCGGCGACTTCAACAGCTTCCGCGGCGGCAAGACCGGGGCGATGCTCGGCGTGAGCGGCCTCTACCAGCGGTACCACGCCGCCAACGGCTTCGGCAGCGCGAACGCCTCGATCGTCTCCGGCATCACCGGCGACCTCACCATCGACTTCGGCGGGGCGAGCCTCTTCGCCTACGGGGTCTGGCAGAACGGCAGCGACGCCGCCACGCCCGCCGGCCAGCCGCTCGGCAGCCAGAACCCCTGGGGATTCCTCGTGCAGGGCGGCTACTTCGTGACCGACAAGGTCGAGCTGTTCGGCCGCTACGAGTACGGCGTGCTCGGCACGAGCGGGCGGGGCCTCTCCGGGGGAACCCTCGTGCCCTACAGCGACAACGACCTGAACCTGATCACCGTCGGCGCGAACTGGTTCATCCGCGGGAACGACCTGAAGCTCACCGTGGACTGGGGCATCAACCTCGACACCCTCGGGCTTCCCGCCTACGGCACCGCCGGCTACGGCAGCAACTCCGGCGCCGGCTACCGCACCGACCTGCCGGGGCAGGACCTGCAGTGGTCGCTGCGGGCGCAGCTGCAGCTGCTGTTCTGATCGCGGCCGCGCGGGGCGGGCCGGCGACGCGCCCGCCCCGCGGCTCCCTCGGGGCTTCGCTACCCTCCCCGCGATGGCCACTCCCACCGAGCGACCCCGCATCCTCACCGGCGACACGCCCACCGGCAGCCTGCATCTCGGGCACTGGGTCGGCTCGGTCCGCCGTCGGGTCGAGCTGCAGCACAGCCACGAGTGCTTCTTCATCCTCGCGAACCTGCACGCCTTCACCACGCGGGCGGAGCAGCCGATGGAGATCCGCCGCGACTGCCTCGAGATCGTCCGCGACTACCTCGCGATGGGGATCGACCCCGGCAAGGCGGCGATCTTCCTGCAGAGCGAGGTGCCGGCGATCAGCGAGCTGACCTTCCTCTTCGCGATGCTC
>CAZQUA010000162.1:0-5604 GCA_964596455.1 uncultured Isosphaeraceae bacterium
ATCCCGCCTTGGGACCGGGAATGGGCGTGGCGATCGACTGCTCGAGCATGCCTCCGTCGCGGTTGACGCGGACGCCGATGCCGTGCGCCCGGATGTCTCCGAAGACCCGGGAGAGCACCGGACCGGCGATCGCCAGCATCATGCCGCCATCGCCCGCCGAGAGCAGCTTCTGCAGGTTGGCGGTGAGCACCATCCCGTAGAGGTCCGGCTCGCCGAGCAGGTCCATGGTGTCGAGGAAGTCCCGGCTCTCGCCGAGGGAGCGTCCGGCCGGCCGCCCCTCCGCAGCCATCAGCAGGTCGCCGAGGATCGCCAGGTCGCTCGCGAAGAGATGCCGATCGCCGTCCCGCACGATGTGGATCGACTCGAAGTCGGTGAGGGGCCCGGCCACGTCGGCGCCACCGAACGGATCGCCGAAGGGATCGCCGAAGTCGTCCATCGCCTCGTCCTCGTCCGACATCCGCACGCTCCGGACGATCCGGCCGCGGACCTCGTTCCGCGTGAGGTCCCCGTCCTTCTCGGCACGGTCGAGCGATGCCTCGACCAGCTCCGCCATGTCCGCGGCGCCGCTCCAGTCGACGAAGCCCACCACCACCGTCCGCGGCAAGCCGATCTCCTCGTCGAGCTCGGAACCGATCGCGAGGCCGAAGGCGGACGGGAACTCGAAGCTCGCGGCGGGACGCCCGAGGTCGCGAGCGGCCTCGTCGGCCAGCTCCCGGAGGTCCGCCATCGCAGGCCGCAGCGCCTCCTGCACGCTCGGGTGGTTCCAGAGCTCCCACAGCGGCGTTTCGCGGAAGCGGCGGCCCGCATCGGCGAGGTTGTCGCCGCCGATCAGGATCGCCGTGGACTCGGGCGCGATCGTGCGGATCGAGAGCGGCTTGGGAGGCTCGGCCGCGAGGGCCGTGGCGGGCAGCAGCAGCGAGATCGCGAGGGCACGCAGGGTCATGTCGGGAAATCCTTCGGCGAAGCCGTTAGGGAGCCGCTGGAGCAGCGAGCTGCGGGGGCGTGCCGCCGCGGCGCCGCGGCGGCGGAAGGTGGTAGAGATGCCCGGAGTTGGGGTTCCGCAGGTCGTAGGCGAAGGCCTCGCGGTTGCGGAGGAAGTCCTTCACGTAGCGGGCCGGGATCGCGAAGTTGAGGGCCTCGCTCGCGAGCAGCCGCATGTTGGTGATGCCCACGACCTCGCCGCGGGCGTTGAACAGCGGCCCCCCGGAGTTGCCGGGGTTCACCGCGGTGTCGGTCTGGATGTAGCTGAGGCCGCCCATGGAGCGGTTGCGGGTGGAGACCACGCCCTCGGTGAGGGTCTGCTCGAGACCGAGCGGGTTGCCGATCGCAAAGACGGTCTGCCCCGGCTGCAGGCCATCCTCCGCCTCGAGGAATGCCGCCTCGAAGCTGCCCCCGTCGGGATGCGGCACGCGGATCAGGGCAAGGTCGTAGTGGTTGTTGAGGGCCAGGAGCTCGACGGAATCGATCACCGTCCGCCGCAGCGAGCCGTCTTCCTGCCGCAGCCACGCGGTGGCCCGCACCGCGGTCTCGCCCTGCACGACATGGGCATTGGTGACCGCATAGCCGTCGGGGTGGACGAAGACCCCCGAACCGAGGCCCCGCGGCGTCGAGACCATGATGACCGTCGGCCCGAGCGTCCTCGACTGCTCGCGGGCGGAACGCTCCGGCAGGTCGACCGCGGTGGAATAGAGCGATGCCTCCTCGGCGGCGGCCGCGATCGGGGCGTCGCCCGCCTCGATCTCGCGGACGTCGGCCACTCGGATCTCGAGGATCTGCGGCCCGACGTCGACCCAGATCCGCTCCGGGGTCCGCTTCACGATCCGCCCCGCAACCTCGGCGCCGCTTCCGAGCCGGAGCCGGTCGAGACGATCGGGGCCGTCGAGCGGAGACGCGGCAAGCGGAGAGGCGACGAGGATGGCGGCGATCGCTCCGCACGCGGCGGAAACGCGGACCAAGCGGCGGAACGGTGAGGAGCAGCTGTTCACGGGTCGTACTATAGGGATTGGCCGTCGGCAGTTTCCTCTTCGCCGCAGCGGCGAGGGCGACCCGCGACGACTCGCCCCTCCGCGTTCCACCGGACCATCCCATGCCGCCCCGTCCTGCTCCGTCGACCCCCGTGTGCCCCGCGGCCCGCCAACCGGTTCCCGCCCCGGCGGGCCGCTGGGCCGCCGCGTTGGCGTGCGCGTTCTCGATCGCGACGCTCGCATCGGCCGATGCCCCCGCGGCGGAACCGCCGCTTGGCGAGTACTTCGGCTTCGAGGGCCTCGACATCCTGCCGGTCGGGCCCAAGGCGGGCCCCCTCGTGGTGGCGGACATCGACGGCGATGGGCGGCAGGATCTGATCGTCGCCAACAACCACCGCAGCCGCATCGAGATCTTCCAGCAGAAGCCCGACGCGTCGCCGGAGGATCCGGTGCCCCCTCCGGCCAAGGCCAACGACCTTCCGGAGCACTGGCGCTTCGAGCGGCGCTTCATTCCCGTCGGGCACGAGGTGGGCTCGCTGGCGGCCTGGGACTTCGATGGCGATGGCCGCCTCGACCTCGCCTACGCGGGGCAACCCGGCACGCTGGTGCTGCTCTCGCAGGACGCCTCCGGAGCGTTCGAGGCGGTGCGGCGGGTTCCGGTGCGGGGCCTTGCGAGCAGCCGTGACGGCCTGGCCATCGCGAACCTGCTTGGGGACGCCCGCCCGGAGCTGGTCGCGATCGTGAATGGGCGACTCGAGATCTGGCCCATCGAGGATGGATTCCGCCTTGGCGAGCCGACCCGCCTCGCCGCCGGCACCGGCTCGATCGTCGCGTTCTTCGTCGAGGACGTCGATGGCGACGGCACGCTCGACCTCGTGGGCGTGATTCCCGAGGACTCCGCACCGCTGCGGGCATGGCGGGCGAGTCGCGACGCCGCCGGGCGACTCGCCCTCGGACCGCAGCTTCGCTTCGAACTGCCGGCCCTGCGGCGTGCCGGCATGGTGCGGCTGCCCGGCGAGGACGCGGCGCGGATGGCGGCCATCGAGCGGGCGTCCGGTCGCCTGCTGGTGCTTGCCCTCGATGCCGAGGGCGATCGCAGCACCGGCGTCGGGGCGGTCGAGTTCTTCGGCTTCGAGGATCCCACGGCCCGCAAGCGATCCGTCGCGGTGGCCGATGCCGATGGCGACGGCCTCCCCGATCTCCTCGCCACCCATGTCGACGCCAACGCCGTGGTGCTCTATCGCCAGCAGCCCGGCCGCGGCTTCGCCTCGGCGGAGTCCTTCCCCGCCTACGCCGACCTGCAGGGCCTTGCCGCGATCGATCTCGGCGAGGGCGGCCCCGCCGCCGCCCTGCTGCTGAGCGAACGGGAAGGCGTGGTCGGGCGGACCGCCTGGGACGGCGAGTCGCTGCCGTTCCCGCAGGCGCTTCCGGTCTCGGCGGGGCATGTGCCGATGGCGGTGGCATCGGTCGAGACCGGACGCGGGCCGACGGTCGCGGTCGTGGGCCGCGAGGATCGAGTCCTATCGCTTGATCTCATCGCCCCCGACGGGACCCTCGAGACGATCCCGCTTGGCGAACTCGGGCGGGCGCCGGAGGCGATCCTCGACCTCGACGCCGACGGCGACGGCCGCATCGACCTGCTGCTGCTGACCCCGGAGCGGCCGATGGTGATGCTCCGCGAGACCGCCGAGGGCTGGCAACGCCTCGACAGCGGCGACATGGGGCAGTTCGGCCTGGTGCAGGCGGCGGCGGCGGAGAACACCGCGGTGACCGACTTCGACGGCGACGGCCGCGAGGAGCTGCTCGTGGCCGATCGGAACTTCGTGCGGGCCCTCCGCTACGACGAGTCGCCAGGCGAAGGACGCACGCCGGGTTGGCAGGTGGTGGGGCAGCTCAACGCGGACCGCTCCGACAGCCGCCTCGTCTCCCTTGCGGTGCTCCCCGGCGAGGTGGTCGCGGCGGATCGCGCCAACAGTCGTCTGGTGCGATTCTCCCGGGAGGAGGGCCCCCTCGGCACCTCCCCGCAGTGGCGGCAGAGCGACTCGATCGACCTGCCGGGATTCCGGGTGCGGTCGATCCATGCGGGCGACTTCAGTCCCGGGCCCGAACCGGAGATTCTCGCGGTGGCCGACGACGGCTTCGCGGTGGTGCGTCTTGGCGGCGGCGGGGCTCGCCTCGTCGAGACCGCCTCGTGGCGATCCGAGGACACCGCGGCGTTCCACCACGATCTCCGCTGCGGCGATCTCAACGCCGACGGATTCTCCGACCTCGTGATGGCGAACGCCGGCACGCAGTCGCTCGACCTGCTGACCTTCGCCGCCGATGGCCGCCTGCTGCCGGCGGTGTCGTTTCCCATCTACGACACCCGCATGTTCAGCGGCGGCGAGGTCCGCGAGTTCGAGCCGCGGCAGATGGCGATCGCGGACCTCACCGGCGACGGCCTCGACGACCTCGTGCTGATCTGCCACGACCGGGTGCTGCTCTACCCCCAGCAGGCCCCGCCCGGGCCGGACGGGGAGTGAGGGGTCCGCGGTGCTGATTCCCATCCGCTGCGAGCCGCCGCCGCGGCGTTCGCCCTTCATGGTCCCGCTGCTCATCGGCGCCAACGTCGCGGCGATGCTCGTGGGCCTGCTCGGCGAGCGGGCGATGGGCTGGGACGTGGAGGCGATGGTCCGCCTCGGGGCCCTCGATCCCCGCGACTTCGCGTGGTGGCAGCTGCTGAGCTACCAGTTCCTCCACGATCCCTGGGGCATCATGCACCTGCTCTTCAACATGGTGTTCCTGTGGGTCTTCGGGATCGTGGTGGAGGACCGCCTCGGCCGCGTGGGATTCCTCGGCTTCTACCTCGCCGGCGGCGCCGTCGCCGGCCTGGTGCAGATCGCGGTCTCGGATGCTCCGGTGATCGGCGCCAGCGGTTCGACCGCGGCGGTCGCGGGCGCGTTTCTCGCGCTCTTCCCGCGTGGACGGATCATGGTGCTGCTGTTCTTCCTGCTGATCGGGGTCTATTCGATCCCCGCGGTCTGGTTCATCGGCCTCTACGTGGCCATCGACCTCATCGGCGCCGTCGGCAGCCTCTTCGACGATCGCGGGGGCGGCGTGGCCTTCGCGGCGCACCTCGGCGGCTACGCCTTCGGCCTTGCCGCGGGGCTGGCCCTGCTCGCGACTCGCATCGTGCCGCGGGGCGAGTTCGACCTGCTCTTCCTCGTGCAGCAGCACCGCCGCCGCCGAGCCATGCGGGCCGCGATCCGCGAGAGCGGCGATCCCTTCCGCGGCCATCGGATGGCGAAGGCCCCGGCTGGCCGCGAGTCCTCCGCCGAGGCGGCGACGGAGTCGCGGAACCGCCGCCGGGCGGCGATCCTCCGCCTGCTCGCCGAGCATCGCCTCGGCGATGCCGCGGCGGCGCATCTCGCCCTGCTGCGGGATCCGCCGCAGGAGCCTCTTCCCGCCGAAGCCCAGGAGGCGATCGCGGCGCACCTGCAGAGTCATGGCCGCGATCGCGAGGCCGCGGAGGCCTGGGAAGCGCTGCTTGCGACCCATCCTCGGTTCCACCGCGCCGCCGAGATCCGCCTGCTGCTTGCGGCCCTCTGCCTGCGACGCCTCGGCGATCGGCGGAGGGCCCGCGAGCACCTCCGGACCCTCG
>CAZQUA010000163.1:0-5566 GCA_964596455.1 uncultured Isosphaeraceae bacterium
TCGAGGGGATCCCCGTCAACGTCACCCTGCTCTTCAGCCGCGAGCAGTACCTCGCGGCGGCGGACGCCTATCTCAAGGGCCTCGAGCGCCGCCTCGAGGCCGGCCTCGACCTCAAGGTGTGCTCGGTGGCGTCGCTCTTCATCTCCCGATGGGACAAGGCCACGGCGTCGAAGCTCCCGAAGGACCTCGCCAATCGCCTCGGGATTGCGGTGGGCCAGCAGTGCCACAAGGCCTACGCGGACCTCTGCCGCTCGGAGCGGTTCCTGCGCCTGAAGGCCGCGGGGGCCCGCCCGCAGCGCCTGCTCTTCGCCTCGACCGGCACCAAGGACCCGAGCCTCCCGGGCGCCTTCTACGTCACGGCGCTGGCGGCGCCGAACACCGTGAACACGATGCCCGAGGAGACCCTCGAGGCGACCGCGGCGCTCGCCTCGGTCGGGGCGGCGCAGGCGGAGGATGGCGGCGACAGCGAGGCCATGCTCGCGAAGGTCGCCGCCGCCGGAGTCGACGTGGCGGCACTGGGCGAGACCCTGCAGATCGAGGGCCGCGACTCCTTCGACAAGAGTTGGTCGGACCTGCTCGCCGACATCGGCCGGAAGGCGTCCGCGGTCGCCGCGGCCTGATCGCCGCCGGCTCACTCGCCCTGACGAGCGCCCTGACGAGCCTGCGGCCGCGGCCGCGGCCGGTACATGGCGATGGCGATGCCGCCGATCAGCAGGCCGAGCAGGATGAGTCCCAGCAGGGTCGGCTGCAGGCGGTCCGCCCAGGCGAGGGCGCCGATGCTGACGCCGCCGCCGGCGCTCATCACTCCGATCGCCGCCGCCCGCGTCGCCGGGGTGAGGGGCCGGGAGCCGTCCACGATCTCCATCGAAGGGCCGAGGATCCGGTTGCGGAGCAGCTTCTGCTCGAGCACGGGGCAGCTGCGGGCGAAGCACCACGCCGCGACGATCACGAAGACGGTGGCGGGCAGGCCCGGCAGGATGACCCCGATCACCGCGAGCGAGGTCGCCAGCACGCCGATCCCCGCCAGCGTCCATCGCCGAAGGTCCCGCGGCATCCAACCCCCGCCGCTCGCGGCGGCGTTGCCGTGCATCGGGCAGGACCGCGGCGCGGGCGTGCCCTCGCGGCAGGAGCGGTCGGATTCGGAAGCGGGTGCGTTCACGGTCGAGTCGGTGGCGGAGGGAGAGAACGCTTCCTTCGGCGAAGCGATCCGAGGCGATGCGGCGGGAGGCGAACAGTATCGCTGCCGAGCGGCCGCGTCCAAGGGTCCCGCTCCGAGGCGAGCAGGGCCGGGCCCGCCGCTGCGGTAGGATCCGAGGCGAGGCGGACGGATCGCCCGCGTCGACCGCGACGCGATGGCCGAGGCGGTTCGAGGCCTCGTCGGAGCCGCCCCCCGTGGACTTCCTCGATGAGCTCGAGTGGCGAGGACTGCTGCATCAGGTCACCTCGCCGCAGCTTCGCGAGCATCTCGCCGGCGGCATGCGGACCGGCTACTGCGGATTCGATCCCACCGCGGCGAGCCTGACCGTCGGCAATCTGCTGCCGCTGCTCCTGCTGCGGCGGTTCCAACTTGCGGGGCATCGCCCGATCGCCCTGCTCGGCGGCGCCACCGGCCTCATCGGCGACCCGAGCGGCAAGAGCGCCGAGCGGACCCTGATCGACGAGGAGCAGGTGCGGGCGAACCTCGCGGCGCAGCGGCCGGTCTTCGAGCGGGTGCTGGAGTTCGAGGGGCCCGCCGGGGCGGCGCTGCTCGACAACGCGGAGTGGCTCGGCCGCCTCGGCTACCTCGAGGTGCTGCGGGACGTCGGCAAGCACTTCTCGGTGAACGCGATGGTGCAGCGGGACTCCGTGGCCACCCGCCTCGCCACCCGGGAGCAGGGGATCAGCTACACCGAGTTCAGCTACATGGTGCTGCAGGCCTACGACTTCCGGCACCTGCACCGCCACCACGGCTGCACCGTGCAGATGGGCGGATCGGACCAGTTCGGCAACATCGTGTCGGGGATCGATCTCATCCGCCGCCTCGACGCCGCAGCGGATGGCGAGGGCGGGGGCGGGCCGGCGGCGTTCGGCGTGACCTCGCCGCTCGTCACCACCGCCGACGGACGCAAGATCGGCAAGACCGAGGAGGGCAGCGTCTGGCTGAGCCCGGCCCTGACCTCTCCCTACCGCTTCCATCAGTACTGGATGAACGCGAGCGATGCCGATGCGGGGCGGTTCCTTCGCTGGTTCACCCTGCTCCCGCGGGAGGAGATCGAGCCGCTCGAGGCCGACCTTGCCCAGCGGCCGCAGGAGCGGGCCGCCCAGCGTCGCCTCGCGGCGGAGGTCACCGACCTGATCCACGGCCCGGCGGAACGCCGCCGCGCCGAGGCCGCCGCGGAGGCGATCTTCGCCGGGCGGGTCCGCGAGCTCGATCCCGCGACGCTGCGGGAGGTCGTGGCGGAGCTGCCCGCCTCCGAGCACTCGGCGGCGACGCTCGAGGGCGAGGGCGCGGATCTCGCAAGCGTCCTCGTCGAGGCGGGGGCCGCCCGCAGCAAGCGGGAGGCGCGGGAGTTCCTCGCCCAAGGGGCGGTGGCGGTCAACGGGGAGCGGGTGGATGCCTCCCGGCGGCTCGTCGGCACCGACCTGCTCGAAGACGGGATCATCCTGCTTCGGCGGGGGCGGCGGCAGTGGCACGCCACCCGCTGGAGGTGATCCCGCTGGGGGCGGTTGGGCCGCTAGGGGCGTCGCATCCCGGTGCGGCACCACGGCAAGACCCTTGACTTCATTGAGGCGGGCGGTAACCTCACGGACTTGACTTTTTCCGGCCCCGGTTGGGCCGGCGGGGTGGTGGCGGCCGCAGGTCGGCCACCCGGCTCCGAGCGTGCGTTTCTCGTTGCCCGACTCCCGCTTGGCCGGGGGTTGCCGCGGCCGGCCGCGAGCTGGCCGCCCGATCTCCGCCAAGGCCTTCGAAGCATCGGCCATGCCTCACCCGAGCCCCGAGCAAACGCCGCCCCGCGAGGCGCCACCCGCGGAGGACCCCGAGCCCGACTCGCGTCCTTCCCAGGCGGAGGGTGGCGTGGCAGGGCGTTCCTGATCGCTCCGGCGAAGGTCCTTCCCGAACCGTCGACCCCCCGTCCGCCCCGGTCGATCCCCGTTCCGCACCAAGTCTTCGCGGAGTCTTCGCGGAATCCGGCCGATCCTTCTCCAACGCCATCCCGCAGGACCGCCATGGTCCTCCGAACCCCCCGGAACGGTCCGGTTCACGGACCTTCCCCAGACCCGTCCCCTTCCTGTCCCCGCCTCCGTACCTCCGACGCCAGAAGAGCCAGCCATGTCCACCGACCTGAGCAAAGTCCGCAACATCGGGATCTGCGCCCACATCGACGCCGGCAAGACCACCGTCACCGAGCGGATCCTCTATTACACCGGCAAGAACTACAAGATGGGCGAGGTGCATGAAGGCACCGCGACCATGGACTTCCTGCAGGAGGAGCAGGAGCGGGGCATCACCATCCAGTCCGCCGCGACCACCTGCCCCTGGGTGTATGCGGGCAAGAGCACGCTGCCGGGCATCGCCGGGAAGACCTTCAAGGTCAACCTGATCGACACGCCCGGCCACGTGGACTTCACCATCGAGGTGGAGCGTTCGCTGCGCGTGCTCGACGGCGCCGTGGCGGTCTTCGACGGCAAGGAGGGCGTCGAGGCGCAGTCCGAGACGGTGTGGCGGCAGGCCGACCGCTACAAGGTGCCGCGGATCTGCCTGATCAACAAGATGGACAAGCTCGGCGCCGACTTCGACTTCAGCTTCAAGTCGATCCGCGAGCGTCTCGGCGCCAACGCCATCGCCGTGCAGATCCCCATCGGGCAGGCCGACACCTTCGAGGGCCTGATCGACCTGCTGGGGATGCGGGCGTACTACTTCGACTCCACCGAACTCGGCTCCAAGGTCGAGGAGCGGGACATCCCTGCGGACCTCCAGGAGACCGCGGAGCTCTACCGCCACGAGCTGCTCGAGAAGGCCGCGGAGCTCGACGACGTCCTGATGGAGGCGTACCTCGAGAACCCCGACTCGATCACGCCCGACATGGTCCGCGCCGCCCTCCGCAAGGGGACGATCGCGAGGCAGTGCTTCCCGGTCTTCTGCGGCTCGGCCCTGAAGTACATCGGCGTGCAGCGGGTCCTCGACGGCGTGATCGACTACCTGCCCGATCCCACCGAGGTGCCGCCGGTCGAGGGCACCGACCCCCGCGACAAGGAGCAGAAGCTCACCCGGCCCCACGACGAGTCGGCGCCGTTCTCGGCGCTGGTCTTCAAGGTGGTCTCCGACACCCACGGCGACCTCACCTACATGCGGGTCTACTCCGGCACCCTCAAGCGGGGCGACCGCGTGCTGAACCCCGGGAACAACAAGAAGGAGATCGTCTCCCGCATCTTCGAGATGCACGCCAAGGACCGCGACGCCCTCGAGAGCGTCGGGGCCGGGCAGATCGTCGCGGTGGTGGGGCCGAAGAACTCCATGACCGGCGACACCCTCTGCAGCGGCGACGAGCCGATCATCCTCGAGCGGATGGACTTCCCCGAGCCGGTGATCTCGATGTCGATCGAGCCCAACACCGCCGACGACAAGAAGAAGCTCGGCGAGGCGCTCACCACGATCCGCCGCGAGGATCCCTCGTTCCGATCCAACTACAACGACGAGACCGGCGAGACGATCATCTCCGGCATGGGCGAGCTGCACCTCGAGATCATCCGCAACAAGCTCGTCCGCGACATGAAGATCAACGTCAACGTGGGCAAGCCGCGGGTGAGCTACCGGGAGACGATCTCCGGCGCCGCCAACGACGTCCGCGGCCTCTTCAAGAAGCAGACCGGCGGCCGCGGCCAGTACGGCGACGCGGTGGTGAGCGTCTCGCCCTGCACCAAGGAGCAGGCCGAGGCCGACGGCCTCAAGATGGTCGACGGCATCGTCTTCGTCGACAAGATCTCCGGCGGCGTCATCCCCCGCGAGTACATCCCGTCGGTCGAGTACGGCGCGAGGCAGGCCGCCGCGAGCGGCGTGCTCGGCGGCTACCCGATGATCAACGTGAAGGTCGAGCTGGTCTTCGGCTCCTACCACGACGTGGACTCGAGCCAGGTGGCCTTCGAGCAGGCCGGCGCCCTCGCCTTCCGGCAGGCGTGCACCAAGGCGGGCCTTGCCCTGCTCGAGCCGATCATGAAGCTCTCGATCACCACGCCCGACGAGTTCTTCGGGAACGTGGCGGGCGACATCTCCAGCCGCCGCGGCCACATCGTGGACTCGGAGATCCGCGGCGTGGTGCGGGTGATCACCGCGGAGGTTCCGCTGTCGGAGCTCTTCGGCTACACCACCACGCTCCGCAGCATGACCCAGGGTCGTGCCGCAAGCAGCATGGAGCCGCTCGAGTACCGCGTCATGCCGGAGCGCCTCAAGGAAGAGGTGCTCACCAAGGGCTAAGCGAGCGGGGGCGCCGGTTCATACGGTTGCGCGTTGCCGCGGGCGTTGCGATTCGGCCCGCCCGGCCCGCTCCCCCGCGTGCGGGGGAGCCGACGAGCGAAGCGAGTCGGAGGG
>CAZQUA010000164.1:0-2092 GCA_964596455.1 uncultured Isosphaeraceae bacterium
CGGGACGCGCCCTCGACAACGAGCTCTCCGGCAACGTGGCGGACATCTGCCCGGTCGGCGCGCTGCTCGACAAGGACTTCCTCTTCCAGCAGCGCGTGTGGTTCCTCGAGAAGACCCCGTCGATCGACGGCATCACCGCGAGCGGCGACAACCTCTGGATCGAGCATCACGAGGGGCAGCTCTACCGGCTCAAGCCGCGGACGAACCTCGAGGTCAACAAGTGGTGGATCACCGACGAGGTCCGCTACGGCTGGAAGTTCGTCCACCGCGAGGATCGCCTGCGGATGCCCGCCGTGAAGGGCGTCGATCCCTTCGCGCCGGAGCAGGCTGCGGAGGCCTACCTCGCGGCGTACGCGAGGGCGAACGGCTTGCTCGAGCAGGCGGCGGCGGCGGGCCGGGTGGCCCTGCTCGCGAGTCCCATGCTCTCCTGCGAGGACGCCTACCTGCTCGCAAAGTGGATCCGCTCGATCGATCCGAAGGCGATCCTCGCGATCGGCCCGGTGCCTCGCGAGGGCGAGGACAAGACCTTCCCCGGCGGCTTCACCGTGCGGGCGGAGAAGGCGCCCAACGCCCGCGGCGTGCGGATGGTCCTCGAGGCCCTCGGCGGCGAGGTCGTCGACTTCGCCGCCTTCCCCAAGGCGATGGCGGGGTGCGGCGCGGCGGTGCTCACCGGCAACTACCCCAGCGACTGGGTGACTCCGGAACTCTCGGCATCGCTCGCGGGCCGGCCCTTCGTCCTCATCGACACCCTGCCGACGAGCCTGGTCGAGTCGGCGGAGGTGCTTCTGCCCGGGGCGACCTGGGTCGAGAAGGCGGGCACCTTCCGGAACGCCTCCGGACGCCTGCAGGCATTCAAGCGGGCGTTCCCGCCGCTCGACTTCGCCAAGAGCGAGTCGCAGCTGGCCCTCGACCTCGCGGCGGCGAGGGGCGATGCCGATGCGGTCCGCTACGACGACGCCGCGGTGCGGGCGGAGCTGGCGGGCCTTCCAGGCCTTGCGGAGTTCGGCGGCAGCGTCTTCCACCCCGAAGCGGAGGCGGTGACCGAGTCGGACATGGTGTTCGTGGAGCTCTAGGGACGCCGGGCGGCGGCCGCGTTCCGACGGAGGCGCTCGAGCCGTTCCGACTCGTCCCCCGCAGGCGCGGTTGCCGATAGTCGGAGCATGCCGCGTCGTCCGCCGCTCTTCCGCATCGACCCGGGCTGGCCCTGGGTCGCCGCGGGGCTGCTGTTCATCTTCGTGGCCGTGGTGGTCCCCGCACAGCGGCTGCTCGAGCAGGACCGCGCCGAACTTCGCCGCCTGCAGGGGGTGGAGGCCCGGATCTACCGCCTGCTCGAGGCCCATGACCGCTTCCTCGCGGACCTTCGGGCGGGCGAGGAGAGCCTGCTGCTTCGCCTCGCCGCCGCCAACCTCAACCGCATGCCGGAGGGAGGCGAGGCCTTGATCCTCGCGGAGTCGATCGACCGCAACCCGATCGAGTGGATCGACGCGACGGTTCCGGCGGCCGATCCCGGTCCGCCGCCGCGTGCGGCCTCGCTGCTCGAGCGGGTCCTCGAAGGCCAGGGACGCCTCTGGGTCACCGCCACCGGGGTCCTGTGCCTGTTCACGGGACTGCTGCTCGGGCCGGGGTGGTCGGACCGAGGCCGCGAGGCAGCGACACGGGAAGGCTCCCGCCACGGGGCGGGCGAGACGGCGGAGGAGGCAGACGAGCAGAGCGCGGAAGCGACGAGGGCCGATCTCGATGCCGAACTCGCCCGATGGCGGCCGAGTCCGGCAGTTGCCGCGGCGGTCATCGAACCGATGCCAACGCCGTCCGCCGATGCGATCGAGGACGATGGCCCGGACGCGGCGACGCCCGAACCGGGGCCCTCCGATGAGGCGATGGCCGACCTCTTCGAGGAGGCGATCGCCGGTGCGGCGTCGCTGCCGCAGGACGCCGCGGACGAGTTCCAGGACGACGACGGTGGCGGCCCCAGCGGCGAGATCGCCGCGTTGGCCTCCGCGGCGGTGGCGTTCGAGGCCGAGCGGGGCCCGATGGCCGCTGGGGGTGAACGGATCCGGGTCTCTCCGGAGGAACTGGCGATGCTCTTGGGGAC
>CAZQUA010000164.1:2192-5484 GCA_964596455.1 uncultured Isosphaeraceae bacterium
GAGCCAGTCCTGACAAGGCGGGAAGCGGGGCGATCCGCCGGGACTTTCTCCGCCCGCTGCGGAGAACCGCGATCGCCGCGGTAGCGTCGCCGCCATCGCGAGGCCCGCTCTCCCTGCCGCTTCTTCCATGGACGACTCCCCGCACGGTCCGGCGGAATCCCTGCTGCCGCTCCTCCTCGCGGACGGCCTTGGCTCGATCCGCACGATGCGCCTGCTTGAGGCCTTCGGATCGGCCCACGCAGCCGCTGCGGCGTCGCCTTCGGAGATCGCCGCGTGCCTCGGCACCGGGGTCGCCGCCGCACAGGTCCTCCGCGAGCGGATTCGCCGCGTCGACGTCGGCGTGGAATGCGAGGCGATCGCCCGCCACGGCGCTCGCCTCGTGGCGATCGGAAGCCGGGCCTATCCGCCGCTTCTCGCCGCGATTCCCGATCCGCCACCGCTGCTGTGGCTGCAGGGGCGGACGCTCGCGGACCTGCCGCCGGCGGTCGCCGTCGTCGGCACCCGCCGGCCGAGCGTCTACGGCCTCGAGCAGGCGGGTCGATTCGCTGGATCGCTCGCCGCCGCGGGCGTGGCGATCGCCTCGGGAGGGGCCCGCGGCATCGATGCGGCGGCCCATCGCGCGGCGTTGCGGGTCGGCGGCACCACCGTTGCGGTGCTCGGCAGCGGCCTGGCCTGCCCCTATCCGCCCGAGCACACGGGACTCTTCCGAGAGATCGTTGCGGCGGGGGGCGTGGTGGTCTCCGAACTTCCCATGGGGACCTCGCCTCGTCCCGGGTTCTTCCCTCGTCGCAATCGCCTGATCTCCGGCCTGTCGCGGGGCGTCCTCGTGATCGAGGCCGGCTCGCGAAGCGGGGCCCTCGTCACCGCGAGGCTCGCCGTCGAGGAGCATGGCCGCGAGGCGATGGCGGTCCCGGGCCGGATCGATTCCCCCACGGCCGCCGGATGCCTGCGGGCGATCCGGGAGGGCTGGGCCGCCCCGGTCGCCTCGCTCGCGGAGGTCATGGAGTCGCTCGGCGAGGCCGCCGCGTCGCTCGATCGCTTCGCCACGCCGCCGGGAGGCGGCGGCGAGGCGGGGGCCGGATCCCCTGCGGGCGATCTCGGCCTGACGCCCTCGCAGCGGCGGATCCTGCAGGCGGCCGAGGGGCAGCGGGAACTGTCGGTCGATGAACTGGTCGCGCGGACCGGCCTCGAGGCCTCGCAGGTGCTCGCCGAACTGACGCTGCTTCGCCTGCGGGGGCGTCTGGGGTGGGTGCCCGCATGAGCCGGGTGGGGCGAAGCTGCGGCAGCATGCGGCAGGAGCGACCGCGGCTTCGGCGAGCCGCGACGATTCCGCGGGCTGGCGTCTTGTCGCCCCTTGCGGCGGGCGATAGCGTGCCGCCATGGGCGAGCAGGACCTGCAGATCGCGATCGAGGCCCGGGGCGGCGTGGAGGTGCTTCGCCTCGACGGCGCCGCCGGCCTGCGGGCGATCCCGCAGCTTGACCGGGCCGTCCATCGCATCCTGGCCGGGAAGCCCGCCCGGGTGGTCGTCGATGCGAGGCGTCTCGAGTTCATCGCGACCGCCGGCATCGGTTCGCTGCTGGCGCTGGCCCGGTCGGTCGCGGCCTGGGGGGGAAGGCTCGAACTGGCCGGCGTGACCCCGCCCATCCGGGAGGTCCTCGTCCGCTGCGGGGTCGCAGCGTCGCTGGCGATCTCCGAGGCCTTCGATCCCGCGTTGGCCTGAAGGCGGAGGCCTTCCGCCGCAGAGGCGGGGCGATCGGACCGATACCATCGGCGGGGGTCCGAACGCCCGACCGATGCAGCGGGTCGCGGCCGCATTCGGGGCCTTCGCTCCATCGGACCCGCATCGCGCTTCCACGCTTTCCATGGCTCTTCGCTTCGACGCCGGGCAGCACCTTCGGACCGGTCAGCACCTGCGGCTGGCCCCGAAGATGATCCAGTCGATGGAGATCCTGCAGCTGCCGCTTCCCGAACTGCAGGAGCGGATCGATCGCGAGCTCGAGTCCAACGTGACCCTCGAGCTCGCCGAGCCCGGCGAGGCGGCCGATGGCCGCGAGGAGCGGCCGCGGCCCGAACGCGATGCGGCCCGCGACGAGGAGGCGGCCAAGTTCGAGCGTCTCCGCTCCCTCGAGCGGAACTACGGCGACCTCTGGGACGGCGATCGCATCCGGACCATCCGCAGCACCCGCGGCAGCGGCGAGCCGGACCGCAAGCTGGCGGCGATGGCGAATGCCCCCTCGCGGGGCGTGGGCCTTGTCGAGCAGCTGCAGCAGCAGTGGGGCCTCGCGGATGCCCCGGAGGAGATCCGCGTGGCCGGGCGGCGGATCCTGGAGTTCGTGGACGAGGACGGCCTGCTGCACACGCCGCTCGAGACGATCCTCGATCAGAGCCGCACGCTGCCCGGCGCCGCCTGGAGCCTCGAGCTGCTCGAGCAGGCGCTGGCGGTCCTGCAGCAGGAGCTCGAGCCCGCGGGCGTGGCGGCGCGGGACTTGCGGGAGTCGCTCGAGCTGCAGCTCGACGCCAAGGTCGCCGAGGAGTCCTCCCACGAGGAGCGGCATGCCTGGGAGGATGCCCGCCGCCTGATCCGCGAGCACTTCGACGATCTGCTCCGCAACCGCCTGCCCCGCATCGAGCACGACTCCGGCATGAGCCTCGCCCGGATCAACGCCGCCCGCGAGCGTCTCCGCAAGCTCACGCTCTCCCCCGGCCGCGACCTCGTGGACGCGCCGCAGCGGCCGGTGATTCCCGATGCGATCATCGAGTACGACCCGAGCGAGGACCGCTACGTCGCCGCCCTGCAGGATGGCACGCTGCCGTCGCTTCGGATCAACCCGCTCTACCGGCGGATGGCCCGGGACCGCGAGGTCGACCGCGACACCCGCCGCTTCGTCGCCGACAACCTCCGTTCGGCGGGATGGCTCATCGACTCGATCAACCAGCGACGCAACACCCTGCTCCGCGTGGTCGAGGCGGTGATCCGGCGGCAACGGGAGTTCCTCGACCATGGCCCGCACTTCCTCAAGCCGATGCCGATGATCGAGGTGGCGGCGGAGCTGGGCATCCATGTGGGCACGGTGAGCCGCGCCGTCTCCGAGAAGTGGATCCAGACGCCGCGGGGGGTGTTCCCGCTGCGGAAGCTCTTCTCGGGAGGGGTCGAGACCGCCGAAGGGGAGGACCGCTCCTGGGAGGCGGTGAAGGCTCGCCTGCGGGAGATCGTGGACGGGGAGGATCGCCGCGCCCCGCTGAGCGATCGGGCGATCGCGGAGAGGCTCGAGGAGAGCGGCGTCAAGATCG
>CAZQUA010000165.1:0-5477 GCA_964596455.1 uncultured Isosphaeraceae bacterium
GGAGGCGAGGATCGGGCCGTCGTTGATGCCGTCGCCGACCACGAGGGTGCGGTGGCCCCGCCGAATGAGATGCTGCAGCTGCTCGTGCTTCTCCTCGGGCAGGCATTCCGCCTCGACCGCATCGACGCCCACCGTCTGCCCGACCCGCATCGCCACGGAGAGGCGGTCGCCGGTGAAGATGCTGACCCGCCGCACGCCGAGGCGTCGCAGCGACGCCACCGCATCGGCGGCGAAGCGGCGCGGCTTGTCCTCGAGGGCGACGGCGCCGAGGTAGCGGCCGTCCTCATGGACATGCACGCTCGACATGCCGTCGATCTTCGTCTCCACCTCCGCGACCTGCGAGGCGCAGTCGGGGTGCAGCTCGGCGATCCACGAGCCGCGTCCCGCGAGCACGGAGCCGCCGTCCACGCGGGCGCTCACCCCGCGGCCGTGGGTCTCCTTCACCTCCGAGACCCCGCGGGGATCGATCCTCGCCCGTCGTGCCGTCTCGAGGATCGACTTGGCGAGGGGATGGTTCGAGCTCTGCTCGGCGTCGGCGGCGGCCTGCAGCAGCGACGCGCCGTCCACGCCTTCGGCGGGGACGAGGCGGCTGACCGCGAACTTGCCGGTGGTCAGGGTGCCGGTCTTGTCCATGACCACGGTGTCGACCTCGGCCGCGGCCTCGAGCGTCCGGGTCTGCTTGATCATGATCCCCAGCCGCGCCGCCGCCGCGAAGGCGGCGACCATCGCGGTGGGATAGGCGACCAGCAGGGCGCCGGGGCAGGTCACCACCAGCACCGTGATCGCCCGCTCCGCCGCGGAGTCGCGGACCAGCGCCGACTCGCTGCGGCTCGTGAAGAACCAGACCACCAGCGCCACCATCAGCACGACCGGGACGTAGTAGGCGGCGAGTCGCTCGATCAGCTCCTGCCGGCGGGTGCGGGAACTCTCGGCCTCGCGGATGAGGCGTTCGACCTTGCCGATGGTGGTCTGCCCCGCGACCGCGGTGACCGCGAGGTCGATCTGCCCGGTGAGGTTGGTGGTGCCCGCGTAGACCTCCGAGCCCTCCTGGACCTCGACGGGCACGGCTTCGCCGGTCAGCGACGCCTGGTTGACGTTCGAGGTGCCGGCGACGACCCGTCCGTCGGCGGGGAGGTTCTCGCCCGGCCGCACGCGGACGGTCTGCCCGACCTTGAGGGCCTGCAGGGCGACCTCCCGCTCGGAGCCGTCGGCCTCCACGACTCGTGCGATGTCGGGCGTCAGCTCGACGAGGTCGCGGATCGCCCGCTGGGCGCCCCACGCGGTGCGGGAGAGCACCAGCTCGGCCAGCCAGAGGAAGAAGGCGAGGAATCCGGCGGCCAGGAAGTAGTTGTTGGCGAGCGCCGCGAGCACCGCCAGCGACGCGAGGCAGCCGCTCGAGGCGGTGCCCTGCCGCAACTCGTCCCAGGCGCCGCGGGCGAGCGGCAGCACCAGCACGATCGCCCCGATGGCGGCGGGAATCTGCGCCACCATCGACTCGTAGCCGAGCAGCGACGCCACCCAGGAACAGAGCAGCAGGACGCCACCGCCGAGGGCGACGACGAGTTGCCGCTCGAGGCGTTCGGCGCCGCCGGACTCCTCGCGGCTGCGGCGGGCGTTGGCGGGGGAGGCAAGGTCGGGTCGGCTCGCGAGCGTGGACATGCGGGGGCAACTCCTCGACGCCGGGTGGCGTCGTCTTCGGCAAGGGATGGCGCCGGAAGGCGAAGGGTAGCAGCGGCGGCGAAGCGGTCGCTACGGACGGTCGCGGGAAGGGGTTCTCGGGGCGATCCGGGCCGCCGGGCGGGCGCCGGTATAGTCGCCGGCATGTTCGAGCGGGTCGCGATCATCGGCGACGGGCAGATGGGGCTCGTGCTCGCGGACCTCCTGGCATCGAGGGGCCTCCGGCCTCGCCTGTGGGGACCCTTCCCGGAGGCCGTCGAGTCCCTGCGGCGGACCCGCCGCTCCCCGCGGCTCGATCTCGAACTGCCCACCGCGGTCGAGGTGGTCGAGGATCCCGGCGAGGCGCTCCACGGCGCCGATCTGGCGGTGAATGCGATTCCGGTGCAGTTCATGAGGCCGGTCTGGAGCGGGCTCGCCTCCGCCGGCGCCGCGGCGGTCCCGGGACGCCCCGCGGCGATCGTGAGCGTCTCGAAGGGCTTCGAGGCGGTCTCGTGGCGGCGTCCGAGCGAGGTGCTCGCGGAGGCGTGGCCGGGCGAGGCGCCGCCGGTGGCGGTGCTCTCGGGGCCGACGATCGCCGCCGAACTCGCCCGTCGGCTGCCGGCGACGATGATCGCGGCGGCCGAGGACGAAGGCCTCGCGGCCGCGGTGCAGGAGACCTTCGGCACCGCCTGGATGCGGATCTACACCTCGCCGGATCCGCTCGGGGTCGAGATCGCCGGCGCCGTGAAGAACGTGATCGCGATCGCCGCGGGCCTCGTCGACGGCCTCGGCCTCGGCTCCAACGCCAAGAGCGCCCTGCTGGCGCGGGGCCTTGCCGAGATCGTTCGCCTCGGGGCGGCCCTCGGGGCGAGGCCGGAGACCTTCTTCGGCATCGCCGGCGTGGGCGATCTCGCCACCACCTGCTTCAGCCCGGAGGGACGCAACCGCTCCTGCGGCGAGGCCATCGGCCGCGGCGGTTCGCTCGCGGCGCATCTCGGCGGCTCCGCGAGCGTCGTGGAGGGCGTGGAGACCTCGAGGGCGGTGGTCTCGCTCGCCGCCGATCGCGGCGTGGAGATGCCCATCGCCGAGGCCGTGCACGCGATCCTCTTCGAAGGGGTCGCGCCCGCGGATGCGCTCGCCTCGCTCATGCGGCGGGAGCGGGGGATGGAGCGGGTCGGCTAGCGTCCTCGCTAGGATCCCCTTCGACGATGCCTCTCCTCCGCCCCATCGCCGGAACCCTCGCGGGGGTCCTCGCCCTGATCCCCGCCGCGGCGGCGGCCCCGCAGGAGATCCGCTTCGAGCTCGGCGAGGACGACGAGTGGGTCCGGGTGGCCGAGGCCGAGCCGGACGAGGACTCGTCGCAGCTGCTCGAGGTCCGCCGGGCCCTCGGCCTCGGCGAGCCGGAGCGGGCCTTCAACCTCGTGAACGGCTTCATCGAGCGATCGCCCTTCTCCGAGTGGCGGCCGCAGGCCCTGCTGCTCCGGGGCGACGCCCGCGTGGCCATGGGCGACGAGTACGAAGCCCTCATGGACTACGAGGAGATCGCCCGCCGCTATCCCGGCAGCGCCGCGTTCGTGCCGGCGCTCGAGCGGGAGTACGAGATCGCCTCCGCCTATGCGGCCGGCCTGCGGAGGAAGCTGCTCGGCACCTTCCGCCTGATCGACGCCTCCGACGAGGCCGAGGAGCTCTTCATCCGCATCCAGGAGCGGCTGCCCGGCAGCACCCTCGCGGAGCGGGCGGGGATGAGCCTCGCGGACTTCTACTTCGACCGCCGCGACCTCTTCATGGCCGCGGAGGCCTACGACATCTTCATCCAGAACTACCCCCAGTCGACGCAGATCGACAAGGCCCGCCTCCGCTTGATCTACTCGTTCCTCGCGAACTTCCGCGGCCCCGACTACGACGCCCTCGGCCTGCTCGAGGCCCAGGCCCGCCTGCGGGAGCTGCAGGTGGTCCGGCCGGCGCTGGCGCAGAAGGTCGGCGCGGAGGCGCTGCTCGTGCGGGTCTACGAGTCGGATGCCGCGAAGATGCTCGCCACCGCCGACTGGTACCGCCGCACCGGCGACCCGATCTCGGCCGAGTACACCATCCGCCGCCTCGTGGAGGCCTATCCCGCGTCGATCGCAGCGCTGGAGGCGTTGCGGACCGTGCCCGACCTGCTGCGGCAGATGCCCGCCTCGGCGGTGGCGCAGGCGCCCGACTACGCCGCCCTCCGCGAGGCGATGCTCGGCCTGTCCCCGGAGGCCGCGGCGACCCCCGCGGGAATCGAGGCCCGCCCGCTGCACGCGATCGGCGAGGCCGCGGCGTCCGGGGGGAGCGGCGGGCCGTGAGTCGCCTCCCCCAAGACGGTCGCGTGCGGTCGCTCGCAGCGGCGCTCGGCCTCGGCCTGTCGCTTCTTGGCGTTGCCGCCTGCAGCCCCGACCCCCGCGAGGGCTGGTCCGGCACCTCGCCTTGGCCCTCCCAGTACCGCTCGGTCTCGGTGCCGATCTTCGCCAACCGCACCTACGCCCGTCGCCTCGATGGCGACCTTGCCGAGGCGGTGGTCAAGCAGATCGAGGCGACGACGCCCTACAAGGTGACCGGTCCCGGCAGCGCGGACACGGTGCTGCGGGGCACCATCGTGGCGGTGGATCTGCAGGAGATCTCCAAGAGTCTCGTGACCGGCCTTGGCGAGGAGGTGGCGCTGCGGGTCACCCTCGACTACGAATGGGTCGATCTGCGGACCGGACGGCCGATCGTGGCCCGGCGGAACTTCGTGGGCACGGCGGTCTTCACCCCGAGCCGGCCGACCCGCGAGCCGCTCGAGCTCGCCGGTTTCGAAGTCGCCCAGCAGTTGGCCCGGGAGATCGTCGATTCCCTTCAGGGAGAGTGGTGATCCCCGCGACGCCCCGCCTCCGGCCGACCTACCCTGCCGCCTATGCCTTCGAACCCTGAACGCCCCGACCGTCGCCGCGGCCCCGAGAGCGAGCGGCCGAACCGCCCGGAGACGACTCCGCCGGCGGGCGGTCCCCGCGGACGCCGTCAGGCCTTCACCTGGCTGACGCTGCTCGCGCTGGTGATCCTGCTGTGGGTGGCGATGACCGGGCCGAGCCGCGGCATGCGGCCGATCGAGTCCTTCCAGCAGTTCACCACCTATCTCGAGGAGGATCGGGTCCGCCCCGACTCGGTCGTGCTCGAGGATCGTCGGATCGTCGCGGAGATCAAGCCCGGCACGCCCGGCTTCGAGGCGAGCGGCGATCGCGGCACGCCGGTCTTCGTGCAGATCACCCCGGGCGAGTACGCCTACTACCAGCAGCGACTCGACGAGCTGGGGGTCCCCTGGCGGGCGGACGTGGGCACGAGCGTCTGGATGCAGCTGCTGATCGGCATCGCCCCGGTGCTGCTGGTGCTGCTGATCATCTGGTTCTTCATCGCCCGCTCGGTCCGCTCCGCGGCGGGCGGCCCCGGGGGCATGCTCGGATCCTTCGGCAAGAGCCGCCACCGCGTCGGGACCAAGGAGACCGTCAGCGTCACCTTCAACGACGTGGCCGGCATCGACGAGGCCAAGGAGGAGGTGACCGAGATCGTCGAGTTCCTGAAGAACCCCAAGCGGTTCTCGCGGCTCGGCGGGCGGATCCCCCGCGGCGTGCTGCTGATCGGCCCGCCGGGATGCGGCAAGACCCTGCTCGCCAAGGCGATCGCCGGCGAGGCGGACGTGCCGTTCTTCTCGATCTCCGGCTCGGACTTCGTGGAGATGTTCGTGGGGGTGGGCGCCAGCCGCGTCCGGGACCTCTTCAAGCAGGCGAAGGAGAACTCGCCCTGCATCATCTTCCTCGACGAGA
>CAZQUA010000166.1:0-4287 GCA_964596455.1 uncultured Isosphaeraceae bacterium
CGATGACGGCCATGACGACGAGCAGCAGCGGCGGGAACGCCTTGCTGAAGATCTTCAGCGACGAGTCCACCTGCCGGTCGAAGGCGTTCGCCGCATGCAGCAGCATGCTCTCGAGGCGGCCGGATCGTTCGCCGATGTTGACGATCTGGATCAGCAGCGGCGGGAAGTGCCCGCTCCGCTCGAGGGGATCGGCGAGGGACTGCCCGGTGGTGACCTTGTCCTGCACCTGATCGATCGCCGACATCAGGGCCGCGTTGCCGAGGGTGTCGCGGACGATCCGCAGCGCCGTGAGGATGGGGATGCCCGCGGAGGCGAGGGTGCCGAGGGTGCGGGTGAAGCGGGCGACCGCCACGTCCCGCAGCAGCGGCGCGATCACCGGGATCCGCAGCATCAGCGTGTCGAAGCGAAGGCGGTTGCCCGGCTGGCGGATCCACCATCGCCACAGGAGCGTGCCCCCGACCGCGAGCAGGATCAGCAGCCACCACCACGACTGCAGGAAGCCGGCGACCCCGAGCAGCACGACGGTGGGCCAGGGCAGGGTGATGCCGGTCTGCCCGGCGATCGGCGCCATCAGGCGAGGAAGCAGGAAGGTCACGAGGATCGCGGTGCTGACGGCGATCAGGGCGGCCACGATCAGCGGGTAGACGGTCGCGGCAACGACCTCGCGGCGGAGCTCCACCGCCCGGTCGAGGAGGTCGGCGAGCTGGTGCAGGATCTCGCTGGTGCGGCCGGTGGCGTCCGCGGCTCGGAACATGCCCACGACGAGCTCGTCGAACGGCGGCCCGTACTCCTGCGCGGCGCGGGCGAGAGGCTGGCCGGCCTCGACGCGGGCGATCAGGAAGTCGAGGATGGCCTCGTGGCGGCGGCTTCCCGCCTGGCGGCGGGCGGTGCGGAGGGCCTGCAGCAGCGGCAGGCCGGCCTCGAGGGCGGTCGCGAGCTCCCGCACGAGATTGGCCACCTCGGCGCGGGAGATCGTCGGACGATCGCGCTTGCCGCCGATCCGCCCTCCGAGGCGAGGCGACTGCGCCTCGATCGAGAGCGGCGTCAGGCCCAGCTGGTCGAGCTGCCGGACCGCGCTGCCGCGGTCCGGTGCGTCGAGGCTCCCCGCGGTCGCGGCGCCCTGCTGATCGATCGCTTCGTACCTGAAGGTCGGCATCGCTCGCTCACGCCGCGGCGTCGTCGACGTCCTGCGTCGCCCGGATCACCTCGTCCACGGTGGTGGCGCCGGCGGCGGCCTTCTCCATGCCGTCGCGGCGCATGGTCGCGAACTCCGGCCCCAGCAGGTTCCGAAGCTCGATGACGGGACGGTTGGTGGCGATCGCCGACCGCAGCCCGCCGCTCATGCGGACGAGTTCGAAGAACCCCATCCGGCCCCGGAACCCGGTGCCGCTGCACTCCTCGCAGCCACGGCCCGCCCAGACCTCGCCGCCGAAGAGGGCCCGCTCCTCCGGGGCAAGGCGGTTGGCGACGCTCTCGGGCATCGGACGCCGCTCGCCGCAGTGGCGGCAGATCCGCCGCCCGAGCCGCTGCGCCATCAGGCCCTCGAGCACGCTCGCGATCAGGAACGGCTCGGCGCCCATGTCCACGAGGCGGCCCACCGAACTGATCGCGTCGTTGGTGTGCAGGGTGCTGAAGATGAGGTGGCCCGTCAACGCCGAGCGGATCGCGATGTCGACGGTCTCGGCGTCGCGGATCTCGCCCACGAAGATCACGTCGGGATCCTGGCGGAGGATGGCCCGGAGGCCCGTCGCGAAGGTCAAGCCGCGCTTGGGGTTCACCGGGATCTGGTTGATGCCCTCGAGCTCGTACTCGACGGGATCCTCGATGGTGATGATCTTCTTGCGGGGGTCGTAGAGCTTGCTCAGCGCCGCGTAGAGCGAGGTGGTCTTGCCGGAGCCGGTGGGGCCGGTGACGAGCACCAGGCCGTGGGGCTTCTCGATGAGGCGGTCCATCGTGTCGCGATGCCGCGCGTTCATGCCGAGGCTGACCAGGTCGAGCGGCAGCGAGCTCTTGTCGAGCAGTCGCATCACCACGCTCTCGCCGTAGAGCGTCGGGACGGTGGAGACGCGGATGTCCACCTTGCGGCCCTCGAACCGCAGGGTGATGTGCCCGTCCTGGGGCACGTAGCGCTCCGCGATGTTCATGTTCGCCATGATCTTCACGCGGCCGATCAGCGCCGCCTGCAGATGCTTGGGCGGCGCCGGCTGCGTCACCAGCACGCCGTCGATGCGGTACTTCACGCGGAGCTGGCTCTCGAACGGCTCGATGTGCACGTCCGAGGTCCGCGACTGGATCGCCTCGAGCAGCAGCAGGTTGACGAGGTTGATGAGCGTCGGCTGCTCCGCCATCCGGTGCAGGTCTTCCGCCTCGATGGCGTCGAGGTTGTGCTCGACCTCCCCGCCGGCGATGGCGCTCTCGTCGGCGAGGCTCTGGGCCATCCGGGCGGCGGTGGTCCCGTAGACCTGCCGCATCAGCTCGGCGAAGGCGGCGGCTTCGACGCCGACCCGGCGGACCGCACGGCCGGCGAGGGCGGCGAGCTCGTCGACGGATGCGAGATCGGTCGGGTCGGCCATCGCCACCACGAGGCGGCGTCCCTCGAGCCGCATCGGCACCGCACGAAGGCGGACCGCCGTCTCCGGCTCGATCGTCCCGGCGGCGTCGGGATCGGCCTCGGGGCACTTCTCGAGCCACTCGATGCCGAGGGCCTCGCAGCGGTCCCGGAGCGCCTCGGTCGTGGAAGCGGCGACCGCCTCGCCTCTCGGGGAGGACGGGGCGGGCGTGGTGGATTCGTCGAGGGGCTGGATCACGGGAGGTCCGCGAGCCGGACGGCTCGGCCGAGGTGGAGTCGGAGGGAAGGCCGCGTCATGGGAATCACTGCGGCTTCTGCTCCTTGGGATTGGACCTGCCGGATCCGGAGGAGGACGGCGGTCCCTTGCCGCTCGGGTCCGCCTCCTTCTTGGTGTCGCTGGTCCGCTTGGCGGATCCGCTCCGCATCGGAGCGATCTCCGCAGGCATCTCGTCCGCCGCCTCCGGGTCGTTCATGCGCCGCTGGATCTCCTCGCGGCTGCGCTTCATCTGCACGGGACCGGGACGGGTCACCCGCTCCTCGCCGGGGCGTCCGACGAAGTCGTTGTCGGCGGCGGGGCTGCCGAAGCCGGGCACCGCGACGGACTGCTCCGGCGTCAGCAGGGCGACGATCGCCTCGCGGGTCTGGCGTCCGAGCGCCTCCCGCTCGGTGCGGGTCTCGCGGATCGGCGGCGGATCGCCGGCCGACGCCCGCGGAGGGGTGTCGCCGCGCTGGCGGGCGAGGATCCGATCGAAGCGGCGCTGGGGCTCGCGGGGCTCCTCGCTGCGGTAGAGCTCGCGGAGACGGGTGTTCAGGGTCTCGAGCTGAACGAGATACTCGGCCTCGATCGCCGCGATGCCCAGTCGCTGCTCCTCGGTGAGGTCGGAGATCCGCTTGACCGACTCGATGAACGCAAGCGTGGGATTGGGCCCATAGACCTTGGGATAGGCCTGCTCGAAGACCATCTCCCGGAACTCGTCGGCCTCGGCGTCCGGCAGCGCCGCCGCGATCAGCTCGAGGCCGCGGTCCTGGGCGGCGCGGACCTCGATGCGGGCCGCCATGATCTGATTCATCAGCTGCAGGCCCCGCTGGAAGTCCATCTGCTGCATCGCCTCGCGGAGCTCCGGCTGGAGGTCCCGCATCCGCCGCTCTCTCGCTGCGAGGGCCTGGTCGAGCAGCAGTTCGTACTGCTCGACGGCGGGGCGAGCCGCCTCGACGAAGGCGGGGCCGAGCTGCAGGCGTCGCACGAACTGGGTGAGGTCGACGCCCTCGCCGGAGAGTTCCGACTGGGGAAGCTCCTTGTCGCGCCGCACCGCCCGCTCGAACGAAGGCCATCGGTCGAGCTGTGCCGGGCTCAGCTGCATCCGCACGTTCTCGAGGAAGGCCTCGCGGAGAACCGCCTTCTCGCGATCCCACGCGTCGAGCGGCTGCATCATCCTCGCCATGATCTGCCGACCGTCGCCGTCGCCGGCCTCGACGCGGACCTGGGAGATGCGGTCGCGGAATCCGGCCATGCCCGCTTCGAACGAGGCGGCGTAGTCGTCGAGGAGCACCTCGACGATGGGACGCTGCCACTCCTCGAGGCCGAGGGTCTCGTGGAAGAGGACGAGGTCGCGGCGGTAGAAGTCCTGCCGGAAGGCGTTCGCCATGCCCGCGTCGCCGCCGAACTGGGCGACCGCCGGCGAGGCCGCGACTCCGATCGCAAGGCAACCGGCGGCGAG
>CAZQUA010000166.1:4387-5454 GCA_964596455.1 uncultured Isosphaeraceae bacterium
CATGGGATGGACGGTCATGGGGCGGTCTCCTGTCTCCCTGCGGTCTCCCCGCGGAAACCCCCGCGGCGGCACGGCCCGCCCGCGGACGCGGGCGGGCCGAGGGGAAGGCAACGGACCTCCCCGACGCCTAATGCCTCCGGGAAGGGGTCCTCGGAGGATATCGGTCGGGACGGCGCGATCCCCGCTCCGCCCGGACGATCTCGGCCAAAAGGCGTCGCCCGAAACTCAATCTCGGCGGACCGTCCGCTGTTCGATCCGCTTCTCGGAGACGGTTCGGACGATCCGGTCCACGTAGATCCCCGGCGTATGGATGCCGTCGGGATCGAGTTCGCCGACGGGCACGATCTTCTCGACCTCGGCGACGGTCACCCGGCCGCAGGCGGCCGCCAGCGGGTTGAAGTTCCGGGCGGTCCGCCGGTAGACGAGATTGCCGGCCGCATCGGCCTTCCAGGCCTTCACGATGGCGAGGTCGGTGACGATGCCCTCCTCGAGGATGAAGGTCTTGCCGCCGAACACGCGGGTCTCCTTGCCCTCGGCCACCTGCGTGCCGACGCCGGTGCGGACGAAGAAGGCCGCAATGCCGGCACCGCCGGCCCGCATCCGCTCGGCGAGGGTGCCCTGCGGGTTGAACTCGACCTCGAGCTCGCCCGCCATGAACTGCCGCTCGAACTCGGCGTTCTCGCCGACATAGCTCGAGACCATCCGGCGGATCTGCCGGGTCTGCAGCAGCAGGCCGAGTCCCCAGTCGTCGACGCCGGCGTTGTTGCTCACCACCGTGAGGTCCCGCACGCCGCTGTCGCGGATGGCGAGGATCAGCTGCTCCGGGATGCCGCAGAGGCCGAACCCGCCCGCGGCGATGCTCATGCCGTCCCGGAGCAGGCCCTCAAGGGCGGCGGCAGGGGAGGCAACGACCTTCTCAGGCATGGGACCAGGTCTCCTGCGGCGGGAGCGGTTCCGGGGAACTCGGCCACGGCGAATCCCGCGGGGGATCCCGGATGGTACCGGCGACGTTCGCGGTCGCCGCTGCGACCGATGCCTCGCTGCCGCGGTCCGCGGCCGCAGGATCC
>CAZQUA010000167.1:0-5429 GCA_964596455.1 uncultured Isosphaeraceae bacterium
GGCTCACCTCGTCGAGGGCGCCGAACGGCTCGTCGAGCAGCAGCAGCGACGGCCTCGCCACGATCGCCCTCGCCATCGCCGCCCGCATCCGCATGCCCCCCGAGAGCGCCGCCGGCAGGGCGTCGGCGAACGCCGTGAGGCCCACCTTGGCGATGGCGTCGTCGGCGGCGGCACGCCGCTCCCGCCGCGGCACGCCCTGCAGCTCGAGCGGCAGGGCGGCATTGGAGCGGACGCTTCGCCAGGGCAGCAGCCGCGGCTCCTGGAAGCAGTAGCCGATTCCCGCATCGCCGCCGATCCGGGCCTCGCCGGAGGTCGCGGCGTCGAGGCCTGCGAGGATCCGCAGGATTGTGGTCTTCCCGCAGCCGGACGGGCCGAGCAGCGCGGTGAAGGAGCCGGCGGGCAACTGCAGGTCGATGCCGCGGATCGCCTCGATGCCGCCCGCGAAGGTCCGGCCGAGCGAGGCGAGCTCGACCGCGGCGGCGGATCGGGGTCGGGAGCGGGGAGACGCCGCAGCCGCTGGCATGGCGCGAGTGTAGCCGCCGCCGCACCCTCGCTCCGCCGCACCGCGAGTACGCTTCGGCGATGACCACCGCCACCCTCGACGCTCCCGCAACCTCGCTCTCCCCCGCCGAACAGGAGGCCGCCGTGGCCGCGATCCTCGAACGCTGCGAACCCTCGCGGCGGGAGTCCCTCCGCCCGGCCGCGGCACGGGGCGTGCGGCAGTGCGCCGCCGCCTGGCGACGCGAGGATGGCGACGCCGCGGCGTTCGCGGCGTTCTGCGCCGACCACTTCGCGAAGGATCCCGACGACCGCCGCCGCCTGCTCGACCGCCTCGAGGCGGCGCTGGAGCAGGTGACCGGGCACCTCTACGAGATGAAGCGGAACCTCCGCCGCTGGAGCGATCTCGACGGCGACTCGCTGCCGAAGACCGATGCCCTGCTGGCCACCTTCGATCCGGCCCCGGACTTCGCCGAGCAGTGCTACGCCCAGCGGCTCGCCTTCGTGGCCCTGCTCAACTTCGAGAAGCCCACGCTCGCGGAGATGCTCGCCCACGGCGGCGGATGGGACGCCGACCGCTGGGCGGAGGCCCGCATCGCCGCGGCGTTCGCGCCGAGGATCCCCAAGGCGGTCGCCGACCTCGCCCGGGAGACCGGCTTCCGCGCCCACGAGTGGGTCTCGAACTTCCATGTGCCCGTCGGCGGCCTCGTCGATGCGACGGGGCGACGCTGGTTCGAGGAGGACCGGGCCCTGCTCGCCCACTGGCTGATCCGCGAGGAGATCAAGGCCGGCTACAACGATCCCGACGGCCTCGCCAAGCAGCGGGCCCTCGCCGCGGTGCTCGGCCGGACCATCGACGGGAGCGTTCCCCGGGCGGTCATGGAGCGTCGCGGGGCGGCGTGGGAACCCATCGCCAACACCCTCGACGGAGCGCCGGCGGGCGAGCTCGTCGGCCCGGTCCGCTACGAGCGGTGGCTCGATCAGGTCCGCGTGGCGAGAGCCCTCGACGCCCATCATCCCGAGCATCCCACCGCGATCGACCGCAAGTTCGGCCTCGACCGCGAGATCCCCGAGGAGACGGTGGAGCAACTGCTCGTGCAGCTGCTCGCGGCGCCGGTGCGGGCGGAGCTTGCCGCCGCGGTCTCGAAGCGGCTGTCTCGGCCCCTCGAGAGCCACGACATCTACTTCGACGACCTCTTCGAGACCCGCGACGCCTCCGAGATGAACGCCGCGGTGCGTCGCCTCTTCCCCGACGAGCGGGCCTTCCAGGATCGCCTGCCCGAGGTGCTGCGGGGCCTCGGCTTCAGCGACGAGGACGCGGCGTTCCTCGGGCGGCGGGTGCGGGTGGAGATCGCCCGCGGCTCCGGGCATGCGATGCGTCCCCGCCTGCGGGAGTACGGGGCGTGGCTCCGCACCAACCGCCTGCGCGACGAGCTCGGCTGGGACGGCTTCGACACCGCGATGCACGAACTCGGGCACAACCTCGAGCAGCTCTGCTCGACCTTCTTCGTGCCCCGGCCCGCGCTGCAGGGCGTGCCCAACACCGCCTGCACCGAGGCGTTCGCCTTCCTCTACCAGTCCCTCGCCAAGCGGGTGCTGGGAATCGAGGATCCCGCCCAGGCCGAGCGGGCCCACCACGAGGAGACCATCGCCTCGATGCTGATGGCCTGCCAGATCGCCGGCCCGAGCCTCGTGGAGCTGCGGACCTGGCGATCGATCTACGCGGCGGGAGACGGCCTCGACGCGGCCGGGATCCGCGAGCTGGTCCTCGGGCACAGCCGCGAGGTGTGGCGGGAGTTCTTCGAGCCGCACTTCGGCTCCGACCCCCATCATCTGCTCGGCGCCTACCAGCACATGGTGGCGCACCCGCTCTACCTCGCCGACTATGCCCTCGGGCGGACCATCGGGCACCAGATCCGAAGCGCCATGCGGGGCCGCGACCTCGCCGCCGAGACCAAGCGGATCTGCGCCATCGGCTCGCTCACCCCCGACGCGTGGATGCGGGCGGCGGTCGGCTCGCCCCTCAGCGCGGAGCCGCTGATCCGCGACGCCGCGGAGGCCCTGCGGGCGATCGCCTGAGCGGCGACGATCCGACCAACGAACCGCGGCCCGGGCAGGCGCCCGGGCCGCGGCCGTCGTCGAACGGTGCCGGCGGCCTCGCCGCCGGGATCGGAGGGCTTCAGCCCTGGTACTTCACGCTGCAGCCCCAGGGGCGGGTGGTCGCGGGCGAGACGGCCTCGCCGGCCTTGATGGCCTTGACCGCGTCGAGGACGTGGTTCGCCGCGGCCTTGTCGCGGCCGTTGCGGTCCGCGTCGAAGGCTCCCTGGTAGCGGAGCACCCCCTCGGCGTCGATCACGAACATGTGCGGGGTGGTGCGGGCCTGATAGGCCTTGCCGACGCTGCCGCTGTAGTCCATGAGCACCGGCAGCGAGACGCCGGTCTTCGCGAGCACCTCGTGGGCATCCTTCACCTTGTCGTCCTTGCCGCGTCCCGCGTAGCCCTCGTGGGTCGAGTCGACGAGCAGGTAGACGACGTCGGCGTCGATCTTGCGGAGCTCCTCGACGAGACGCTTGACCTTGCCGTTGTGATGGACGCTGCCGTCGCCCGACTTGCCGCTCCAGGGGCAGTAGGGGCTGAACCACTCCATCACCACGATGCGGCCCTTGAAGTCGGAGAGGCTGTGGGTGCCGCCCTTGGTGTCGGTGAGGGTCCAGGCGGGCGCTGCGGCGCCGACCTCGGCCTTCTTCGCCGCCTCGGTGGCGGGCGGCGCGGACTTGGGGGCGGGCGGTGCGGCGGCGAGGCCGATGGCCGCGACGGCGGCAAGCAGCGTGGTGGCGAGGGTGGCGGTTCGGATGGTCACGGAACGTCTCCTTCGAATCGGTGGGTGGATGGAACGGTGGGACCGGAACGGGATGCGGGGTTCGCCCCGCGAAGCGGCCGCCGCGGCGGCCGGGAGTGGACGCAGGCACCGGGGCGACGCTCAGCGGCGTGGCGTCGCCGGCAGCGAGAAGGCGAGGCAGGGATCGTCGATCGCCTCGCCGAAGAGCAGCAGGCCGGCGGCCCGCAGCGGTTGGCCGAGCGAGTCGCCGGGGCGGATCTCGATCGGCACGGTGAACTCGAAGCGGTCGCCTTCGATCACCCCGAGGGCGGGGATTCGTCCGCCATAGGCGACCCCCGGCGTGTCCTCGGGAAGGAACTCGATCCGCCGATGCCCCCTCGCCTGCCCCCGCAGGCGAAGCACCGCCTTGCCGACGCCGGCACCGTCGCCGGAACCGCCGCCCGCTCCGACGGGCGGATCGATCCTCGCCTCGAAGCCCGGCCAGCGGGTCTGCGGCAGGCGGGCCCGCCAGCGGACGACCGCCTCGGGCACCTCGCCCGCCGCGGCATCCGACGCCTCGGGCACGATCGCCACGGTGCCGCTCGCCTGCGAGGTGCCGACGAGGCACTGTTCCCGGCAGGCCATCCAGCGGACCCGCACCGCGATGGGATGCTCGCCCGGAGGCATCGCGGCGGCGAACCGGAGCGGCACCACCAGGCCGACCTCGTTCTCGTAGCCGAAGGTCGTCTCATGCGGCGTGCGGAAGACCTGCGGACGCGGCCACTGCGGCGGGCCTGCGACGACTCCCTCGGGAAGGGTCCACTCGAGTTCCGGCGGCACGCCGCTGTCGCCGGGATTCACCCAGTAGACGTGCCACGCCGCCTCGATCGCCAGCCGCACCACCACTTCGGCCTCCTGCCCGGCCGCCACCCGCAACGCCGCCGGCTCGATCGACGCGCGAACGAGGCGGTCGCTGCGGACCGCGTCGCGGCCAGGCACGCCCAACGGCAAGCCCTGCCCCGCCGCGGCGGCGGAGGCGACGGCGGCGAAGACCGCTGCGGACAGGGCGGCGCGGCGGCTTCGCGCCGCCTCTCGCAGCGAGCAAGGCCTCTGCATCTCCATGTGCGACACCTCCGCGATGCTTCCGCGGCCGCGGGCGTTCATCGAAGGACACGATGCCATCCCGACCGGCCGCCGCGATCGGAGAGTATGCTCGATTCGAACCCGGGAATCTCCACCCTGCCGCCCATCGGGAGCGACGCCCATGACCCATGCCCCCCGCTTCCTCCGCTCCGCCGGTCGCCTCGCCGCCGCCCTCTCCGCCATCGGCCTTGCCTGCCTGCTGCTCGGCTGCTCCAAGAAGACCAGCGACCGCAGCATCGTCTGGATCACGCCCGCGGAGGCCCAGGCGGAGGCGTCCCGGGGCGGCAGCAGCTTCGGATTCGGCAGTCGGGCGACCCCGATCTGGGTCGATCCCCGACCTGCCGCGGAGTTCGAGCGGGAGCGGATCGCCGGCGCGGTCAGCCTGCCCTTCCCGGAGATGAACGACCGCGCGGTGCCGAGGCTCTCCGGCCGTGATCCGATCTTCGTCTACGGCAACGATCACGGCGATCCGATCGCGGTCTCCGCGAGCAAGCGTCTCATCGAGATGGGCTTCCGCAACGTCCAGACGATTCAGGGCGGCCTGCGGGCGTGGAAGCGGGACGGCCAGCCGGTCGAGAGCGGGCCGCCCCCGGTCCGCTGACCGCTGGCGAAAGGGCGATCGGGGCGTCCTTCCGATTCACGCGCCTTGATGCTGGACTCCAAGGGGCCTTTCGCCGAAGATCTCCCTCCCTTCCGAGGGGTCCTGGTGGTGGTTGGGACCGCGGCCCGGCCTGCGGTCCTCCTTGTCCATCGGCGGCCGATGCCGTCGCCGAACTTCCGCCACTGCGCCTGACGAAAGGTCCCCAACCCATGAGCGACGCGTCTTCCCCGAGCGCCATCCCTGTCCCCAACGACCGCAAGGTCCTGGTCATCGGCTGGGATGCCGCGGACTGGCGGGCGATCCGCCCGCTGCTGGAGCAGGGCAAGATGCCCAACCTCCAGCGGATGATGGACGAGGGCGTGCACGGCA
>CAZQUA010000168.1:0-5391 GCA_964596455.1 uncultured Isosphaeraceae bacterium
GTCGACGAGGCGGGCGAGCCGCAGTCCCGCGTAGACGCTCGCCTGCAGGGCCCGCTCGGCGTCCTCGGCGATCTCGAGGATCGCCTCGGGCATCGGTTCGCCGCGCCAGATCGAGTCGAGCTCGCCGGCGGCACGCCGGAGCGACACCGCCGCGAGATCCCTCGCCGCGGGGCGATCCGGCGCCGGCACCCTTCCAAGCTCGCCGAGGGCCAGCCGCAACGCCATGCAGTCGACCAGCGGCGGCACGGAACGCCGCCACCGCTCGCCCTCGGCGCCCTCCGGCAGGGCGAGGGTCGATTGCGCCAGCTCCACGGCGGCGCCGAGGAGCCCCGCCCATGCGGCGGTCTCGGCAAGGCCGCCGGCGGCGTCGAATGGCGGCGTGCGGTTCATCCCTCGCCTCCTGCCCGCTTCGCGGCCGCGAGGGCGGCGTCGCGGCGATCGCGACACGGCGGACCTCCGCACGCGGGGCGTGCTCCCGAGCGTTCCCTCGCCTCCGATAGACTCCACCCTTCGGCCACTTCGCGAGCCCTCCTCCCCATGAGCGACTTCATCGGCCACGAGTGCGGCGTGGCGATGCTGCGTCTGAAGCACCCCCTCGAGTGGTACCAGCGGGTCCACGGCGATCCGCTGTGGGGGCTGCGACGGTTGTACCTGCTGATGGAGAAGCAGCACAACCGGGGACAGGACGGCGCCGGCGTCGCCACCGTCCGCTTCGACATGCCGCCCGGCGAGGCGTTCATCGAGCGTTCGCGGACCGCCAAGCGGAACCCCATCGAACGCCTCTTCGACGAGGCGATGGCTCCGGCGGAGCGCCTCGAGCTCGACCTTGCGAAGGTGCCGCCGCTCGAACTGAAGCGGCGCCTGCCGCTGCTTGGCGAGGTCTCCATCGGCCACCTGCGATACGGGACCCACGGCGGACGCTCGACCGACGCCTGCCATCCCTTCCTGCGCCGCCACAACGTCGCGAGCCGGAACATCGCGATCGCCGGGAACTTCAACCTGACCAACGCGCCGCAGCTCTTCGCCCGCCTCGTCGAGTACGGCCTCGACCCGGTGGGCGACTCGGACACCATGGTGGTGCTCGAGAAGATGAGCTACTTCCTCGACCGCGAGCACGACCACCTCGCGGCCGCCGCGGGACCGGGATCCTTCCGCGCCCTCGAGGGCCGGGAGCTGGCCGAGGAGATCGCCCGCGAGATCGATCTGGCCCGGGTGGTCCGGAAGGCCTGCTCGCTCTTCGACGGCGGCTTCGTGCTCGCGGCGATCCTCGGCCACGGCGACGCCTTCGTCGCCCGCGATCCCGCGGGGATCCGGCCGGCGTTCATGCTCGAGACCGAGGAGGCCGTGGCGGTGGCCTCGGAGCGGGCGGCCCTGCTGACGGTCTTCGATGCCGAGCCGGAGGCGGTCGGGGAGATCCCGCCCGGCCACGTCCTGTCGATCAAGCGGGATGGAACCGTCCGCTGCGAGCCGTTCGCCGAGCCGGTGCCGGTGCGGCAGTGCACCTTCGAGCGGATCTACTTCAGCCGCGGGAACGATCCGCAGATCTACCGCGAGCGGACCCGCCTCGGCGCCAACCTCGCGGATCGGCTGCTCGAGCGGATCGGCCCGATCGAGCGGTCGGTCGTCGGCTTCATCCCCAACACCGCGGAGCTGGCCTATCTCGGCCTCGTCGAGGAGCTCGGCGAACGCGTGCGGCGGCAGGCCGCCGACGAGGTGGCCCGCCTCGTCGCGGAGGGACGCACCGATCCCGCCTCGCTGCAGGCGGCGCTGGCGGGGCGGGTCCGCACCGCGAAGATCGCCCACAAGGACCAGCGCCTGCGGACCTTCATCACCCACGATGCGGCGCGGCGGGATCTCGTGGGGCACGTCTACGACGTGACCCGCGGAGTCGTGGGGCCGGAGGACACCCTCGTGGTCGTCGACGACTCGATCGTGCGGGGCACCACCCTTCGCGAGTCGATCGTCACCATGCTGGCCCGCCTGCGGCCCGCGCGGATCGTCATCGCCAGCTCCGCCCCGCCGATCATGTACCCCGACTGCTACGGGATCGACATGAGCCAGCTCGGCCGCTTCATCGCCTTCGAGGCGGCGGTGGCGCTGCTGGAGTCGCGGGGTCTCGGCGGGGTGCTCGAGGAGGTCGAGCGGGCCTGCCTCGCCCAGGAGCACCTCGCCCCGGAGCGGATGGAGAACCACGTCCGCCGCATCTACGAGCCGTTCACCCTCGCGGAGATCGAGACGCAGGTGGCGGCGCTGATCCGATCGCCGCGACTGGAGAAGGAGCTCGGCTGGACCGGGGCGATCGAACTCGTCTACCAGTCGGTCGAGGGCCTGCTCGAGGCGATGCCCGGCCACACCGGCACCTGGTACTTCACCGGCGACTACCCCACGCCGGGCGGCTACCGGGTGCTGAACACCGCCTACCTCAACTGGCGGCGGCGGAACGATCGGCGTTCGTACTGAGCGTCGGCGGCGGACCGTTCGCGGCGGCGACGGGACCCGTCAGAAGAGCGTGCCCACCGTCGCCGCGGCGGCTCCGGCGACCCGCAGCGGCGTGGCGATGCCGTCGGCACCGGCGATCGAGAGCCGCGGCGCCGCCTCGGGAAGCTGATCGCCCACGAGGCGGCGGAGGTGCGTGGGGCAGTTGCACTCCCGCGACAGATGCAGCAGCACCACATGCTCGGGCATGCCGCCCTCCGCCGCGATCGAGTCGATGGCCAGGATCGCCTGCTCGTTGGAGAGATGCCCCCGCCCGCCGGTGATGCGGCGCTTCAGGAAGGCCGGCCGCGGCGACGCCTCCTGCCGCCGGGGGCAGTAGTTGCTCTCGATCGCGAGGATCCGCACGCCCGCGAAGTGCCGGGGCAGTTCGCGAGGCACCCGCCCGAGGTCCGTGGCCCACGCGAGGTCGCCGGCGAGGGTGCGGAACCGGAACGCGACCGATCCCGTCTCGTCGTGCGCGGCGAGCAGCGGATCGACCTCGAGGCCCGGGGCCGCCTCGAACCGCCCCGAGTAGGTGCGGAGGCCCGCCGAGGGCAGTCCCCTCGCCGCGGCCTCGGCCCGATGCCGCTCGTGCACGAAGAGCGGCACGCCCCTCGCGGCAAGGGCCTCCGCCCATCCTCGCCGGTAGTGGTCGTGGTCGAGATGGGTCACCACCGCCGCCACGACCTCGGAGGGGCCGAGGCCCATCGCGGCGAGTCCCGCGAGGGTCCGTCGCCGCGAGAGGCCGAGATCGATCAGCACCGCCCGCCGGATGCCGCGGTCCTCGAACGCCAGCACCGCCCCGTTGCCGGAGGAGCCGCTGCCGAGGATCGAGAGGGTGAGGGCGGCCATGCCCGGCGTTCGCTCCGTTGCCCCCGCGGGGAATCGTCCGGCGCCGCCCCGACTCAGCTCCGCTCGCCGCTGGCGCGTCCGTGGCGGGTGCAGATGCCGCGACGGCTCGAATCGAGGAAGCGGAGGTACATCGCGACGGTGGGGTCGTGGGCCCGCGCCTCGAGACGCTCCCGGGCCGCCTTGATGGACAGGCCGGCGCGGCAGACGATCCGGTAGACCCACCGCACCACCGCGATCTCGTGGTTGCCGGCGTTGCGGCGGCGAAGGCCCACCAGGTTGAGGCTGCCGGCGAAGTTCAGCTCCGTCGCCGTGAACCAGGGCATCAGGTCGAGGCTCGTCGCGGCGCTGCCGGAGATCATGGCCCCGCGTCCGATCCGGCAGAACTGATGGACGGCGGAGTTGCCGCCCATGATCACGCCATCCTCGACCTCGACGTGGCCGGCCAGCAGGGCGTTGTTGGCGAAGGTGCAGTGGTCGTGCACCCAGGCGTCGTGCCCGGCGTGGGAGCAGGCCATGAAGTGGTTGTCGCTGCCGATCCGGGTGGGGACGGTGTCGTGGGTGGCCCGGTGGATGGAGACGTGCTCGCGGAAGAGGTTGCGGTCGCCGATCACGGTCCCCGCGCCGGCGGAGGAGGGATCGAAGCGGGCCGACTGCGGGGCCATGCCCAGGGAGACCCCCGGCCAGATCCGGTTGTCACGGCCGATCTCGAGGGGGCCGTGGAGCCAGGCGTAGCCGTAGAGGCGGGTGCCGGGGCCGATGCGGATGGGGCCGGTCAGGACGCATCCGGGGCCGATCTCGACGTCGTCGGCGAGATCCACCTCGCCCTCGATGAGGCTGCTGCCATGCACCTTCGGCATGGGCGGGATTGTACGGATTGGGACGCTCCGCGGCGGCGGGGCCCGACGGATATGCTCGACCCATGGGCCAGTCGCCGCCGGCGCCGCTCGAGGTCCGCGACCTCGGCCGCATCTCCTACGACGCGGCCCTCGCGATCCAGCGGGAGGCCCACGCCGCGGTGCTCGCCGCCCGCGAAGGCCCGCCGGCCCCGATGCGACTGCTGCTGCTCGAGCATGATCCGCCCGTGGTGACGGTGTCGCGACGGCCCGCGAGTCCGGGGCACGTCCTCGCGGATGCCGCGACCCTCGAGCGGCTCGGGATCGAGCGGCGGGAGACCGACCGCGGGGGGGACGTGACCTACCACGGGCCGGGGCAGGTGGTGGCCTACGCGATCTTCGACCTGCTCGCGCTGGGCCTGCGGGTGCATGACCACATGCGGATGCTCGAGCAGGCGGTGATCGAGGTCGTCGCAGCGTTTGGCGTCGAGGGCCGCCGGGATCCCGCGGCGACGGGGGTATGGGTGGGGGCGGGACCGGCCGCAGGCAAGGTGGCGGCGATGGGGGTCCGCATCGGGCGGGGCGTCTCGATGCACGGTCTTGCCCTGAACGTCGATCCGGATCTCTCCCACTTCGGCCTGATCGTTCCCTGCGGGCTCGCGGGGCGGCCGGTCACGAGTCTGCGGCGGGAACTCGGGGACCGCTGCCCGAGCGTGGCCGAGGTGAAGTCGGCGATCGCGTCGTGGTTCGAGGAGCGACTCGGCGGCGGGAGGTGAGGTTGGGGGGCCGGAAGGACCGGATGGACTCGATGGACATGACTCGATGGACATGATGGTGGGGGGCAGCCGTGTTCGGGACCGCTGCGAGTGCAACACCTCCCCGACGCGGTGACCGCCGCGTGGGGGAGGGGGCTCGCGAGCGATTCGCGTGGAGCGGGGAGATGCTCGAAGCGACGACGGACTTCGTTCGCACGCCGCTCGCGAGACGGAGGGGCGCCGGCGCGGCGGGGTGGGTCGATCGCGCGACGAGATGCGCTCGATGACGGGCGGGTGCGAGAGGAACCGACCGCGGCATCGGCCATCGCGAACCCGCTTGCCGACGGTCCGGCGCCCCCACCGCCTCGCTTCGCTCGGCGGCTCCCCCGCGAGCGGGGGAGCGGTTCACGCAGCGGCAGCGAACCTGCAGCCGCCGTCGTCGAGTCAGGCCATCCCGACGACGATGCCCGCGGCGT
>CAZQUA010000169.1:0-5333 GCA_964596455.1 uncultured Isosphaeraceae bacterium
CCCCTCGATGCCCCGCAACATCCCCGTCGGCAACGGCGAACTGCTCGTCACCTTCGACGATCTCTACCGCATCCGCGACCTCTACTGGCCCCACGTGGGCATGCCCAACCACACCGTGGGGCATGTCCAGCGGTTCGGGGTCTGGGTGGACGGCGAGTTCGCGTGGATCGAGAACGGCGAGTGGAGCCGCAGCCTCCGCTACAAGCCGGACTCGCTCGTCACCGAGGTCCGCCTCCGCAACGACCGCCTCGGCCTCGAACTGGTCTGCAGCGATGCGGTGGACTACTGGAGCCCCGTCTACTTCCGCCGGATCACCGCCACCGACCTGCGGGGCCGGCCGCGGGAGCTTCGGGTCTTCTTCCATCAGGACATCAGCGTCAACGAGAGCCCGGTGGGCGACACCGTGAACTGGGAGCCCAAGAGCGGCGGGCTCATCCACTACAAGAACGACTGCTACCTCTTCATCAACGCCTTCGACGGCCGCAACTACGGCCTCGACTCCTGGGCGACCGGCGCGAAGCGGATCGGCGACGCCGAGGGCACCTGGCGGGACGCCGAGGACGGGGTGCTCAGCCAGAACGCCATCGCCCAGGGCTCCGTCGACTCGACCGTGGGGGTCAAGCTCTCGCTGCGTCCCCACGGCTCCGCCACCGCGCACTACTGGATCTCCGTGGGCCGCTCCTTCGAGGCGGTGCGGGAGCTGAACAGCAAGGTCACCGAGAAGAGCCCGCAGCGGATGATGGACCGCACCGAGGCGTACTGGAAGTGGTGGGCCTGCAAGGAGCCGATCGACTTCACGCCCCTTCCCGAGCACCTTCGGGACCTCTACATCCGCAGCACCCTGATCCTGCGGACGCAGATCGACAACGGCGGCGCGATCATCGCCGCCAACGACTCCGACATCACCCACTTCGCCGGCGACACCTACTCCTACTGCTGGCCCCGCGACGGAGCCCTCGTCAGCCACGCCCTTGTCCTCGCGGGGCAGGGCGAGCTGAGCCGCCGCTTCTTCAACTTCTGCGAGCGGGCCCGCGGCGAGGAGCCGTACTTCCTCCACAAGTACAACCCCTCCGGGACGCTGGCGTCGTCGTGGCATCCCTGGGCCCTCGACGGCACCCGCGTGCTGCCGATCCAGCAGGACGAGACCTCGCTGACCATCTGGGCGCTGCGCCGCCACTTCGAGGTCTTCCGCGACGTCGAGTTCGCCAAGAGCCTCTACAACCGCCTCGTGGTCGAGCCGGCGACCTGGATCCTCGACTACCGGGACCACAACGGCCTTCCCAAGCCGAGCTGGGATCTCTGGGAGGAGCGGCGGGGCGTGCATCTCTTCACCGTCGCCGCCACCATCGGCGCCCTGCAGGCCGCTGCGGCGTTCTGCCAGGACATGGGTGCCTTCGACCGCGCCGCGGAGTTCGCCGAGGGCGCCGAGCGGATGAAGGGGGCGATGATCCGCCACCTCTGGCAGCCGGAGTCCCAGCGATTCGCGAGGATGGCGACGCCGCTCGAGGACGGTTCCTACCGCCTCGACATGACCCTCGACGCCTCCGCCTACGCGCTCTTCGCCTTCGGGGCGCTGCCTGCGGACGACCCCCGCGTGACCGCCCACATGGAGGCGATCCGCGACCGCCTGTGGGTGAAGACGCCCATCGGCGGCCTCGCCCGCTACGAGAACGACTACTACCACCAGGTGGAGCACCAGAACCTCCACGACGTCCCCGGGAATCCGTGGGTGATCTGCACCCTCTGGCTGGCCCAGTGGCGGATCGCCCGAGCCACGACCGTCGAGGAGCTCCGCGAAGCGATTCCCTACCTGCAGTGGGTCCACGATCGGGCCATGCCCTCGGGCGTGCTCGCCGAGCAGTTCAATCCCTACGACGGCCGTCCGATCTCGGTGAGTCCGCTGACCTGGTCCCACGCCACCGTGGCGATCGTGGTCATCGAGTATCTCCTCAAGCACGCCCAGCTCACCGGCCGCCCCAGCGGCTGCGTCGCCGAGCTGTCGATGGGCCGCCGGAGCGCCGCGGCGCCGGCGATCGCGTGAATCCGCCCCCGGGGGGGCACCCGAAGCGAGGTGCCATGCAGTCCGCCGATCGCCATGCCGCCGATGCCCTCGACTCGGTCCAGTCCGCGCTGACCGAATGGACCTTCGCGGCGATGCTCGAGGCCTCGCCGGCGTTCGCCTCGCGCTGCCCGCCTCGAAGCCACCGCCTCTGGCGGCAGGAGATCCGGCAGCGCCTGCGGCACCTCGCCGAGGCGATCGCCTGCCGATGCCCCCGCATCCTGCTCGACGACGTCGCCTGGTCCCGCGAGGCGTTCCAGGCCCGCGGCTTCGATCTCACGGAGCTGCGGCTCTGCCTCGAGTCGCTTCGCCGCATCGCCATCGAGCATCTGCCGGACACGCTTCGGGACCGCTGCGGCCCGCTGCTCGACGCGGCCATCGCGGCGCTCGATTCCCCGCCTCCGGCGCCGCCCGCCTCGCTGCTCGACGAGCATGGGGCCGACGACCCCGACCGGGACGCCGCGAGGAGGTACCTGCTGCATCTGCTCGAACGCGAGCAGCAGCCGGCGATCAACCTGGTGCTGCGGCTGCAGGAGGAGGGCCGATCGCTCGCGGAGATCCACGAGCGGATCCTCGCGCCGGCGTTGGCGGAGGTCGGACGGATGTGGCACCTCGAGGAGGCCTCCATCGCGGACGAGCATTTCGCCACCGCCGCGACCCGCCTGGCCATGGCGGAGCTCCGCGCCGCGAACCGCCGCCGGCACGACTGCGGCCGCCGCGTCGTCTGCACGGCGGTGGGAGGCGACCTGCACGATCTCGGCGTCCGCATGGTGGCGGACGTCTTCGAGTCGGAGGGCTGGTCGGTCGAGTGCCTTGGCGCGGACATGCCTCCCGAGGACATCGTCTCGACGCTGCGGGGCGACGACGACCGCCGCATCGACCTGCTCGCGGTGTCCGCCAACACCCTGCTGCTGATGCGGCCGATCGCCGACCTGTTCCGCCTCCTGAGGGAGCAGATGCCCGAGACGAGGCCGCGGACGATCGTCGGCGGACGCCCCTTCGCCATCCTTCCGGAGCTGGTCGAGGTGGTGGGCGCCGACGCGGCGGCGGCCTCGCCCTCCGCAGCGATCGCCATCGCCGCGGCATGGTTCGGTGCGGCGGAGCCGGCGGCCGTCCGCTAGCCCCGCCGCAGGCCCCTACGCCCCGACGTACCTCGCGTAGACCGCCCGGGCCCGCTCGACTTCCGTCGAGCCGCGGACGATCGCCCGCCCATCCGCGAAGACGGTCAGCTCGATCGCCTCCCCCGCATCCCCCCGCTCGCCGGCGAACTCGCCGCGAAGCAGGTCCCCGCTCCTCGCGAACGCCCCATGCGGCGCCAGCCTCGCCGCGAGGGCCTCCAGGTCGATCGGCCCGGCCCCCGCAGGTCGCACCTGCACCGCGTTTCGCCCGCAGAGAACCGTGGCTCCACCGCCCGCCCCGGCCTCGAGATGCTCGAACCGCCGGTCGCCGCAGCAGGGGCAGGCCTCGTCGGGGCCATGCCCGATCGCCGCGAAGTGCGAGGTGCCGGCCCAGAGGTCGGTCGACCACAGTCCTCGGGCGACGCGGGCGTGGTTGCCGGTGAGCAGCTTGAGGGCGTCGGTCGCCTGCCTCGCGGCCACCGTTGCGGTCACGGTTCCGAGCACGCCCGCGGTGTCGCAGGTGGGCGAGGATCCGGGCGGCGGCAGCGTGGGGAACAGGCAGCGAAGGCAGGGTGTCGCGGCGGCGTCGGGATACAGCGAACCCCGCGGCCGCCGCCGAGAGGCCGGCGGTTCCCCAAGACGCCGCGGCAGGATGGTCATCGCCATGCCCGCGGTGCCGACGGCACCGCCGTAGCAGTAGGGCACGCCCTGCTCCACCGCGAGGTCGTTGAGGATGAAGCGGGTCTCGAAGTTGTCGAGGCCGTCGATCAGCAGGTCGACCCCGTCGGCGTAGTCGCGGGCGTTCTCAGGGGAGAAGTCGTCCACCCATGCCCGCACCCGGACCTCGCGGTTGATCGCCTCGAGGCGGGCACGGGCCGCCTCCGCCTTGGGTCGCCCCCGATCGGCATCGTCGTCGCCGTAGAGCAGCTGCCGCTGGAGGTTGGTCGGTTCGACGAGATCCCGATCCACGAGGTGCAGTTCGCCCACGCCGGCCCTTGCGAGCAGCTCCGCCGAGGCCGAACCGAGGGCCCCGCAGCCGACGATGAGCACCGAGGCTTCCCGAAGCCGCCGCTGCCCGGCCTCGCCGATCTCGGCAAGCAGCATCTGCCGGTGGTAGCGGTCAAGCGAGGACGCCATCGCCCGATGGTACGAGTTCGCACGACGCCTCGAAGCCGCCCGATCGCCCGGGAATTGGGCGGCACGCCTTCGATCCCCCTGGCCGCAGGCGGTAGAACCGTCCGGCGATGCGAACGCTTCTTGCAGCGGTTGCGGTGCTCCTGCTCGCCGCCGGCCACGCCTCGCGGCCGGCCGGCGGCAACGGCCACGCGGCCGCCTCGACGGCGGACGCATCGCTCAAGATCCTTGCGAAGCAGCTCGAGCGGCAGTCGCGGAGCCTGCTTCGGGCGGGCGAGCCCGCCGCCGTCACCGCATGGATCGAGGCGGCCTGCGTGGATCGAGGCTTGACTCCGGAGTCGCTCGCGCCGCTGCTGCGGCGACGCCTTGCCGCCGATCCTCGGGCGGACCTGCTGCTTCGCGGCGGCATCCTCGCCGCGGGCGTGCCGCCGCGGGCGCCCGAGACGGCGGAGCTGGCGGCGATGCTCCGGGCCCTGCCGCGAGTGCCTCGCCACCCCGCCTCCGATCCCGCGATCGTCGGATCGCTGCCGCCGCAAGGCCGCGAGCTGGTGCTCGACGCCCGCCGCCATCGGGTTCGCCTCCGCCGTCTCGAGGCGCTGGAAGAGCGGTCCGCGGCCGCGGCGAGGCTCGGGGAGATCGCGGGCGACCTCCGAGGATGGATGCGGGAATCGATCGGCCGCCGCGGGGACGCGGACGGCGATGCGGCGATCCTGCTGCTCGATCTCGACGAGGCCGTCTCGCTCGCCGCTGGCGGCTGGGACGCCCGCCGCGCCAAGTCGCGGGCGACGTCGACGATCCGGGAGCGTTCGCCCCGCCTCGGTCCTCCGCATCGCGAGGCGATCGCGGCGATCGTCGAATCGCTCGCGCCGGTGCGAAGCCGCTTTGTGCGCGAGGTCCGCCCGCTCGCGGGAGACCGCGTGCAACTCGAACTCGGCACCACCGCCATCACCAAGGCCGACCTTCGCCGATGGAGCGAGGCGATCCGCCGCGGCGGCGGCGAGTCGCCCCGTCGCGGACGCCTC
>CAZQUA010000170.1:0-5282 GCA_964596455.1 uncultured Isosphaeraceae bacterium
CTGCACGAGCTGCTGCACGCGGTTCTCGCCGAAGTCGACCTGCCCGAGGCCGATCAGCTCGCGGATCTGGTCGATCGAGGCGTTCTTGGTGACCGCGACGAGGGCGATCTCGCCGGGGTGGCGGCCCGCGGCGGCGGCCGCGGCGGCGATCCGGCCGCGAACCGACTCGAGGCGTTCGCCGAGGGTGGCGGAGGCGGCGGGGTTCGATGCGGCGGGATCGGCGGTGGACTTCATGCGGGCGAGGATATCACCGCCACGCCGCCGCAAGCGTCGCGACGCCGCCTGCGAAGCGAGCCGCGGAACCGCCCCGACCAAGGACGCGACGCCCCACGCCTCACGGAGACGGCGATGAGGGCGCGGCCGACGGGATCGCCTGCTCCTCGACGGGGAAGTTCCCATCGACGCCTTCCTCGTCGGCCGCGGGCCGCATCTCGGGATCGGGCTTCGCGGCGCCGAGGTCCGGCGCCTCGCCGGGCAGATCCTGCGGCAGGGTGCCTTCGATCTCGACCACCCGCATCCCCGGCAGGGGCATGAACATGCCGCCCTCCTGCACGCGGAACTGCCCGGTGGCGAGGAGATAGGCGAGGATCGAGACCTGCAGGTCGACCGCGGCGCGGTCCCGCTGGTCCTCGGCGCGGCGACGCTGGTCCACCGCTTCGGTGCGGTCGCGGGCGCTGGCCCGATCCGGCGCCGCGGCGATGCTGGCCTCGCGGTTGAGGGCGATCCGCACGTTCTGCTCCTGCAGCAGCAGGCTGAAGCGGGAGAGGTCGATGGCGCGGAGGGCGCTTCGCACCTCGACCGCGGCGCGGTCCCTCGCGAGGCGGTCGTCGCGGACGGCCTGCTCGAAGCGGATCTGGGCCTCCCGCAGGCGGGACCGTTCGATGGTGCGGTCGAGCGGCGCCGCGAAGCGGGCGGAGACGCTGTAGGCGCCGTCGTTGGGCGTGAAGTTGAGGCCTCCGTAGCGCATGTCGCTGTTGGTGGGAATGACCCCCGCGAGCGAGACCCCCAGGTCCGGCAGCAGCTGGTTCGAGGCCACGTCCACCCGCCGCCTCGCGTCGGCGACCTCGTCGGCGATCGTCTGCAGGTCGAGGCGGAACTCCATCGCCACCGCCACCGCCTCGGCGGGCGAGGTCTCCGGCTCGGGCAGATCGAGGCGGACCGGCACGATCACCACCGGCTCGGTGGGATCCATGCCGATCCGCACCTTGAAGTTGTCGACCGCGACGCGGTACCGCTCCTCAAGGCCGGCGAGGCGGTCGATGGCGAACAGGGTGTTCTGCTTGGCGAGGTCCGCCTGGAAGGGCGGCTGCCGCCCCGCCCGCACCCAGGCCTCCTCGCGGGCCTCGACCTGCCGCGAACTCTCGACCTGGCGGCGGGCGTTGGCGATCTCCTGCTGCTGCACCACCAGATCGAGGTAGGCCCGCACGAGCGAGAAGCAGAAATCCCGCCGGAACTCCTCGAAGGTCCGCGCCGCGTAGATCAGGTTGCGGCTCGCCTGGATCAGCTCCTCCCGCGCCGCCACGCCGGCGCCCCGCAGGAAGGGGATCTCCGCAGAGAGGATCACGTCGGCCGACTGCACGGTCTCGCCGTTGCCGAAGCGGTCGATCTGCCGGGTGAGGTCGACCACCAGCCGCGCCGACACCTCGCCGCCGTAGGGCAGGCGCTGGGCGATGCCGAGGTCGTTGGCGATGTCGAGGGTCCTCGCGAAGCGGCCGTCCTGGCCGAGGGCGTCGAACTCCGCGGAGGTCACGTTGAAGGGGCGAGGCTCGAAGCGGTGCTGCTCGATGATGAGACGCAGCGCCGAGATGATGTAGTTCTCCTCGGCGTTGAGGTACTCCACGGCGTTGCCGAGGGCGAACCCGAGGGCCCCGCCGAGGTCGAGCGGCACCGCCTGCGCCGGCGGCCGCCCCGCCGCCTCGATCCGGTTCGCCGACGCCTCGAGGGTCTCCTCCTCCTCGGTTCGGGCCTCGAAGGAGAGATCGCCCGCGGAGGGATTGCGGGTGGGCGGGCGGTACATCGAGGGCGGATCCGCGGGGAAGGGATCGCCCTCGTAGAACTCCTTGCTGCGAAGCGGCGGACGCGCGGCGCCGCCGCCCACGTCCTCGGCGGCCGCGAGCAGGTTGGCCTCGGTCCGCCGATCGATCGCCTGCATGCCGCCCTCGCAGGCGGCAAGCAGCATCGCCGCCGCAACGGCCGCCGCCGCGGCGGCGGCGCGTGGGAAGAACGCCCCGCGCATCACGGGACGCTCTCCGGAGAAACGGGCATCGGGGCCTTTGCCGAGGTCATCGCTTTGTGCCACCATATCCGCCCCGTCGTCCGGGCGGCTGCGGCGTCTCCGCGGCGGGAGACGGAGCGGGGCGGAAGCGATCCATGCCCAACGTGACCTACGACGGCCAGAGCCTCTTCGTCAAGGGCCGCCGCGCCTGGCTGGTGGGGGCGGGCCTCGAGTACTCGCTGCTGCCGCGGTCGGAATGGGGGCACCGCCTCGACGAGGTCCGCCGCAGCGGCGCCAACACGGTGGTGACCTCGGCCCCCTGGCTCCGGCATGAGGCGAGGCCGGGCCGCTTCGACTTCGAGGGGCAGCTCGATCTCGCGGAGTTCCTGCGGCTCTGCGAGTCGCGACGCCTGTGGGTGGTGCTGCGGATCGGCCCGGCGATCGGCGAGCCCTTCGATGGCGGCGGCCTGCCCTCCTGGCTGATCGAGTCGGGGGCCCAGCGCCTGCGGGAGTGGGACGAGCGGTTCCTCGAGCGGGTGTCCTCGTTCTACCGGCAGGTCCTCTCGCGGGCGACCGACCTGCAGGCGAGCGAACTGCGGGACGCCGGTCCCCGCGGGGTAGGGCCGGTGGTGGCGGTGGCGATCGAGCATCGCTGGCTCTGCGATCACGAGACGCAGGGGCAGCGGTACCTCGCCGAACTGGTGCGGTTCGCCCGGGAGTGCGGGGTGAAGGTGCCGCTGCTGACCTCGAACCAGCTCTGGCAGACCCTCGAGAGCGCCATCGACTGCTGGGAGGGCTGCGACGACCTGCTCGCGAACCTGCGGCAGCTGCGGACGGTGCAGGCGGACTTCCCGAGGATCGCGCTGCTGCGGGACCCGTCGCTCGCCTCGGTGTGGGGCGGCGGCGACGGCCGCGCCAAGGCCCTCGCCTCGCTGCCCCGCCGCGTCGCCGAGACCCTCGCGAGCGGCGCGATGCCGCTGCTGCTCGATGCCGTCGGCGGCGTCCATCGCCATCGCACCGGCGGCCGCCGCCTCGGAGCGAACGGCGAGTCGCAGGCGTCCTTCTTCGCCGCCGTGGAGCCGCGGGGCCTGCTGCTCGACGCCCACGGCCGGCCCATCGATGGAGACGCGGACCTGCGACGCCTGCTCCTCTTCGCGAGCGGCTTCGGCCATCTCTTTGCGGAGGCCGAACCCGCCTACCAGCCGATCGCGGTCGACCCGGCGGCCGGCGGGGGCGGGCGGCGGCATCACGCGTCCACCACGCTCTCGCTTCGCGGCCCCGGCGGGCACGTCGCCTTCGTCTTCGCGGAGAATCCCGCCGACCGAGCGGTCTCGCTCTGCCTCGACGACGGGCGGAGCCTGCCGATCGACCTTGGCGACGCCCCGCTCGGCTGGTTCGTGCGGGACATCGACCTTCGCGGACGGGGGCACCTCGACTACAGCAACCTCTCGCCGATGGCGATGGTGGGGCGACGCCTGCTGGTGCTCTTCGGGCCCGCGGGGCGGCCGGGCTTCCTCTCGCTCGACGGCAGCCACATCGACCTCAAGGTCCCCGCGAAGGGCGGACGCCCGGTGGTGGTGCCGCATCGCGAGATCGTCGCGGTGGTCCTCAACGAGTCGCAGTCGCGGGCGGCGGTGATCGATGGCGACTCGCTGCTCGTGGGTTGCCGCGGCATCGACGCCTCCGGGGCGCCGATCCCCGCGGCCGGCTTCGCGGAGTTCCTGCGGATCGCCCTCGACGGCTCGATCGCCCGCGAGCCGCTGCCCAAGCGGCGGAACCCGCGGGTGCCGGCGATCGGCGCGTGGACGAGCCTGTCCGAACCCGCCTGCCTCGACGGCACCAGTCCCCGCTTCGCGACCCTCGAGGGACCGAGTTCGCTGCGGGCCTGCGGCGTGGGCAGCGGCTACGGCTGGTACCGCGTCCGTTTCCGGCAGCCCAAGTCGGCGGGCAATGGCAAGGTGCAGATCGACCTGCCGCAGGCGGGGGATCGCCTGCGGATCCATCTCGACGGCCGCCTGCTCGGCGTCTTCGGCGAAGGGCCGGGCACCGCGTCGTTGCCGCTCTCGCTGAAGCTGTCCCCCGGCGAGCACACCCTGGTGGTGCTCGCCGAGCATGTCGGCCGCTTCGCCGATGGCCACGGCGCCGAGCGTCGCAGCGGCCTCTGGGGGCCGATCTGGGAGACGGTGCCGCTGGCGGGCGTCAAGACGGCGGCGGTCGAGGCGCCGCACTTCGATCCCTTCCGCCTGCGGACCTTCCTGCCCGGCCTCGTGCAGGGCGAAGCCCCGCCGGAGCGAGGACTCGAGATCGCCTTCAGCCATCGCCGCCGGACCCCGCTGCTGCTCGATCTCGGGTCCTGGCCGGTGCCCTCGACGCTGCTCCTCGAGGGCGTGCCGCTCCGCCGCCTCGGCGGCGATCCGAGCGAACGCTGCACCGAACTGCTGCGGCCCGAGGCGCTCGAGGGCGGCAAGGGCGGGCGGCACCGCCTCTGCATCGTGCCCGACCACGACCACGAGATCGACCTCAAGGCCGCCGCCAAGCGGATCAAGGTCTGGGAGTGCCGCCGCGAGATCGGCGAGAGCGGCGGATGGGGATTCGCGCGGCGGCCGCTCGTCGCGGAGGTCCGCGAGCACACCGACTGGCAGGCGATTCCCGCCAATGCCGCCCGCCGCGGAGGCAACGCCCGCGGCGGCGAGGCGGCCATGCCCACTTGGTTCCGGGCGAGCGTCTCGATCCCCCCGCAGCCGGGCACCCTCGCGATCGACCTCGCCTCGATGAGCCGCGGCGAGGCCTACCTCGATGGCGAACCCCTCGGGACCTACTTCAGCCGCGACGGCGATGGCAAGGCGGTGGGCCCGTCGCTGCTGCCGGTGCCGGGCGAACTGCTGCGACCCGGCGAGTCGCAGGAGATCCTGCTCTTCGACGAGGAGGGCGGCTCGCCGCGGCAGGTCCGACTGATCAATGTGTGAGGGGAGTCGGTAGGCGACCGATCGCTTGCCCGCTCGCGAGGCGTCGACGGCCCGCGCGAACTCGCGATATCCCTACCCGCTCCCCCGCCCGCGGGGGAGCC
>CAZQUA010000171.1:0-5216 GCA_964596455.1 uncultured Isosphaeraceae bacterium
TTCTTAACACAAGGCGCGTCGGTGCATCGCCAACTCCCGCGACACTTCCGCCCTACCGGTCGAGGCGGCGTCCGTGATCGCCCGGCGAGCCGGTGATACGGCGTTACGGTGGGCCGGCGACCGACCGGTCCATCCCCACCAGGAGGCTTCCGTGAAGACCATCTCTCCCATCGCCCCCGCTGCGGCGGTTGCGACCGCGATCGCCGCCGCTGCGTCCGCCCAGGTGAAGGTCGACCCCAACCTGCCCGCCTACTCGCCGGTCCAAGGCGTCTCCGGCAACATCAAGAGCGTGGGCTCGGACAGCATGAACAACGAGATGGCCCTCTGGGCGGAGGGCTTCCTCGCCTTCTATCCCAACGTGGCGATCGAGATCGAGGGCAAGGGCTCCTCGACGGCGCCGGCGGCGCTGATCGCCGGGACCGCCCAGTTCGGCCCGATGAGCCGCGAGATGAAGAGCAAGGAGATCGACGACTTCGAGAAGCGGTACGGCTACAAGCCGGTCGGCCTCGAGACCTCCATCGACATGCTCGCGGTCTACGTCCACAAGGACAACCCCATCGCGAAGACCGGCCTGACCCTGCAGCAGATCGACGCGATCTTCTCGAAGAACCGCCGCGGCGGCCTCGAGAAGGACATCCGCACCTGGGGCGATCTCGGCCTGACCGGCGAGTGGGCGACCCGGCCGATCAGCCTCTACGGCCGCAACTCCGCCTCGGGGACCTACGGCTTCTTCAAGGACGTGGCCCTCTTCGGAGGGGACTACAAGGACGACGTGAAGGAGCAGCCGGGATCGAGCTCGGTGGTGCAGGGCGTGGCGAGCGACCGCTTCGGGATCGGCTACAGCGGCATCGGCTACCGGACCGCCGACGTGCGGGCGGTGCGGATCGCCCGCGATGCGGACAGTCCGATGGTCGAGGCGCTGCCGGAGAACGCCTACAGCGGCGAGTATCCCCTCGCCCGCTACCTGCTCGTCTACGTGAACTACCGCCCGGGCTCGCAGCTCGATCCGCTCCGCCGGGAGTTCATCCGCTACATCTTCAGCCGCAACGGGCAGGAGGACGTGGTGAAGGACGGCTACTACCCGGTCACCGCCGAGGTGGCGAAGCGGAATCTCGCGAGCGTGGGCATCGGAAACTGACGCGGGGGCCGCGGGCGGGGGGCGTCGCGGTCCGTCCGCATCCATGCCATGATGGTCCCCGGTCCCATCGGGCGCGAGGGGACGCAGCGTCGAGAGAGGTGATCCCCCGTGGCTGACGCGTCCTTCACCGGCTGGGTCCGCAAGCGGACGACCTCGCTGCGGGTCAAGGTGGCCGACCGCGTCTCCGGCACGATCATCACGGTCGCGGGGATCCTGACGATCGTGGCGGTGACGGGGATGTGCCTCTTCCTCGTCTCGGTGGTGGTGCCGCTGTTCCTGCCCGGCACGATCGAGGCGTCGCGGCCCCTTCCGCCGCTGCTCGACGCCGCCGGCCGCCCGCCCCTGCGGGTGGAACTCGACGAGTACGAGACGATCGGCTTCGCCTACTTCGAGGATGGCGAACTCGCGGTCTTCAAGGCCGCGAGCGGCGAGGTGCTCGAGCGGCGGCCGCTCTTCGAGGATGCCGTGCCGACCTGCCATGCGTTCTCGCCGCGGGAGGGGCATGCGATCTTCGGGTTCGCCGACGGCACCGTCCGCTACGGCACCATCGGCTTCGACTCCCGCTTCGTCGACAGCACCGCCGTCGAAAGCGAACTCCTCGCCCTCGCGACGGGGGAGTCGCGGATCCGCGGCGACGCGGTCATCGAGCGGAGTCCCGGCGGAGGGTTCCGCGAGCAGCGGTTCACGGCCTCCTTCCGCGACCCGGTGCAGGTCTGCGACTCGCCGATCCGCCTCGTGGACCTCTCGATGCTCGTCTCCGGGCCGGTGCTCGCGGCCCTCTCGGAGCAGGGGCGGTTCGAGGTGCGGGCGGTGCGGATCATCCGCAACATGATGACCCGCCGCGAGACCGCCTCCGCCTCGGGCGGCAGCCTCGCGATCGATCTTGCCGAGCAGGATCCGCCGGCATGGCTGCATCTCGAGGGGCGGGGGGACTCGGCGATGCTCGTGTGGCGGGACGGGCGACTCGTCCGCATCGACGTCCGCGATCGCCGATCGCCGGCGATCGTCGAGCGGCGGTCGCTGCTCGATGCCGCGGCGTCCGCGGCGGGCGTCGAGATCTCCGACACCGCCTTCATGATCGGCAAGGCCACGCTGCTCGTGGGCGACTCCGAGGGCCGCCTGCGGAGCTGGTTCCGGATCCGCCCGAGCGGCGAGGCGGCCGGCGAGGACCTGCCCGCGGACGGATCGGCGCTGGTCGAGGTGCACGACCTGCCCGGCGAGGGCGGGTCGGCGGTCACGGCCATCGCGGTCTCGAGCCGCAATCGCATGGTGGCGGCGGGCTATGCGGACGGGAACGCCCGCCTCTTCCACGTGACCAGCGACCAGATGCTCGGCGAGTGCCCCCGGCAGCAGGGCCGCGACGCCGCGGTGGCGTCGCTGGCGATCAGCCCCAAGAACAACGGCCTGCTCACCATGGGCCGCGACGGCGGATTCCTCTGGCGGCTCGACATCCCCCATCCGCAGAGCACCCTCGCCACGATCTTCGGGAAGGTCTGGTACGAGGGCTACGAGCGGCCGGAGCACGTGTGGCAGTCCTCCTCCGGCACCGACGAGTTCGAGCCGAAGTTCGGCCTGATCCCGCTGATCTTCGGTTCGCTCAAGGCCACCTTCTACGCGATGCTCTTCGGCACGCCGCTGGCGATCCTCGCGGCGATCTACACGAGCGAGTTCATGCATCCCCGCACCCGCGCCCGGATCAAGCCGGCGATCGAGGTGATGGCGAGCCTGCCGAGCGTGGTGCTGGGATTCCTCGCGGCGCTGGTGATCGCGCCGGTGGTCGAGGTGGCGGTGCCGGGGGTGCTGACGACCTTCGTGGCGGTGCCGTTCGCGCTGCTGCTCGGGGCGCAGCTGTGGCAGTTCCTGCCCGCGGCCCGCGCCGCCCGCCTCGCGCCGCTCCGGGTGCCCGCGACGCTGCTCTGCGTGCTGCTGGGGCTCGGGGCGGGCATCGCCGCCGGCCCGCTCGTGGAGCGCCTGCTCTTCGGCGGCGACATCATGCAGTGGCTCTCGTGGGCGCCGGATCCGGCCGATCCCGACGCGGCGAGCCCCTTCCGCAGCCCGGTGGGCGGCTGGATGCTGCTGCTGCTGCCGCTCTTCGCGATCGCATCGTGGTTCGCGACCTCGCGCCTTTGCGGCGGCCGGATCCGCGACCGGATCTCCCGCATGGGCCGGCCCGCCGCGGCGGCGTCGCAGGCCGCGAAGTTCGCGGCGGGCTCGCTGCTCTGCGTCGGCGGGACCTTCGCGGCGGCGTCGCTGCTCGCATGGATGGGCCTCGACTCCCGCGGCGGGTTCATCGACACCTACGTGCAGCGCAACGCCCTCATCGTCGGCTTCATCATGGGCTTCGCGGTGATCCCGATCATCTACACCATCGCCGAGGACGCCCTCTCGAGCGTGCCGGAGCATCTCCGCAGCGGCTCGCTCGGCCTCGGGGCGACGCCCTGGCAGACCGCGGTGCGGATCATCCTGCCGACCGCCGCGAGCGGCATCTTCTCGGCGGTGATGATCGGCCTCGGCCGCGCCGTCGGCGAGACCATGATCGTGCTCATGGCCGCGGGCAACACCCCGGTCCTCGACTGGAACATGTTCAACGGCTTCCGGACGCTCTCGGCGAACATCGCGGTGGAGCTGCCCGAGGCGGTGCGGAACTCCACCGACTACCGCATGCTCTTCCTCGCGGCCCTGAGCCTCTTCGTGCTGACCTTCCTCGTGAACACGCTCGCCGAGGCGGTGCGGCAGCGGTTCCGCAAGCGGGCCTTCGCGCTATGACCGCCCTCGACGCCTCGCCCGCGGCCCCGACCGCCCCGAAGGCACCCGCCACGCCGGGGCGGGGCCGCAACGCCCTCGAGGGCGGCACCGTCCTCGCGGCCGGCGAACCCTCGGTGTGGCTGATGGGCGGGGCCCTCTCGACGGCGCTGCTCATGATCGCCACCCTGCTCGCGGTGGTGGTGTGGAACGGCGGGACCACCTTCTGGCCGGGGCCGGTCTACGAGCTGTCCACCGTCGACGGCCGCCGCCACCTCGGCGAGGAGTTCCGGCGGGAGGCCTTCCGCCCCGACCCGCAGCTGCTCGCAGGCCGCTCCGCGGAGATCCGCGAGCGGGCGGCGGCAATCCTCGCGGCGGGCGACGGCACCGTGGAGCGGCGGCTGCTTCGGACCGCCAACTTCGACCTGACCGGCACGCACTTCCACTGGATCAGCGACTACGAGGCCGATCCCGCCTCGGAGCGGCGGCCGGAGTGGGCGGTCACGATCGAGCGTCTCTCGTGGGGCCGCTTCTATGGGTTCCCGATCTCCGCGAGCGAGGATGGCACTGTGGTCGCGGAGGGGCCGGAGGCCTCGTGGCGCTGGTTCGAGTCGAACCATGCGGCCATTCGCCGCCTGTGGCGGGAGCGGCGGGACCTCGAGATCCACGAGATCGGCCGGGTCAATCGCGCCATCGAGGAGGCGCGGATCGATCTGCGGCGGGAGGAGCTTCGCCTCGGCGTGCCGGCGGAGTGGGTGAACGCCTACGGCACCCTCGAGCGGGTCCGCCGCGGCGGAACGCCCGAGGAGATCGCGGCCGCGGAGTCGCAGCTCGCCGCAGTGGAGGCCGCCGGCTTCGCGCCGACCCCGGCCTTCCGCGAGGCCGTCTCCCGCTACGAGGCCGCGGAGCGGGAGGGGCGGCGGGAGTTCGTGGAGATCACCTCGCGGATCGCCGAGCTCAACGCCCGCATGGCCCGTCTCGAGATGACCTTCGAGACCATCGACGGGCAGACCAAGACCTTCAACCTCGCGGAGATCGTGCGGGCGATCCCGCAGAACCAGCTGGGCTTCTGGGGCCGCCTGGGGGTCTACCTCGATCGCTGGGCGGAGTTCCTGTGGGACGATCCCCGCGAGGCCAACAGCGAGGGCGGGGTCTTCCCGGCGATCTTCGGCACCGTCGCCATGACCCTGATCATGACGGTGGTGGTGGTGCCCTTCGGGGTGCTGGCGGCGCTCTACCTGCGGGAGTACGCCAAGGCCGGCCCCATGATCAGCGCGGTGCGGATCGCGGTGAACAACCTCGCGGGCGTGCCGAGCATCGTCTTCGGCGTCTTCGG
>CAZQUA010000172.1:0-5133 GCA_964596455.1 uncultured Isosphaeraceae bacterium
ATCGCCTGCCGCGCCGGGTGCGGCTCGTAGGCGATCTCGGCGCCGGGGAAGTGCGCCGCGACGACCGCGGCGATCTCCTCGGCGCTCGGGGCGAACCCGCCGACGTTGTAGGCCCGCCGCGAGAGCGCCGACGCGGGTGCGAGCGAGAGCCGCTCGATCGCGCGGATCGCATCGGGCATGGTCATGAACGGAATGCGGCTGTCGGCCCGCACGAAGCAGCGGTAGGCCTCGCCCCTCGCGGCGGCATGCAGCATCTCCGGCCCGTAGTCGCTCGTGCCGCCCGAGGGCAGCGTGTCCGCCGAGAGGATGCCGGGGAAGCGGATCGCACGGAAGTCGACCGCCTGCCGCCCGCCGGCGTGGTCGAGCTGCCGGTAGAAGCTCGTGTAGTAGCGGCCGAGCTCCTCCGCGGCGAGCTTGCCGAGGCCGTAGATCGTGCGGGAGGCGAGATGCTCGTCCTCGTGGACGGCGCCCGCGGCCTGCTTCGCGGCGAGGTCGGCGAGGCCGTAGACCGCGATCGAGCTCGGCAGCAGGAAGAGCGGCGGACGATCCTTCGCACCCCGCTCCGCCGCGAGCGAGAGCAGGTGCATGGTTCCCATCACGTTCACCTCGTGGGCAAGCTCGGGGTTCCGTTCGCCCGCCGAGGAGAGCACCGCCGCGAGGTGGTAGACCGCCTCGATGGGGGCGTCGCCGAAGCGGTCCCCGAGCGAGGCCACGAACCGCCGGTCGCGGACGTCGCCGGTCGCCGGCACCACGCCCTCGGGCCATGGCGACGACGGTTCGCGGAGGTCCGCGGCGACCACCCGCTTGCCGGCGCGAAGCAGCCACGGCACCAGGGCGTGGCCCATCTCGCCCCCGGCACCGGTGACCACCACGATGCCGGCCGATCCATTGATCGCATCCATCGGAACCGATCCTGCAGGCGCCGCAAGGGGGACCGCCGCGGCCGCCAAGGCGAAGCGGCGAGTATAGAGAGGACCTCCCCACGCCCGAAGTCCGGCGGCGACGCGATCACGCCGGCAGCGGTGCCGCGGCCACGCAGCCGTTCCGCTCGAGCAGCCTGCGGGTGGCGATGATGCCCGCCTTCTCCGAGAGGCCGCCGCCCTCGTACTCGATGCCGACCCAGCCGCGGTAGCCGGAGTCGCGGACGATCTTCATCATGCGGGCGTAGTCGGTGCCGGTCTCGTCGCCGGCCGCATCGAAGGCGTGGCTCTTCGCGCTCACCGCCTTCGCGAACGGCATGAGCAGCTCGACGCCGCGGTAGCGGTCGAACCACTCGTCGCCCTGCAGGCGGAAGTTGCCGAAGTCGGGCAGCGTCCCGCAGTTGGGCAGGTTCACCGACGCGATCACGCCGGCGAGCCAGTCGCCGTCGGAGGAGTAGCCGCCGTGGTTCTCGACGATCACGCCGAGGCCGAGCGGCCCGCACCGCTCGGCGAGCGACCGCAGGCCGTCGGCCGCAAGCTTCGCCTGCTCCTCGCGAGGCCCGGAGGACTGGGCGTTCACGCGGATCGAATGGCAGCCGAGGTCCTTGGCGCGGATCGCCCAGAGCATGTGCCTCGCGACGGTCATGGCCCGCTCGACCGGATCCGGATCGCCGAGCGGCCCCTCGCCGTCGATCATGATGAGCAGGCTCTCGACCCCGGCATCCGCGGCCCGCTTCTTGAGTTCGCGGAAGTAGGCGCCGTCGTGAAGCTTCGCCCGGTAGAAGCTGTTGACGTACTCGCAGCCGGCGAGGCCGTAGGTCTCGCGGGTCGTCCGCGGAAAGTCGAGCGGATCGAGTTCGCCGCCGCGGATCGCCCGGTGCAGCGACCACTGCGCCAGCGAGATCGGGAAGGCTGGCGGCGACGCTGCGGCGAAGGAGGGCAGCGCGGCCGCGACGGGAAGGGACGCGGCGATCCGCCGCATCGCGTCCCGGCGGGAGATCATGGGGCGGTCGGTGCGGACGATGGGCATGGCGGCGGCCTCCGTCTGGGGTGGCGTCTCGGGCGATGGCCGAACCGGACCGGCGACGGCGGCTGCCGCGGGGCCAGCGGTGGGATCGAACCGTCAGCGTACCGGCGGCCGCGGCGCCCCGCCGTGGCCAGGCTCCCCCGCCACGCCGCCCCCGATCAGGGCTCGGCCGCGTCGGCCATCGCGACCCCGGCCTCGCCCGCAAGCGGCGACGCCTCGCGGGGCCAGACCTCGAACTCGCCGGAGTGGCCGCCGATCCACCAGTCGTCGAGGGGATCGATCACCCTCCAGGTGATGCGGGTCGCCGGTTCGTAGAGGCGTGCCGCCGCCTCGCTTCGCAGGCTGGTCACGGCGGGCCAGTCCCACGCGGCGATCAGGAGCTCGAGGCACCGCTGCTGCTGCAGATCCTTCGGCGACTGCAGGGCGAGACGCACCGGCCCCGCCGCGGCGGGCCCGATCCGCCAGAGGCCGACGATGCCCATGAGGGCGTCGTAGGAGCGATGGTTGTCCTCGAGGCCCGCGATCAGGATCGCCGCGACCTCGGCCACCGGTGCGACCCCGCCGGCGTGGGCGACGAGAAAGGCCAGGTTGCTCTCGGCCCGCGAGCCCCGACGCTGCTCCCGCATGGCCTCGACGAGCATCGGCCCGACCTGCGGCGCGTACGCCGTGAGCATCGCGAGCGACCGACGGCTGCTGACGCTGCCGGGAATCCAGCTCCCTTCGTAGTTCCATCCGCGGTAGTCCGCCGCGGGGCGGATGCTCGCCTGCAGCAATCGCTGCGAGGGTTCGATCCGGGGGATCTGCGGGTCGACGATCGACACGCGAAGGGCCGCCTGCATCAGGCCGAGCACCGCCTCATGGAACTGCCGGTCGGCCTCGATCCCCTGCGAGAGCGCCTCCTCGAACGCCGCCTCGAGCCGCGACCGCATCGGGCCGTGCCTCGCCGGATCCTCGAGGCGGGCGAGGATCTCGCCCCCCGCCTCCATCGCGTTCCACTTGATCGAGTCGTCCCGCAGCCAGTCGATCAGCTCCGCATCCTCGGCGACCGCGACGAGCATCTGCCAATCGCTCCGCGAAAGCACCGCGTCCCAAGTCGACGCGGACGCCGGGCCGGTCAGGCTCGCTACGGCCAGACTTGCCGCGGCGGCCGTCGCCATCGCCCCACCGCCCCGAATCGCCAACGGAAGAATGCGAGTCATGCGACGCCTCCATGCGTGCGAAAGGACCGTGGGGCGAGACTAACGAAGATCGGGGTCGCAGCAAGGGCGATCACGGGCATCGGGGAAGATTTCTCAGCCTCGATCCGCCCGCCCGGGTTGCCGCGGATCCAGAGACCCCGGGCCCTCGGGGGACGCCGCCGAGTTGCCCGACACCCGCCTCAGGGCCGATGGATCGGCGGCAGTTCGATCCGCTCGATGCTGCGGCAGCGGCGGGAGGCGGGATCGATCGCGACGAGGCATCCGCAGGCCGACTCCCGCCCCTCGCCGACCGAGTAGGGCACGTGCACCGAGGTCGTCAGATGGCGGAGCACCGCCGCCGGGTCGCGTCCGATGATCGAGTCGTAGGGGCCGGTCATCCCGACGTCGCTGATGAACCCGGTGCCGCCGCGGAGGATCCTCGCGTCGGCGGTGGGCACATGGGTGTGGGTGCCGATCACCGCCGCCACCCGGCCGTCGAGATGGTGGGCGAGCGCGGCCTTCTCGCTCGTCGCCTCCATGTGGGCCTCGACGATCACCGCGGCATCCGGGCGAGGCAGCGAGGCGAGCAGGCCGTCGAGGCAGGCGAAGGGATCGTCCGCGGGCAGGTTCATGAAGATCCGCCCGAGCACCGTGACGACCACCAGTTCGCCCCCGTCCGGCAGGGGCAGGCGAAGGCAGCGTCGGCCCGGCGCCGCGGCGGCGAGATTGGCGGGGCGGCACAGCGGCACCGAGGGGTCCTCGAGAAGCGGCACGATCCGACGGTCCCGGAAGGCGTGGTCGCCGAGGGTGAGGCCGTGGATCCCCAGCGACAGCAGGGCCTTGGCGAGATCCGGACTCAGGCCGGAGCCGTCCCGAGCGTTCTCGGCGTTGGCGATCACCAGGTCCGGCTGGTGGCGTTCGAGCAGTTCGCTCCAGACCGCCCGCAGCACGGTGCGGCCGGGGGCCCCCACCACATCGCCGAGGAAGGCGATCCGCCAAGGCCGCGTCACCACCGCCGCCCTTCCCACAACGGCGGCGGCGGAGGCACGATGGGAAGCGATTCGTCCGGGAACGCCGGGGGCATGGTTCCGATGGTACTTGCCGCGGCCGCACGGTAGACTTCGCCAGTCGTTCGTCCTCGCCGCGGCAGGAAGCGTGCCGCCGCCGAGGGACGCCCGTCACGCTCGCAAGCCATTCCGCCGGAGACCGCCGAGTCCGCTCGGTCCGCTCCGGTAGGGGTCGTCCGCGGCCATCCGGCCCTCGGATGCCGCACGGGAGATCGCTTGAGCCCGCGGCGAGCGAGTCCGACGACGCCGGGCGGGGCGTGGCTCGCCGGCACGTCGCGGCCCGCATGCAGGAGCAGTCGCGCCCGATCGGATTCGGGCAGGCAGGAAGCAGCAGCGTTCGGGCACCCCGCACCATCGTTCGGCGTCCGCTGCGGCATGGCGGGCGGCGGACGGGACCGCGGGACGCCGGACGCGAGACCGGCGGCATGACCCGCCGGTCGTGGATGTTCCGGGTGAGCACGGATCGCACGGACCGGCCGCAGGAGCCAAGCCGGCCGCAGGAGCCAAGGAGGAGCCGAATCGCATGAACCGCGACGACCCACGGGAGCGGATGATGGACGCCAAGGTCGAGTACAGCGTTGGGGATCGCCTGCGGCACCGCAAGCGGCCGGAATGGGGCATCGGCACCGTCTCCCGCATCGAGCCGGTTCGCCTCGGCGACCGATCCGACCAGCGCTTGTGGATCCGCTTCGCCAATGCGGGCAGCAAGGCGTTGATCGCCGGTGCCGGCGACCTTGAGCGGATCGCCCTCGATGGCGAGGGCCGCACCCTCGCCGAGCGGGAGGCGGGGCACGAATCCGGCTGGCTCGGCGAGATCGCCCGGCGCAAGCCCGAGCAGGCGATGTCGGAGCTGCCGCCGGAGGCCTCCGATCCCTTCCTCACCCTCCGCAAGCGCCTCGAGAACACCCTCGGCCTCTACCGCTTCGAGCCCACCGGCGGCA
>CAZQUA010000173.1:0-5085 GCA_964596455.1 uncultured Isosphaeraceae bacterium
TGCATGTTTTAGCCATGCCGCCAGCGTTCAATCTGAGCCAGGATCAAACTCTTCAGTTGGATTCGTTGCGCTCGGGCAAGCCCGAGTTGGCTTCGACTTGGAGTTTGCCTGGATGACCGGTGCGGATGCACCGGCCGGTCACGACGGATCCGAGCCCGTCGCCAACAGGTCGGCTATACCTGCTGGAATTTCGAACATCGCTACCGGTGCCGTGGCACAAGCCACGACACATGAACTCGATGTCTCGGAGGAATCGATTCTCGGCATCACAAGGATGTCCGAGGGACCGATGGCTGTGAATCCACCGATCCCCGGGTTGTCCGCACTTCCGATCCGGCTGTGAAACCGGCTCGCAAGGCGGCACATCCTCGCGGCGATCCCGACTGTTCACTTGTCAAGGAGAACCCAGTGTGAAGGGACGGTGACATCCCGAGCACTGGGGGTGCTCGTCTCACGAGCGGAGGGAGATCATAGGGACCCCCAACCGCCTGTCAAGCCCTGTTGAAGACTTTCCCCAAGTCGTCCCCCGCCCGGCCCTCGCCCCCGTCGCCGACCCGATTCTCGGCGATCGCGAGAGGTGCCCGCTGCCCCGCCGCCGGGGTGACCGCGGCCACGGCCGCAACCACCCGCTCCGCCCCCATCCAACGCAGCCAACGCGAGGATTCCCGCACGGTCGCCCCGGTGGTCAGGACGTCGTCGACGAGGATCACCGCGAGGCCCTCGAGCACCGACCGCCCCCCGCGGACCGCCGGCACCCGGGGCCGGATCCGCGACCGCCGCCGCTCCGCGCGGTCCTGCCCGGATCGGGGCGGCCCGCCCCGCTGCCGCAGCGGATGGACCCTCGGAAGGTCCAGCACCGACGCCACGGCATCGGCGATCACCCCCGCATGGTCGATCCGCCGCTGCCATCGCCGCAGGGGCGGCATCGGCACCGCCGCGACCACCGTCCGAATGCGATCCACCTCTCGGCAGGCCTCGATCTGCCGGGCGAGCAGGCGTCCGAGACGCTCCGCCGCAAGATCGTCCGCGGCGTACTTCGCCGACAGCACCCACTCCCGAAGCGGCGACTCGTAGGCACCGAGGCGGACGATCGCCTCCGCGGCCGCTCGCGGCGGGCAGGCCCCGCAGGGCGACCGCCGCTCGCCCGGGCCGACCGATCCGCCGCAGCGATGGCACCACCGGTGGGCCTCGTCGGGACGCCACGACGCGGCGCCGGGCAGGGCGTCGCGGCCGCCGAGCCAATCCTGCTCGACCGCGGCGAGGGTCCGCCCCGCGAACTCGCCAAGGCGGGCCGCGGCCGGCCGGAGCAGGCCGATGGCGGATGCCAGCGACGGCCATGCCGGCGGGAACCGCCACGTTCGCGGCGAGCGAGCTCGTCGTTGGGGGGCCACGCCCCGCATTGGAGACGGCCGCCCGCCTCCCGCCGCCCGATCGGGAGCATTTCCCGGGGAATCGCCGCGGCGGTCAGGCGCCGGCCATCTTGCGGAGCACGTAGTGCAGGATGCCGCCGTGGCGGTAGTAGTCGACCTCCACCGGGGTGTCCACGCGGCAGAGGGTCGCGAAGCGGGTCTCGCGGCCGCTCGGATGGATCGCGACGACCTCGATCTCCTGGCGCGGCTTGAGATCCTCCCGCAGCTCGATCGAGAACCGCTCCGTGCCGTCGAGGCCGAGCGAGGCGGCGGTCTCGCCGCTGCGGAAGGTGAGCGGCAGCACCCCCATGCCCACGAGGTTGCTGCGGTGGATCCGCTCGAAGCTCTCCGCGATCACCGCCTTCACCCCGAGCAGGTGGGTGCCCTTCGCCGCCCAGTCGCGGGAGGAGCCCATGCCGTAGTCCTTGCCCGCGAGGACCACCAGCGGCGTGCCGGATCGGCGGTAGTTCTCGCTCGCGTCGAAGATCGGCTTGACGGCGCCGTCGGTGAAGTCGGTGGTGACGCCGCCCTCGGTGCCCGGCGCGAGCTGGTTCCGCAGGCGGATGTTCGCGAAGGTCCCGCGGGTCATGATCCGATCGTTGCCGCGGCGGGAGCCGTAGCTGTTGAACTCGCTCGCCGGCACGCCCCGCTCGAGCAGGAAGCGGCCCGCGGGCGAGTCCTTCTTGATCGAGCCGGCGGGACTGATGTGGTCGGTGGTGACCGAGTCGCCCACCTTGACGAGGCAGCGGGCGCCGCGGATCGACTCGATCGCCGGCGGGGTCGCCGTCATGCCCTCGAAGAAGGGCGGCTCCTGCACGTAGGTGCTCGCCTCGTCCCAGCGGTACATCTCGCCGGCGGGGGCTTCGATCGCCTGCCACTCCTCGGAGCCCTCGAAGACCGAGGCGTACTGGCTCGTGAACTGCTCGCGGCCGAGGGAGGCCCGGAGGGTCGCGTCGATCTCGGCCTCGCTCGGCCAGATCTCCCGCAGGAACACCGGCTTCCCGGCGGCGTCGGTGCCGATCGGCTCCGCGGAGAGGTCGATGTCCACGGTGCCCGCGAGGGCATAGGCGACCACGAGCGGCGGCGAGGCGAGGTAGTTCGCCTTCACGTCGGGATGGATCCGGCCCTCGAAGTTGCGGTTGCCGCTCAGGACGCTTGCCGCGACGAGGTCATGCCCGTTGATCGCCGCCGAGATCGGCTCCGGCAGCGGTCCGGTGTTCCCGATGCAGGTGGTGCAGCCGTAGCCGACCACATGGAAGCCGAGCTGCTCGAGGTCGGCGAGCAGGCCGGCCTTGGCGAGGTACTCCGTCACCACCCGCGAGCCCGGCGCGAGGGAGGTCTTCACCCACGGCTTCCGCCGCAGGCCCCGCGCCGCCGCCTTCCTCGCGAGCAGGCCCGCCCCGACCATCACGCTCGGATTGCTCGTGTTGGTGCAGCTCGTGATCGCCGCGACCACCACGTCGCCGTGCCGGAGCTCGAACTGCTCGCCGTCGAGTTCGACCATCGCCCGGGGCGGCGCCGCCACCGCGACCGCCGTGGCAGGGGCGGCATCGTCCGCGCCGCCCTCGCCGTTCCAGCGGTCGGTGCGGACCTGCTCGACCGCGTCGGGCTTGCCGAAGTGGTCGGCGAGGGAGCGGTGCCACTGCGAACGCATGTCCTCGAGATCGACCCGGTCCTGGGGCCGGCGGGGCCCCGCCAGCGCCGGGCGGATGCGGGAGAGGTCGAGCTCGAGCACCTCGCCGTACTGCGCCTCGACCCCGTCCTCCCGCCAGAGGCCCTGCAGGCGGGCGTACTGCTCGACGGTGCGGACGAGCTCCGCGGGCCGGCCGGTGAGCTCGAGGTACCGCAGGGTCTGCTCGTCGATCGGGAAGAGACCGACGGTGGCGCCGTACTCGGGGGCCATGTTGGCGATGGTGGCGCGGTTGGCGAGGGGCATCTCCGCGAGGCCGGGGCCGAAGAACTCCACGAACTTGCCCACGACGCCGTGGTTCCGGAGCAGCTCGGTCACCCGCAGCACCAGGTCGGTCGCGGTGGCGCCCTCCGGCAGGCGGCCGTGCAGGCGGACCCCGACGGTCTCGGGGATCAGCATGTACACCGGCTGCCCGAGCATCACCGCCTCCGCCTCGATGCCGCCGACGCCCCATCCCACCACGCCGAGGCCGTTGATCATGGTGGTGTGGCTGTCGGTGCCGACGAGGGAGTCGGGGAAGAGGCTCGCCCCGTCGTCCCAGACGACCTTCGCGAGGTACTCGAGGTTCACCTGGTGCACGATCCCGGTCGCCGGCGGCACCACCCGGAAGTTGCGGAAGGATCGCTGCCCCCACTTGAGGAACTCGTACCGCTCGCGGTTGCGGTCGAACTCGTGGCGGTTGTTGATCGAGAGGGCGACGCCCGAAGCGAACGCGTCGACCTGCACGGAGTGGTCGATCACGAGGTCGCAGGGCACGAGCGGATTGACCTTCGCGGGATCGCCGCCGAGCCGCACCATCGCCGATCGCATCGCCGCGAGGTCCACCACGCACGGCACCCCGGTGAAGTCCTGCAGGACCACCCGGCCGGGCATGAAGGCGATCTCCTGCTCGCCGACCCGCGTCGCGTCGTAGGAAGCGAGCGCCTCCACGTGCTCGGGGGTCACCACGCGGCCGTCGCAGTGCCGCAGGCACGCCTCGAGAAGCACCTTGATGCCGAAGGGCAGGCGGGCGAGGTCGCCGAACCGCGAGAGCGACGAGAGCGTCCAGACCTGGCGGTTGCCGAGGGGCGTCGAGAGTTCGGTGCGGGCCGAGAAGGGACCGTTCGAGGCCATGGGCGGCGGATCCTGCGGTGCGTGCGAAGAGGGCGAGAGCGGCGTGCGGCGCGGGGAGCGCGTCGGAAACCGCATCCTACGGCAGCGTCCCGCCCCCGGTCCCTGCGGGCGGGCTCGCCTCTTCGAGATCCTCCCGCCCCATCATCGCCGCGGGCGGATCCGCAGCTCCGGCCGCGCCGAGACGACCTGGTGGCCGGGCGGCACCGACTCGGTCAGGAACACGCCGCCGCCGATCTCGCTGCCGGCGCCGATCACCGTCTCGCCGCCGAGGATCGTGGCGTTGGCGTAGACCACGACCTCGTCCTCGAGGGTGGGATGCCGCTTGGCCTCCCGCCGCAACCGGCCGGCCTCGTCCCGCGGGAACGACCTCGCCCCGAGCGTCACGCCCTGGTAGACGCGGCAGCGATCGCCGATCACCGTGGTCTCGCCGATCACCACGCCGGTGCCGTGGTCGATGAAGAACGACTCGCCGATGGCGGCGCCGGGATGGATGTCGACGCCGGTGGCGCGGTGCGCCGACTCGGCGAGGAGCCTCGCGAGCAGACGCTTGCCGCGGCGGTGCAGGCGATGGGCCGCCCGATGGGCCACGAGGGCCCGCAGGCCCGGGTAGCACAGGATCACCTCGGCACGGCTCTCCGCCGCCGGATCCCCGGCGATCGCGGCATCGACGTCGAGGCGAAGCAGGCGGGCGATCTCCGGAAGCTCGCCCAGAAACGCCTCCGCCTCGGCATGGGGATCGTCGCGGCCCGCCGCGGGCACCGCCGCCTCGTTGCCCGCAGCCGCCCAGCGCTCGAGCTCGCCGGCGCGGCGGAGCAGCAGGGCGAGGCCGTCGCGAAGCGAGGCGCGGGCGGTGCCGATCGCCGCCGCCGAACC
>CAZQUA010000174.1:0-4989 GCA_964596455.1 uncultured Isosphaeraceae bacterium
GTGGGCGCGGGGAAGGCGCTGTCCGGATGCGGAGGCGGCGGCGCCGCGGAGGCAGCGGAGGCGGAACGCCTACGGGTGGTCGCCACCACCGGGATCGCCGCGGACCTGATGCGGCAGGTCGGGGGCGATCGCGTCGAGGTGGTGTCGCTGATGCCGGCGGATGCCGATCCGCATCTCTTCCGCCCCGGGCGTTCCGATCTCCGCACCATGCTCGAGGCCGACCTCGTGGTGGCGCATGGCCTCGGGCTCGAGGGACGGCTCGCCGACGCCCTCGGCCGCCTCGAGGCGTCGGGGACGCCGCTGCTCCGCCTTGGCGAACTCGCCGATCCCGCGGATCTGCTGGCCGATCCCGCGGCTCCGGATGCGCCGGATCCGCATCTCTGGATGGATCCCCGGCTGTGGGGCCGGCTCGCCCTCGCGGTCGCGGCGGAGCTCGCGTCGCTCGATGCCGCCGGGGCGGCCTCGCACCGCGCTCGCGGCGAGGCCCATGCGGCGGAGCTCGCCGCGATCGACGCGCTGGCCGTGGCCGCGATCGAGACGGTGCCGCCGGCCTCGCGGGTGCTGGTGACCGCCCACGACGCCTTCTCCTACCTCGGCCGCCGCTACGGGATCGAGGTCGCCGCGGTACAGGGGATCTCCACCGAGAGCGAGGCGGGCCTGCAGGCGATCGAGTCGATCGTGGCCCTGGTGTCGTCGCGGCAGGTGCCGGCGATCTTCATCGAGCGGACCGTCTCGCCCCGGCCGATCGAGGCGGTGGTGGCGGGGGTGGCGGCGGCGGGGGGCGAGGTGGCGATGGGGGGCACCCTCTACTCCGACGCCCTCGGCGCGGAGGGCAGCGGCGCCGAAACCGTGGCGGGCATGCTGCAGCACAACCTGCGGACGATCGTCGAGGGCCTCGGCGGCCGCTGGCCGGCGCCGCCGGAGGCGGAGACGCGATGAGCGGCGATCCCGCGCCCCGCGGTGGGGAGTCCCCGACGAGCCTTGCGGGGCGACCGGAGCATTCGCCGCAGAGCCCGCTGTCGGTGCACGCCATGACCGTGGCCTATCGCCGCCGTCCGGTGCTGTGGGAGATCGACTTCGACCTGCCCGCGGCCGAACTCGTCGCGATCGTCGGCCCCAACGGCGCCGGCAAGAGCACCCTGCTGAAGGCCTGCCTCGACCTGGTGCCGCGGGTGAGCGGAACGGTGGAGTTCTGGGGCGAGCCGCTGGCGCGGTCGCGAAGCCGCATCGCCTACGTGCCGCAGCGGGAGTCGATCGACTGGAGCTTCCCGGTCAGCGCCCTCGAGGTGGTGTGCATGGGCCGCTACCGCCGCCTCGGCTGGCTGCGGCCGGTCGGCCGCCGCGAGCGGGAGGCGGCACGGTCCTTCCTCGATCGCGTGGGACTCGCGGACCTCGCGGATCGCCAGATCGGACGCCTCTCGGGCGGGCAGCAGCAGCGGGTGTTCCTCGCGAGGGCCCTCGCCGCGGAGGCGGATCTCTATCTGATGGACGAGCCGTTCGCGGGCGTCGATGCCGCGAGCGAGCAGGTGATCGTCGAACTGCTGCAGGATCTGCGGCGGCAGGGGCGGACCGTCGCGTGCGTGCACCACGATCTCGCCACGGTGCGGACCCACTTCGACTCGGTGCTGCTCGTCAACATGCGGATCGTGGCGGCGGGCCGGGTCTCGGAGGCGTTCACCCAGGCGAACCTCGCCCGCACCTACGGCGGTCGCCTGACCCTGCTCGATTCCGCAGGGCAGGCCCTCGCCCGCGCCGGAGGCTCGCTGCCGTGAGCCTTCTCGCCGCGGCGGCGCTCCTCGGGGACGCGGCTCCGCGGCCGGCGGCGGGATTCAACACCCTCGTGGTGCTCGCGGGCACGGTGCTGCTGGGAGTCGCCGGCGGCCTGGTGGGCGCCCTGGCGCTGCTTCGGCGGCGGGCGCTTCTGGCCGACGCCATCGCCCACGCCACCCTGCCCGGCCTCGCCGGGGCCTTCCTCGTCGCCGCCGCCCTGGGATGGCAGGGACGCAGCCTGCCGCTGCTGCTCGCCGGCGCCGCCGCCGGAGGCGCCGCGTCGCTGCTCGTCGTCCGGGGTCTGGTGCGGGTGGGTCGCTTCGCCGAGGAGACCGCGATCGGGATCGCCCTCTCCACGCTCTTCGGCCTCGGCGTGGTGCTGCTCAGCGTGGTGCAGCGGGTGCCGGGCGGCGAGAGCGCCGGGTTGTCGCAGTTCATCTTCGGCAGCGCCGCCACGATGCTGCCCGCCGACGTGGGGATCCTCGCGACGGTCGCCGCCGCGGCGATCGCGCTGCCGCTGCTGCTGCTGAAGGAGCTGCGGCTGCTGTGCTTCGACGAGGCGTTCGGCGCCGTCGTGGGGTTGCCGGTGGCCTGGCTCGACCGCCTGCTGCTGCTGCTGATGCTGCTGGTGGTGGTCGCGGGCCTGCCGGCGGTGGGCATGCTGCTGGTGATCGCGATGCTGGTGATCCCCCCGGCGGCGGCGCGGTTCTGGAGCGACCGCCTCGGGACGCTGCTGCCGCTCTCGGCGGCGTTCGGCGGTGCCTGCGGGGCCGCCGGCTCGCTGCTCTCGGCGTCGCTTCCGCGACTTCCCGCGGGCGCGGTGATCGTGGTCGCCGCGGGGGGGGTGTTCCTTGCGAGCTTCCTGCTGGCGCCCCGGCGGGGCCTGCTCGCGGCGTCGCTGCGCCGCGGCCGCCTTCGCCTGCGGGTGGTCGAGGACCATCTGCTGCGGGCCCTCGCCGAGCAGCCCGACGCCGCCGGCACCTTCGCGACCCTCGCGTCCGAGCGGGGCTGGAGGCCGGCGATGGCGACGGCGATCGCACGGTGGGCGTCGCTTCGGGGACTCGTCCGCATCGAAGGGGGCCGCGCCGTCGCCACCGCGGCGGGCCTTCGCCGCGGCCGCGAGGTCGCCCGCAACCATCGCTTGTGGGAGGCGTACCTCGTCCGCTTCGCGGCGATCGCGCCGAGCCATGTGGACTGGTCCGCCGAACGGATCGAGCATGTGCTCTCCCCGCAGCTGGTCGCGGAACTCGAGCGGGCCCTCGACGCCTCCGCGGCCGGGAGCGGCGGCCGATGAGCACCGCCTCCTCGTGGATCGTGCTCGATCTGGTGCCGCTCGCGACGGCGACGCTGGCTTCCCTCGCCTGCGCCCTGCCCGGCAGCTTCCTGGTGCTTCGCAAGCAGAGCCTGCTCGGCGACTCGATCGCCCATGCGGTCCTGCCGGGCCTGGTCGCGGGCCTGCTGCTCTCCGGCGGCCTGTCGCCGCCGGCGATGTTCGCCGGCGCCGCGATCGCGGCGATCGCCGCGGTGGGGGCGATCGAGCTTCTTCGCCGCGTCGGCGACATGGACCCGCAGGCGGCGATGGGCACGGTGTTCTCGGTGTTCTTCGCCGGCGGGGTGATCCTGCTCGAACTTGCGGCGGCGCGGCGGGTGCCGCTCGATCCAGACTGCGTGCTGCACGGCACCCTCGAGTCGCTCTTCTGGATCCCGCCGGAGGCGGGGGCGTCGCCGCTGGAGATCCTCGCGAGCCTGCCGTTGCCGCTGCTCACGCTGCTCGCCACCGCGGGGGCGATCGGCCTGCTGCTCGCGGCGTTCTTCAAGGTCGTGGCCCTTGCGGCATTCGACGCGGAGTTCGCCCGCACCGCCGGTTGGAGGCCGGGCCTCGTCAACCTGCTGCTGTCGGCGGCGGTGGCGGCGGCGGTGGTGGCCTCGTTCGAGGCGGTGGGGGCGATCCTGGTGGTCGCGATGCTCGTGGTGCCCGCGTCGGTCGCGCGGATGTTCACCGATCGCCTGCGGCCGCAGGTGCTGCTGAGCGCCGCCGTCGCGGCGGCGGCGGCGGTGTCGGGCTATCTCGGCGGAGCGGTGCTGCCGGAGGCCCTCGGCGGCGACTCGCTCTCGGCGGCGGGCAGCATCGCGGTGGTGCTGGGCGGCATGCTGGCGGGGGCGATCGTCGTCGCACCGCGGCACGGCCTGGTGTCGCGATGGTGGCGCCGCCGCACCCTCGCGGCGGAGATCGCGGCCGAGGACCTGCTTGGCTGGCTCTACCGCGTGGACGAACTGCTGCGGAGGGCTCGCCGCGACCGGCCGCTGCCGCCGGCGATCTCGCGAGGCGTCCGCGGCCGAGCGTTGGCGAGGGGCCGCCGCCTTGGCTGGTGGCAGGGCGACGGGGACGCCCTGACGCTCACCGAGTCCGGGCGAGACGCGGGGCGGCGGATCATCCGCAGCCACCGCCTCTGGGAGCGATACCTCGTCGAGGATCTGGGGCTTCGCCCCGACCATGTGCACGACACCGCGATGGTCCTCGAGCATCTCCGGGGCATCGAAGGTGAATCGACGCTGGCAAGCGGCGATTCGCGGACCGATCCGCAGGGACGCCCCATCCCGGGCGAGTAACCTGCTCGCCATGCCGGCGATCGCCGCCGGCATCCCCGCCGCCGGAACCGACCATGCGCCGCATCGCCCCCGCCGTCCTCGCCGCCCTCGTCGCCGCTCTGCCGATCGCCTGCGACTCGACGCCCACCGCCGAGGAGGGACCGTCCTCGCGGGGCAGCATCTTCGGCATCTCCGGCGATCCGGCGGAGCTCAACGTGATCGCCGACGAGGAGGAGGGCGGCATCGACCAGGATCCCTTCGTGCAGGATCCGATGATGCCGCAGTAGGGGCGGTCCGTCGGGATGCACGGGCCATTCCGAGGGGCTGGACGCCCCGCCGGTCTCGCTCGCGAGCCAGCGGGCAACGTCTCGGGGAACACCTGATCATCGCCGCCGCCGGCGACCGTTTGCGGAAGTCTCGCCCACCGCGAAGGAAGTGCCGCAAGGCCGGGGACGATGCGGGCCTTGGAACCGCGGCGGCGTTGCGTTGGCGGCGCGGCGTGCCCGCCTTCCCCCCATCCTCGCGACGACCCCGCCACCCGCTGCAGGCCGCGCTCGGCGTGGACCTCGTCGGACTCGAGCCCCGGCGTCGCGGGGGAACCAACCTCTACCATGGGAATCTCGGCGAGAC
>CAZQUA010000175.1:0-4966 GCA_964596455.1 uncultured Isosphaeraceae bacterium
ATCCCAAGCTCAAGGAGATGGACGAGGTCAACGCCTCGATGGGCGAGGTCGACGTGGCCCTCGTGATCGGCGCCAACGACGTGGTCAACCCCGAGGCGCGGACCAACCCGCAGAGCCCGATCGCGGGCATGCCGGTCATCGACGTCGACCGGGCCAAGACCGTGGTCGTCGTCAAGCGGAGCCTGAGCCCGGGCTTCGCCGGAATCCCCAATCCGCTCTTCGCCGCCGACAACTGCCTGATGCTCTTCGGGGACGGCAAGAAGGCCCTCGTCGAGCTTGCGGCCGCGGTCAAGGCCTGAACCCTCGCCGGCGCGGGCGGGGATCGCCTACTCCGCCGGCAGCATCGGCAGCACCACCTGCACAAGCAGGTAGAGGCCGACGGCCAGCGCCACCATCCCGAAGAGCAGCTGCAGCGTCATCGTCGCCACCTGCCGAGGGTAGTCGGCGAGCGAGGGGGCCCGCATCGCCTTGTGGATCGCGGAGATCCCCAGGCAGAGCGGCACGAGCAGCAGCATCCACCACGACTCCACGCCCGGCAGCGGCCCGAGGAAGGGGATCCACGCGACCGCCGGGGTCATCGGGAATCCTCCCGCCGCGAGAGCACGTCGAGCACCGCCACCATGTTCATGAGGCCGGCCATGGCGCAGTAGAGCGTCCCGAACTCGTGCGGGTGCGCCACCGCCCGCAGCGAGCTCGCCGGCGGGCCCATCGGGGCCTCGATCAGCGGCGCCGCGACGCCGCTCTTCAGGAGCGCCGCGTTGAGCCAGTCCGCCGCGAAGGCGAGCGGGCCGGCGCCGACCTGGGCGTAGAACCAGAGGTCGGAGCGATCGACCACGCCAAGGCCGCCGATCAGGATCCCCGCAAGGAACAGCCCGACGACGCCCGCCCCGATCCGGAGACCCCGGTCCCGTTCTCCGATGGCGGCATGGCCGAGGCCGGGCAGCACCCAGGCGAGGATGGCGGCGCGGGGATTGAGGATTCTGCGGGCGGCGGACACGGTTCGATCGCTCATTCGCCGAGGAAGGACTCATCGCGACCGGGAACCGCGCCGATGCCGACGATCGCGGGCGGAGTGTAACGCCCCTCGCCGCGGCCCCTCGCCGCGCCGCGGCGTGGCGGCCGCCGTCCCGTCGCCCCCGCCCCGGAAGGAGTCGCCGCCATGGCCACCGCATCGAATCGCGAGTCTGCCGCCCGGCGCAAGCCGCAGGACACGGGCCCCGGCGGCGTCGAACGCCGCAGCGGCGTCGACCGCCGCAGCCTCGCCGACGCCGAGGCGTCCAATCTCGAGCGTCGCCGCGGCCCCGGTCGCCGCCTGAGCGACTTCCTGCGGGCCGCCGAGGAGGGCGAACTGACCCGCGAGCAGTTCCTGTTCGTGGTGGCGATCGAGGAGTTCAAGCGGGTGAACGGCAAGAGCTTCCCCTCGTGGACGGACATCCTCGAGGTGATCCGCAAACTCGGCTACCGCAAGACCCTCCCGAGCGAGGTGAACCTGCGGGGCCGCGCCGAGGACTTCATGGAGCGGGCCGACGCTCCGGCGGGCGTCGCTCGCGTCGCCGACGCGGCCTGACCCCGCCTCGAAGTCGCTTCGCCGCGGCCCTGAACCCGCGGTCGCGGAGGGCTGCGGCGGCGGGGTTCAGCCGGCCGGCTTCTGGTACCAGTCGCGATTGATCGCGATGTACTTCCGCCACTCCTCGGGCAGATCCTCCTCGGGGAAGATCGCCTGCACCGGGCACTCGTCCACGCAGAGCCCGCAGTCGATGCAGGTGTCCGGATCGATGAAGAGCTGCATCGAGGCCTCGAAGGGACCCTCGCCCTTGGCGGGGTGAATGCAGTCGACCGGGCAGACGTCGACGCAGGAGGTGTCCTTGGTCCCGATGCAGGGTTCGGCGATGACGTGGGCCATGGGCGGCGCGACTCCGTCTGAGGGTGGGCGAGAGGGGCAGGCGTCTCGAACCGGGCAACGGCCCGGCGCGGTCGCGAACGGACCGGCGGGTCGTTTCGCAGGGGGCACATGGTAGACGCAGGAATCCCCTCGACGGAACCTCCGACGATCGCCTCCACCCGCCTCCGCCCGCCGCAAGGAAGTTCCCGGACGCTGCGGCGCCGCCCTCGCCGCCGCCGCTGCCGTCAATCGATGCCGGTCTCGAAGTGCATCGCCCGGAACCGGTCGCCCGACGAGGCCGCCGACCAGGCGAAGCGGTCGGCGTGGCCCGGGCCCCCGATCGCCCGCATCGTGCGGAAGGCCTCGAAGTCGAGCTCCCGGTGTCGGAAGGCGAGGCGCCCCGCCGTTCCCCACCATCGCCACGCCATCTCCCGCTCGGCCTCGTCGCGAGATGCCGCCGATCGCCGCGTCCGCTCGTTCTCGCGGGCCAGCTCGTCGAGCATCGCGAAGAGCGCCTCCGAGCGGGCCCGGTAGCGGTTGGCGAAGGCGGCGATCTCGACGATCCTCGCCTCGTCCGCCTCCTCGATCGCGATCGACTCGGCGAGGTTGATGGCCTCGATGCCGGGCATCGCCTCGACCGCGTCGGGCCACGCCGCCCGGCGGATTCCCGCCTGAACCGAACGGCCCAGCGAGGGCCGAAGCGATGCGAGCAGCAGATCGAGATCGGCCCGCATGAGCCGCGCGAGCCTCGCCCGCTCCTCCGCGACCCGTGCCTGCACCGTCCGATGCTGCTCGTGCAGCGACATCAGCTGCTCCTGCTGCGCCGCGATCGCGGCCTCGTCCCCCGCCTCCTCCACGGCGTCGCCCCACATGGCCCGCGAGAGGGATCGCTGCTCCGCGAGGTTCCGCCGCGTGGACTCCCAATGGCCCTGATGCACCGTGCGGATCCGCCCGAGATGCTCGGCCACGGCTCGCCGCACCGCCTCGTCCCGAAGCGCCATCGGCGACTCCGCGAGGAGCACCGCCACCGCGTCGACGCCCGCGTAGCCTCCCTCCCACGGCATCGCGCCGCCCATTCCCATCGCCGCGGAGCCGTCGCGGCGAGGGCGGGCCCCGCTTGCGAACGCAAGGGCGTCGGCGTGCCGCCAGTCGATCCACAGCTGCAGCTTCGCCTCGTCCGCCCCCGCCGCGGCAGCGAGGCCCCGCAGGAGGGTCTCGTCCACCTGCAGCTGCTCGCGAAGCATGGCCTCGGCCCGCTCCGGCGGCAGCTCCAGCGACCGCGCGTCGGGGCTCCCGCCGTCGTCCGCAGCGCGGGCCGCAGCGGACGCCTCGGCGAAGCGTGCGAGGATCGCGGCCTGCTCCATCGCCGCATCCGCCGCGAGCTCCGCGGCGACGGCCCGCTGCCCGTCGGCGATGCCGAGGTCCTCGCCGATCGCCTCGAGCATCGCCTCGCCGATCGGCGGCAGCGACTGCATCGCCAGCAGCCAGTCCGCCATCGCCTGCTCCGCCTCGCGGGCGGCCTCGGCCTCCGCCTCGGCATCCCCCTCGCCGGCCACATGCGACGCGTAGGCCTTCGCCGCCCGCTCCGCCTCGGAGCGGGTCATGCCCCGCTCCATCATGAGATCGGCGAGCAGCGGCACGATGTCGACCACCGCCGAGAGCTCGCGAAGCATCCGCGTCGGGCTGTCCCCCCAGATCTCCGCGTAGAGCTCGTTCATCCGCTCGACGGCTGGGGGCGGCTGCGGATGCCCGTCGGCATCGACGATGAAGTTCCACCCCGACTCCCGCAGGGTGCCAAGTTCGAGCGCCAGCGAGGCGGTGCGTTCGAGGTACGCCTCGCGGATCCGCTCGATGCGGGCCGCGGCCTCCGGCGAGATCTCGCCGCGGCGGCGGTCCGCCTCGATGCGGGGCCACAGCGGCTCGTAGTCGTCGCGGACGCCGAGCAGGCCCGCCAGTCGCAGTCGCTCCGCGGGCTCGAGGATCTCCCACAGCGACCGAACCGCCGTCATCTGCTGCCGATGGATCGCCAGGGCCGCCTCCTGAACGCTCCGATTGGCGGCGTTGGCGAGCCGCATCAGCTCGGCGTGCTGGACGCGGTGGATCTCCTCGAAGCGAGGCGGCCGTCCCTCGGCGTTCGCCGCGGCGGCCTCGGCCTCGAACGCCTCCTGCATCGCGACGCCGAGCTCGAGTTGGCGGATGCTCGACTCGAGTTGGCGGATCCGCTCCTCCTCGATCGCGAACGACAAGCCCGAGAGCAGCGGCCCCATCGCCTCGTCATGCCCGGCGAGGCGGGCCCTTGCCATCACGGCCCGCTCGGGATCGAGACGCAGCCTCGCAAGAATGCCCGCCGAGTCGAGCGGACCGCCGTCGCCGCCGCCGTAGAGGTGCATCCGCAGGCGGGGCGTGCCGGCACGGGTGCGCTGCCCCCGCGACTGCAGGCGAGCCAGCGACTCCGCCGGCATCTCCGTGGCGGTGGCGAGCTCCGCCCACAGGCGATCCTCGAGCTCCGCCAACCTCGCGGCGAGACGACGCTTGCGATCGAGCCGCGACTTCGCCTCGACGATCTGCGTGCGAAGGTGATCCGCGACCAACGTCTCGCCGCCGGCGTCCGTGGCTCGCCACCCCGCGAGCCACGCCTCGATCTCGCCATCCCGGAGCCTCGCGGCCTCGACGAGGTAGGCCGCATGAATCGGCCAGGCCTTCTCGATCGCCTCCGCGGACAGGCCCTCGTCGGCCAGCCACGCTTCGACCTGCGGTCCGCTGCGGGGATCGGCGAAGGTGCCGAGGGTGCCCTGGGCCGCCGCGGCGCCGGTCAGGCTGAACCACCACGCCACCGCCAGCCACCATGCCCCGCCTGCCGCGTGCTTCGCAGTCGATGATCGGCGACGCCACGCAGGCATCAGGGGGAATCGCATGCCACGGATCTCCGACGGAGCACCGAAGGTGGGACGGCCCTCTCGCCGCCTCGACCCCCGTTCAACATAACGCCCCCTCCTTGAGCATCGCCGCCTCCCCGCCGAATCCCCGCCATCGCCCCGTCCGGGTCCCGTCCCCGCCCCGCATCGCGTCGCACCCAGCGGCGTC
>CAZQUA010000176.1:0-4961 GCA_964596455.1 uncultured Isosphaeraceae bacterium
TGCCCCAGCACAGCTTCACCGGCGGCAACACCTGGGTGATGCGGGCGATCCGCACCGCCCTCGCCGACGAGGCCGACTACTTCGGCCTGACCCAGGAGCGGGTCGATGCGGCCCAGGCCCGGACCGTGGCGATGCTCCGCAACGCCTCGGACATGGAGGTCTCCCAGGACGGCGACCGCCTCGTGGTGCGGGTCGTCAACCAGACCGGCCACAAGCTCCCGACCGGCTACCCCGAGGGGCGGCGGATGTGGCTCAACGTGAAGTTCCTCGACGCCAAGGGCGGCATCGTCCGCGAGCACGGCCGCTACGACTTCAAGACCGCCGAGCTCTTCGGCGAGGACACCAAGGTCTACGAGGCCAAGCACGGCATCGGCGAGAACCTGTCGAAGCTGACCGGCATCCCCGCGGGCAAGTCCTTCCACCTCGCCCTCAACAACGAGGTCATCTCCGACAACCGCATTCCCCCGCGGGGCTTCACCAACGAGGGCTTCCACGAGGTGCAGGCCGAGCCGGTGGGCTACCACTACGAGGACGGGCAGCACTGGGACGACACCGAGTACCCGGTGCCCGCCGGGGCGACGCGAGCAGTGGTGGTGCTCTACTTCCAGACGAGCTCGAAGGAGTACATCGAGTTCCTGCGCGATGCCAACGTCACCAACGACCGCGGCGAGGTGCTTCACGCCCTGTGGGAGCAGCACGGCCGCAGTTCGCCCGTGGACATGGATGCGGCGGAGATCGATCTCGCCTCGGGCGTCCCCGGCGACCTCAACGGCGACGGCATGGTCGGCGGCGCGGATCTGGGCATCCTGCTCCAGAACTGGGGCACCGCCGGGCCGGGCGACATCGACGGCAACGGCGTCGTGGGCGGGGCCGACCTGGGAATCCTGCTGCAGAACTGGGGCTGAGTTCGCCGCCGCGACCCCAAAGGAGGGGAGAACTCAGGAAAGCCCAGCGAGCTGCCGCACCGAGGCCATGAAGGTGCGGCGAAGGTGTCCGAGCAGGGCGATCTGCAGGCCCACCCACATCGCCGCCGAGACCGCGGCGCCCACCGCAAGGCCGATCCGCGCCGAGACGGGATCGGCGATGCTCGCGGGCATCGCCGTCGCCGGAAAGAGCGCCGCCACCACCAGGTTCACCGGGCTCGCCGCCGCCATCGCCGCGCCGACGACCGGCACGCCCCGGCCCGCGGCGGCTCCGCACAGTCCCACCGCTCCGCCGATCGCCACGACGACGCCGACCGCGGCAACCACCGATCCGATGCTGCTTCGGCTCTTGATCGACCAGTGCAGTCCCACGAGCACCGCGAAGGAGGTGAAGGCGACCAGCACCGCCGCGAGCTCGAGCACCGCCTCGGGCAGCACCAGGGGCATGGACCCCGCACCCACCGGACCGCTCTCGGAGACGACGAGCTCCCGCCCCGCCCCGAAGCCGCCCGTGAGCACGTAGAGCGACGCCGCACCGAGGCTCGCCACGGGCACGAGCATCATCGGCAGCAGGAACTGCACGAGTCCCTGCAGCTTGCCCGCGAGGTAGGCGCCGGGCTGGATGGGCGTGGTGAGCAGCAGATCGAGACTTCCATCCTCGCGCTCGCGGCTCACCGCGGTCGCGGCGAGATTGAGCGCGGTCAGCACGATCACCACGACCTCGGCGCCCACCACCGCGGCGAGGCCGAGACGCAGTCCGTAGTCGTCGATGGTGCCGCCGCGATGCAGCAGCAGCAGCGAGACCGCCGCGGCGATGCCGGCGAGGCCGAAGAGCACCCGCCCGAGCAGTCCGCCGACGGACAGGCCCCGCAGCGTCCGCTCGCGCCACGCGATCGGGTTGGTGCCGACGCGGGCACGGCCCCGCAGCGCCTCCAGCGGCCGCGTCAGGAGGCCGCCCGCGCGGCGGCCCGCGGTCGCCCGCTCGCCGAGCACGCCGAGGCGCAGCGTGGCGAAGGCCACCAGCAGCGTGCCGAGGAGGGTGCTGGCGGCGACGAACGCCGCGGAGGGCCGCGCCAGCCACCATCGCCCCAGCCAGCCGCCCGGCGTCGCGGCGGGATCCCACGCCTCGTAGCGGTTGGTGAGAAGCAGCGCCTCGAGGGCCAGGAAGGGATTCAGCGGCGTCAGCAGCGTGGTTCGGCTCGCCTCCGAGCCCGGCGACACCGGCGTCCGCATCCAGAGATCCGCGGCGTAGGTGGTGAAGAGGACCATCACCACCGACGCGTAGAAGATCAGCACCACCCGCCGACCCGCGGCGCGGCTGACGCTGAGGGCCATCGCCGCCGCGGCCACCACGAACGCCGACGCCGCGGCGATCGCGTAGCTCGCGGCGATCGCCTCGCCGGGCACCCCGCCGAACGCCTGGGTGTAGACGAACAGCGGCAGCGTCGAGACCAGCAGCGCCACCACGAAGAAGAGCCGGCCGAGCAGGTTGCCCAGCACCATCTGCAGGCGGCTCAAGGGCGTGGTGAGCAGGATCTCCCAGGTGCGGGGATTCGCCTCCCGAGCAATCGCGCCCGCCATGAACGCCGGCGTCAGCACGCAGATCATCGCGACCTGCCCGAAGCTCGCGAGGGTGAACGCCGCCGCGCCCCTCTGGGCGAGCTCCCGGAGGCTGGTGCTCGGTCCCACCAGGGCAAGCAGCAGCAGGACCATCATCGCGGCGAGGTAGCCCGCGCGGATGGAAAGGTGCCGCAGGCGACGGGAACCGCCCTCGACGATCCGCACCGCGATGGGGTTGAGCGGAACGAGGCGGAGGAAGCGGTCGATGAGGGCAGGCATGGCGGGCGGGCGAAGGCGGCGGATGCGACCGGCCGGAGGGCCTCGGCCATGGGCCGGCGGATGACGCCCCGGCAAGCCGCCGCCGGACGATTCCGGCGTTGGCGCGTTCTTGACATGCGTTGGCGGCGGGGAATACTACCTTTCCATTCCACCGGACCCTCGAGGTTCGGATTCTTCACGGACCGCTCGCGGCCACGCCGCGGGTCGACACCCGATCCTGCCGCCCCTGCGGCCCCGGCGCGACGCCGCCACGGCGCGTGCCGGAGATAGATTGATCCTCCGACTTCACGGCGTTCGCCAGACTCCGAGTCCCTCTGCCATGCGTGCCTCGGCCCCCTGCCTTCGATCCCCGATGCCCACGGCGACTGCGCCGCGGGATCGCCTCGACCGCACCGCCGAGTTCACCCGATCAGAGTCCCCGGGAGGCCCTTCTCGGTCCGTTGCGGCGGACTGAGTTCCGGCGAGGTCGCGCGTTCTCGCGAGGATCGATCGATCCGGTGACGGCCCGCGTCGCCCGCTGGCCCGACTGGCCCCCGCCGGTCGAGCCCGGTCCGACATCGCCGTCGCCTTCCGCGGCGGCCGCGGAGGTCGACGCATGCCACGCATCCTCTCCCTCGACTCGCTCCCCATCGCCGCCGCCACCGGCGGCGCCCCGCTCTGGCTTCTCGTGGTCGTCGGGGTCGCCGCCGCAGCCGTCGCCGCCATCGGGACCGCCGTGGCCATGCGGGCGGCTCTCGCCCCCCGCCGGGCGGCCGAGCGGGCCGAGGCGGAACGGGTCCTCCGCGAGGCGAAGGCGGAGGCGGAGGCGATGGCCCGCACCGCCGAACTCGAGGCCGAGCGGAAGGCCGCCGAGCGCCGGGACGCCTTCGACAAGGAGGTCGCGGCGACCCTCGCCGAACTCAAGCAGAGCCAGGCCCGCGCCGCGAAGCGCGAGGACACCCTCGACCGCAAGCTCGAGCAGCTCGGCGAGCGCGAGCAGTCGCTCGATGCCCGCGACGAGGCGAACAAGGCCCGCGCCGCGGAGATCGACGCTCGCGAGGCCGATCTCGCCCGCGACCGCGGCGAACTGACCCGTCGGCTCTCCGAGATCTCGGGGCTCTCCCGCGAGCAGGCGGTCGACGCGTTCATGGCGGAGATCCGCATCGAGGCCGAGCACGAGGCGTCGGCGCTCACCCAGCAGATCGTCGAGGAGGCCGAGCACAAGGCCCACGAGCGCTCGCGCGAGATCACCCTGATGGCGATCCAGCGCTTCGCCGCCGAGCACGTCGCCGACAGCACGGTGCGCTCGATCAAGATCCCCTCCGACGACATGAAGGGCCGCATCATCGGCCGCGAGGGACGCAACATCCGCGCGATCGAGAAGGCCACCGGCGTCGACATCCTCGTCGACGACACGCCCGGCGTGATCAGCGTCTCCTGCTTCGACCGCGTGCGGCAGGCGATCGCCGCGGAGAGCCTGCAGAAGCTCGTCGCCGACGGCCGCGTGCATCCCTCGCGCATCGAGGAGATCGTCGAGCAGACCAAGCGCGACATCGCCGAGCGGATCGTCAAGCACGGCAACGAGGCGGTGCTCGAAGCGAACATCCGCGGCCTCAATCCCAAGGTCGTCGAGGCGATGGGCAAGCTGCACTTCCGCACGAGCTACGGGCAGAACGTGCTTCGCCACTCGATCGAGGTCGCCTACCTCAGCCAGATGATCGCCGACCAGCTCGGCCTCGACGGGCAGGTCGCCCGCCGCTGCGGCTTCCTGCACGACATCGGCAAGGCGATGGACCACGAGATGGAGGGCGGCCACCCCGCGATCGGCATGGAGTTCGCCCGCAAGTTCGGCGAGAAGTCCGAGGCGGTCCTCAACGCGATCGGCGGCCACCACGGCGACATCGCCGCGACGACGCCCTACACGCCGATCGTGATGGCGGCCGACGCGATCTCGGGCGCCCGGCCCGGCGCGCGGCGCGAGTCGATGGAGCTCTACATCAAGCGGCTCGAGCAGCTCGAAGGCATCGCGAAGGAGCAGCCCTTCGTCGACGAGGCCCACGCGATCCAGGCCGGCCGCGAGGTGCGGGTGATCGTCGACGCGAAGCGTGCCGACGACGTCCAGACCTTCGCGATCGCCACCGCGATCGCCAAGCGCGTCGAGGAGGAGATGACCTTCCCCGGCGAGATCAAGGTCACGGTGCTCCGCGAGGTCCGCGCCGA
>CAZQUA010000177.1:0-4922 GCA_964596455.1 uncultured Isosphaeraceae bacterium
ACCAGCGATGGCGAACTTCACGCCAGTAGGCGTACCACTCGTTCGCGGAGTCGGGGCGGATGAAGAACTCGATCTCCATCTGCTCGAACTCGCGGCTGCGGAAGGTGAAGTTGCGGGGCGTGACCTCGTTGCGGAACGCCTTGCCGATCTGGGCGATCCCGAAGGGAACCTTCACGCGGGTCGAGTCGAGGACGTTCTGGAAGTTCGCGAAGATGCCCTGGGCGGTCTCGGGGCGGAGGTAGGCGATGCTCGAGGCGTCCTCGAGCGCCCCGACGCTCGTCTTGAACATCAGGCTGAACGCCCGCGGCGGGGTGAGCGTGCCCGGCGCGGCGGCATCGGGGCCGACGGTCCGGGCAAGGTCCGACGCGGCGAGCGAGGTGAACGGCCGGACCGCATAGAGATCCGGCGCGAACTCCCGCTTCTCGTACTTGGCGAGGGCCTTGCCGGCCTTCTCACGCTGCGCGTCGTCCCCTTCCATGAAGGCCATCAGGCGCCGCGACCCGTCGTCGTCGACGGCGACGAGCACCATCAGGTGGTCGGCCCGGTAGCGGCCCTTGCTCTCGCGGCAGTCGACCATCGGGTCGTTGAAGCCGCCGACGTGCCCGGAAGCCTCCCAGATCCGCGGGTTCGCGATGATCGTGCTGTCGAGGCCGACGATCGAGAGCGGCGATCCGTCCGGCCCGTCCGGCGGGCACAGGACCAGGTCCTGCCACCACGCGTCCTTCAGGTTCCGCTTGAGGGCGGTGCCGAGGGGACCGTAGTCCCAGAAGCCGTTGATGCCGCCGTAGATCTCCGAACTCTGGAACACGAAGCCCCGCCGCCTGCAGAGGGCGACGAGGTCCTCCATGCGGCGGGATGGCGGGGCGGTCTCGGGGGCGTCGGTCGCGGACATGCCTGGCTCCTGCGGGAGCGGCGATGGTAGAGGAGATCGCCGGCGCCGCGGGACTCGCCGCGGAGGGCGGCATCAGGAACGGCCGAGGCCCGCCTGCTCGGCGATGGTCCGCCGGTACGCCGCCGCCATCGCCTCGAGGGAATCGGGAATCACCCGGATTGCGCCCACCGTGGCCATGAAGTTGGTGTCGCCGTTCCAGCGGGGCACGACGTGGGCATGGGCATGCTCGGGAAGCCCGGCGCCGGCGGCCTCGCCCTCGTTGATGCCGATGTTGAGGCCCTGCGGCGCGAGGGTGGCGCGGACCAGTTCGGCGGCTTGCTCGACGAGTCGCCAGAACGCCGCCCGCTCGCGAGGCCCGTAGTCGGCGAGGCTCGGCCGCGGATCGCCCAGGCAGGCGAGCAGGTGCCCGTTGGCGTAGGGGTAGCGGTTCAGCAGCAGCATGCCCTCGGCGGTCCGCCACACCACGAGGTTCCGCTCGTCCGACTCGGGGTGCCGCCACGCATCGAGCAGGAAGTTCCGCACCGCTGCAGGGCGGCCGCCGTCGCCGCCGCCGCGGGCCGCGAGCTCGCGAAGGTAGGCCATGCGCCAGGGCGCCCAGATCGACTCGTGGTTCATGGAGGTCCGAGGGAGGAGCGTTCGAGCGTTCCGCGGTCGGGCACTGTATCGCTTGGGACCGGCGGTTCCGGATCGGGCAGGTGCCACGGCCTCGCCCGCATCGGCGCGGAGATCCGCAGGACCCGAAGGGGGATCTCGACCTCGCCCGCCCAGTAGGCGGTGCAGGCCTCCGCCGCAAGCGGGTCGAAGCGGCCGAGGACGGCGATCGCCCGCATCGCCATCTCCCGATCGCCCCGCACCCGCAGGGTCCATCGGGCGTCCTCGGCGACGCCGGCAAGGGCCTCGAGGTCCTCCTCGGAGATTCGCCATTCCGCGATCTCGCCGCGTCGTCCGATCCCGTGGATGCGGGCGCCGCCGGGCCACCACAGCCAGCTCCGTCGCCGGGGGATGCCCTCCTCGAGCACCTCGGCCACCACGCCCACCGCGATGCCGTCGAGTTCGGGGATCGCCGTGGCCGCGGTGTTGAACCGCATCGCGAAGGGACGATCGCCCGCGGCCACGATGAAGCCGGCGGCGAACGCATCCCGCACCGCGGCATCGGCGGCGTCGCTTTCCATCGGTTGCAGGCGCTCGGCAAGCGGAGCCGCGGGAACGATCGCCTGCTCGAACCATCGCTCGGGCAGGGCCTCCCACGGACCCGCCGCTTCACCCGCCGCCGGCACCGGCCGCCACCATGCCCGGAGACGCAGGCGAAGCGGGTTTCCTGCGGCCGGGTGGGCGAGCGGCGACCTCGCGGCCGCGAACCCGCGGGCCTCGTCGATCGCCATCGCCCCCTCGCCCGCGAGGCCGGCCGGAGGGAACTCGATCGGGAACCGCGGCGCCGCGAATGCCCGGCTGTCCCGGATCACCACGATCGGCGGCAGCGTCGGCTGGTCGGGGCAGTCGATCTCGAAGCGGTGCTGGATCGCCTCGGGCACCCACGAGACCGCCTCGAGGCTCGCATAGGGCGGGAGATCGCTCGGCCAGGGCGAAGCGATGGCGAGATCGATCCGCGGCGGGATCGCCCGCACCGCGGCGATGGCGGGCGACGCCTCCGCCAGCAGCGGAAACGCGCGGCGCAGCAGCGGCGCGTACTTCGCCTCCCAGGCGAGTCCGACGGGCGGCGCCTCGGCGTCGCCGCGGGCGATCCTCGCGGCAAGCCGCTCCAGGTCGTCCGGCTCCAACGACTGCGGCGACTCGACGAGGCGGCGGCGCAGCTCGTCGTAGGCGGAGTCGCGACCCAGCGAGGGGCCGCTTGCGGGCAGCGCCGCGACGAGCACCCAGGTGGGCATCGATCGCCAGAGGTCGGCTCGGGGAAGGGCCCCGCCGAACCCGGCGACGCCGCACGCCAGCAGGACGACGCCGAGGATGGCCGATCGCCACCGTCGCCGGGTGCGGTGCAGGTCCCGCTCCTGCCGGCCCTGCCAGCCGCACTCGCCGCAGAGAAGGCCCGGCGTCCGCGAGAGATCGTGCCAGCAGCGGCCGCAGCGGCGGCGTCCTCGGCCGCGATCGCTCCAGAGCGACCACGCCGTCAGCACGGCACCGCCGAGGACGGCGAGGGCGGCGAAGGCGAACGCCGCGGGGGCGAACCAGGCGGGCAGCAGCATCGCGGGGGGAATGTAGTCCCGCCGCCGCCGCTACGCCCGACGGATCCAGCGAAGGAGCTCGAGGGGAGTCGGCGGCTTGCCTTGCATCAGGATGCCGACGCGGAAGACCCTCGCCGCCGCCCAGACCATGCCGACGGTGGCGGCGGCGCCGACCACGATGGAGAGGGCGATCTGCCACGCCGCGATCGGTTCCGCCGAGCCGGTGGTGCGGAGGATCATGACGAAGGGGATCAGGGGCGGCAGGAAGCTCGCGACGGTCGCGAGCAGGCCGTTGGGGTTCTCGCTGATGGGCATCCACAGCAGCAGCGGCAGCATCAGCACGAGCATGACCGGGCCGACGAGCGACTGGGCGTCGCGGAGCTCGCTGACGCTGCCGCCCACCGCCGCGAGCATCGCCGCGATCATGAAGTAGGCCATCACGAAGTAGGTCAGCAGCAGCAGCAGATGCCCGATCGGCACGAGGTCGAGCATCGCCGCCACCGCCAGCCCCGTCAGGGCGAGACCGCCGTAGCCCACCAGCAGGACGAGGGCCACGAGGCCGTAGCCGAGGATCTTCCCCGCCAGCAGCTGCATCGGGCTCACCGCGCTCAGCAGCACCTCCATCACCCGGTTGCTCTTCTCCTCGATCGTCGAGGCGAGCAGGTAGTTCCCGCTCGTCAGCACGCTGATCCAGAGCAGCATCATGAAGCCCATGGGCACCAGCAGCTTCGCGAAGACCTGCTCGGGCGCCTCCGAACCGTCGTCCGCGAGGCGGAGCGTCTGCACGGGCGGCGGCGCGAGCAGCTCGCGAAGGCGGGCGGGATCCTCGCCCGCGGCGCGGGCCTGGGCATCGACGGCGGCATCGCGGAGCAGCTCCTCGAGCAGCACCACCTGCCGGGCGGGCATCGCCGAGGGCACCGTCAGGACGGCGCCGCCGGACGGGGCCTCCGCGAGGTCGATCACCGCGAGCAGGCCACCCTCGCGGAGCCGCTGCTTCAAGCCGTCGATCGCCTCGGGGTCCGAGACCGCCTCGGCCTCGATGGCGGCGAGCGAGGCGGATGGACCGAGGGTCTCGGCGAGACCCCGCTGCGGCGAGGCCGGTCCCCGCGAGGCCGGCTCCCGAACCGCCGTCTCGAAGCTCGCTGCGAAGTCGCCGATCGGATCGACGATGGCGATGGTGCCCGCGAGCGGCGGAGGCCCCTTGGGAAGCAGCAGCGGAAGGACGGCGACCGCGGCGATCCCGAGGAGGGGAAACGCCACCGCCGCGAGCAGGAACGCCTTGGTCAGGGCGGTGTGCCGGAACTCCCGCACGGCGACGGTGCCGACGCGAGCCATCCACGATGCCGCAGTCATGGCGAGACTCCTCCAGCCGGCGCGGGATCGCCATCGGGGCCGGGCCGCTCGCCGACGAGGCCCACGAAGACCTCCTCGAGGGAGGCTTGCCGCAGGGCGATCGATCGGGCGGGCGTTGCGGCGAGCACCTCCCGCATCACCGCCTGCGGATCGGCCTGATCCCGCAGATGCAGTTCGAGGCCGCCGCCCGCGCCGAGGGGCCGCACCGACTCGACGAGGGGAATGGCCCTCAGCCGCGCGGCCGCGGCGGCATCGCCCGGCAGCGGCTCCACGGCGATGGTGCGAGGATCGAAGCGGCGGCGGATCGCCGCGAGGGAGTCGTCGAGGATGGTGCGGCCGCGGCTGAAGAGCACGATCCGCTCGCAGAGGGCCTCCGCGGTGTGCATGAGATGGGTCGAGAACAGGATGGTGGTGCCGGCGGCGTGGATCTCGAGCAGCAGGCCGGTGAGCAGGCGGGCGTTCACGGGATCGAGGCCGGAGAACGGCTCGTCGAGGAT
>CAZQUA010000178.1:0-4818 GCA_964596455.1 uncultured Isosphaeraceae bacterium
CGCCGCCGTCCCCGGCCGCTGCGGGGACCGCGGACCGCGAGCGGCAGTCCCCCGCACCGACGGTGGCGATCGTGGGCGCCAGCGCTTCGGCAGGATTCGGCACGCTCATGGTGGGGCCTGGCGGCGATGGGCCCGGCGTGGTGCCGGTCCGCCTTGCGGATCTCCTGCAGGCGATCCCGGACGCGTCCGGGCGGGTGGTCGCCGACTGGTCGACGGCGATGTTCTTCCGCGATCCGGTGGTGATCGGGCGGGAGGCGATCGGCCGCGCCATCGCCAGCGAGGCATCGCTGCTCCTGGGGATCGACTTCCTCTTCTGGTACGGCTACGGATTCGGGTCCGACGAGACCCGGCTCGGTCGCTTCGAGGAGGGCCTCCGCCAACTCGACCGCTTCGGCGGCCCCATGGTCCTCGGCGACCTGCCCGACATGGCACCCGCCGCGGGCGGGATGATCTCCGCGGCGCAGGTGCCCTCCCTCGAGTCGATCGCCGCCATGAACGACCGCCTGCGGGCGTGGGCGGCGGAGCGGCCGAGGGTGCTGCTGCTGCCGATAGGCGAGTTGACCCGCCATGCCTTCACCCGCGCGAAGATCCCGCTCCGCACGGCGGCGAAGCCAAAGGCCTCGAGCCCCACGGCCGGCGACGGCGTAGGCAACCCCGGATCGGCCGCGGCTGCGGAGGATCCGGGCGACGCGGCCACGCCAGGCGTCGGCGTGCTGGTCAGCGAGAGCGACCGCGGCCTCGGGGCGACCCTCCAGCGGGATCGCCTGCATCCCACCTTCGACGGCCTCGTCGCGATCACTTGGATGATGCTGCGGACGGTGCAGCAGCACGCCGCCGATCTCCCCGGCCTCGGCCCGATGGCGGCGACGGCCTCGATGCTCTCGCCGCGGGAGTTCCGCGATCGGATCCGCGAAGGCGTGCTGCGAGCGATCGAGCCCGCAACGCCCGCAACGCCGGTAGTGGAGCCCGACGCCGCGGTGGCGGTGCCCTGATTCACGCCGCCCTCGGGCGAACTCCGGCGAACTCCCGCGATGCCGGCGAGGCCGAGGGGGTCAGCGAGCCGATGCGGCGAGCAGGGACTCCATCGCGCTGCCGAGCTCGGCGGGGCTGTCGACCACGGTGACGCCCGCCTCGCGAAGGGCCGCGATCTTGGCGTCGGCGGTGTCCGCGGCTCCGCCGATGATCGCACCGGCGTGGCCCATGCGCTTGCCGGGCGGGGCGGTGCGGCCGGCGATGAAGCCGACCACCGGCTTGCGGCCGTGCTCGGCGATCCAGCGGGCCGCATCGGCCTCGTCGCTGCCACCGATCTCGCCGATCAGGACGATCGCGTCGGTCTCGGGATCCCGCTCGAAGAGCTCGAGCAGTTCGATGAAGTTGATGCCCTTCACCGGATCGCCGCCGATCCCGACGCAGGTGCTCTGGCCGATCCCCCTCGCCGAGCACTGCCAGACCGCCTCGTAGGTCAGGGTGCCGGATCGGCTGACGATGCCCACCGCCCGGCCGCTCGCCGCATCGTCGCGGTGGGTGTGGATGTAGCCGGGCATGATGCCGATCTTGCAGCCGCCCTCGAAGGTGGCGTTGGGGCCTTCGCCGCCGACCCGCCGCCCCGGGGTGATCACGCCGGGGCAGTTGGGGCCCACGAGCGTGGCCGCGGGGAACTCCGCCAACGCCGCCCGCACCTTGATCATGTCCTGCACCGGGATGCCCTCGGTGATCGCCGCGATCAACCGGACGCCCGCATGGGCGGCCTCGAGGATCGCGTCGGCGGCACCGGGCGGCGGCACGAAGATCATGGTGGCGTCGGCGCCGGTCGCGGCGACGGCATCGGCGACGGTGTCGAAGATCGGCAGTCCGTTGGGATCGGCCTGGCCGCCCTTTCCGGGGGTCACGCCGCCGACCATCTGCGTGCCGTAGGCGAGGCAGCCGGCGGTGTGGAAGGCGCCGGCGGAGCCGGTGATGCCCTGGCAGAGAACGCGGGTGGAGCCGTCGATCAGGATGGACATGGGGCGGAGAGGATAGCAGGCGGCGTGCCGCCCTCGCGGCGTGCGACGCCTGCCGCGGGCGGCGATGCTCCGTACAATCCGCCCATGGCGAAACCCCGCGGCGGGAAGGGTCGATCGGGCGGCAAGGGCCTCACCTACCGCGACTCCGGAGTGGACATCGAGGCGGGCGACCGGGCGGTCGATCTCTTCGGACCCATCGTGCGGCGGACCTACGGCCCCCGCGTGCTGAGCGGGCACGGCGGCTTCGCGGGCATGCTTCGCCTCGACTACAACGAGAAGCTCTTCGCCCGGAACTACCGCGACCCGGTGCTGGTGGCGTGCACCGACGGCGTCGGCACCAAGGTCAAGCTCGCGGCGGAAGCCGGCATCTTCGACACCGTCGGCATCGACTGCGTCGCGATGAACGTGAACGATCTCGTGGTGCAGGGGGCGGAGCCGCTGCTGTTCCTCGACTACCTCGGCCTGCATCGCCTCGATCCCGAGCGGACCGCCAAGATGGTCGAGGGGGTGGCCCGCGGATGCGAGATCGCCGGATGCGCCCTGCTCGGCGGCGAGTGCGCCGAGATGCCCGACGTCTACGCCGAGGGCGACTTCGACATCGCGGGGTTCACCGTCGGGGTGGTCGAACTCGCCCGAGTGGTCGATCCGGTGCGGGTCCGCAAGGACGATGTGGTGATCGGCCTCGCAAGCTCGGGCGTCCATTCCAACGGCTACGCCCTCGTGCGGCGGATCGTGAAGGAGGCCCGCCTCGACCTGCAGAAGGCCTACCCGGAGCTGGGGGAGCGTCGCCTCGTCGAGGTCCTCCTCGAGCCCACGCGGATCTACGTCCGGGCGGTGCTGAAGCTGCTTGGCGGCTACCGGCGGAAGAAGGCGGTGTCGGGCATGGCCCACATCACCGGCGGCGGCCTTCCCGGCAACCTCCATCGGGCCCTGCCGAAGGGTCTCGATGCCGAGGTCGATCCGGCGTCGTGGGAGGTGCCGCCGATCTTCCCGTTCCTCGAGCGGCACGGCCGAGTCGACGCCGCGGAGATGTACCGGGTCTTCAACATGGGCATCGGCTACACCCTGATCGTGCGACCGACCTTCGCGGAGGCGGCGATGCGGAAGCTCGCCAAGGCCGGCGAGCGGCCCTTCCGGATCGGGCGGATCGTGAAGGGATCCGGGCAGGTGCGGATCAAGGGAGTCGCGGGTCTCGGCGATGCGGACTAGGCCGGGCGGTCCGGTCGATCGTCCCCGCCGGGGAGATCTTTCTGTCGTAGGGCGAGGCCGCGGCATGCGGCCGTCGCGGGAGCGCTGGGGGATGGTTCGATGAGGCATCGGGTGGGGGGCGGCGACGCTGGAGGCACCGAGACGAGCCGCGGAGTCCGGCGGCACTTCCTCGGCGCCGCGGATCCGCTGCCGGATCTCGCGGCAGCCTGGTTCATGGAGCAGTCCTCGCCGAGCGAAGGGGAGCTCGATGCCGGCGACGCGATCTGGGTCTTCTCCGGTGCCCGTGCGGGGCGGGAATTCCTGCGGCGGATCGCCGAGGCCAGCGAGCAGCGAGGGCTCTGGCTGATTCCGCCGCAGACCGCGACCCCCGGCGCGTTGATCGAACTGCTGCTCGACGCCGCGTCCGCCGACGATGATCGACCTCCGGCGAGCGAACTCGAGGTCGAGGCCGCATGGGCGGCCGAACTGCGGCAGGGGAGTTCGGCGGGCAGCCTCGAGCCGCTCCTCGGCACCCGGCGGCCCGATGCCCGCAGTGCATGGGATCTCGCGCGACGGCTCGCCCGCAGCCTCGCGGCGTTGCGGCAGGAGGGCCTCGATCCGAGTTCGGTCGCGGCCCGGGTCGCCGAGGAGGATCGCGACCGCTGGCGGGCGATCGAGTCGCTCGATGCAGCGGTGGCGGATCGCCTCGGGCGGGCGGGACTGCAGGACCCGCTGCGGCGGGCACGGCAACTTCTCGCGGCGGGCTTGGTCAGGCCTCGGCAGGTCGTGGCGGCGGGGGTCCTCGAGTGGAGCGGCCTGCAACGCGAACTGCTTGCGGCAAGCGGCGCCACGATCCTCGTGCAGATGCCGGCGGAGCAGGCGGAGTGGTTCGACGATCTCGGCGCCGTCCGCAGCGACCGGCCGCTCGAGGGCGCGACGCCCGTTCCGGTCGACGCGATCGAGATGGCGCCGGACCCGCGAGCCGCCGCGGCGGTGGCGATCGAACGCCTCGCGGCCTGGTCTCCGCAGGTGAGCGTCGAAGAGGTGGCGATCGGACTCGCCGACACCGCCCTTGGCGGCGAGCTGCTCCGCGCCGGAAGCGATCGCGGCCTCCGCATCCACCTGCCGAGCGGACCGCCGGCGACGGCCACGGCGCCGGGCCGCCTGCTGCAGGCGCTGCGGGCCTGGCTCGAGTCCCGCTCCACCGCCGAAGTCCTTGCGTTGCTTCGGCAGCCGCTCGCAGCGGCGTGGCTCTCGCCCGGCGCGGGCGAGGAGATTCGCGCCGCGCTTCCGGCGGTGGCGTCGTGGCTCGCCAAGCGTCGCCTGCCCCGTCGCAGTGCGGATCTGCTCGAGCGGGCCGAGTCCTTGGCGGGCGGCCCGTCGTCGCGGCACCGTCGCGAGCCGAGCACCGCGGAGCTTGAAGCGCTGGCCGCATCGCTGCGGACGCTCGAGGCGGTGGGCGACGCCTTCGCGGCCGAGGACTCGCTCCGAGCGTGGCCGCACCGCGTCGCCGTGCTGCTGGGGAACGCCGCCGAGGAGGTCAAGTGCGACCGACCCGAAGACGCCGAGACTCTTCGGGACGAGTTCGCGGCGGTGGGGGCGGAGCTCCGTGGCTTCGCCGCGGTGC
>CAZQUA010000179.1:0-4796 GCA_964596455.1 uncultured Isosphaeraceae bacterium
GCAACGTGCAGCGGTACCAGGAGCAGCGGCAGCTGATCGTCGAGGAGATCGATCCCGCGACGCCCTCGGCAGCGCAGATCGCCGAGCTGCTGCCGGCCTCCTCCCGCGATCTCGGCGAGATGTTCGCGGAGCTGTCGGCGATCCTGCGGAGCCTCGAGCATCCCGGCATGCGGGCGCTGATGGAGGGGTTCCTCGAGAGCGAGACCCTCATGGAGCGGTTCCGCCGCGCCCCGGCGGCGACCTCGCTGCACCACGCCTACATCGGCGGACTGCTCGAGCACACCCTGCAGCTGCTGCAGGTGGCCGACCGGATCCTGCCGCTCTATCCGGGACTCAACCGCGACATCGTGCTCGCGGGCCTCTTCCTGCACGATCTTGGCAAGACCATGGAGCTCTCCTGGGAGGGGACCTTCGCCTACACCGCCGCGGGGAACCTGCTCGGGCACACCGTGCAGGGCGTGATCCTGCTGCGGTCCACCGCGGCGAAGGTGCGGCAGTCCGGCCACGACATCCCCGAGGCGGCGCTGCTGGTGCTGCAGCACATCGTCCTGAGCCATCATGGCCAGCTCGAGTTCGGCGCCACCAAGGTGCCCGCCACGCCCGAGGCGATCTTCGTGCACCATCTCGACAACCTCGATGCCAAGACGACGATGTCGCTCTCGCAGGTCGATCGCGCCGATCTCGAAGGCCGTCGCGAGACCGGCCAGGAGTTCACCGATCGCGTCTGGTTCCTCGACACCCGCCTCTACCGGCCGGATCCGCTGAAGGCCTGAGGGGGCCTCGATCCGCGCCGGACGACGGGGCGGCGATGGCCGCGGCCAGCCGGCCTGCCGACTCCGCGAGGCGATCGATCGCCGCGGGCGGATGCAGCGGGAACGCCCAGTCCCGTCGGGCGGCGATCGCGGCGGGATCGGGCCGCCGCGGCGGCGACGCCAAGGCCTGATCCTTCCGGATGGCGGCGAGGTCCCGCTGCAAGGCGAGGAACGCCGATCGGCGGGCGGCGGAGCGTCGAGGATGGGCCGCGATGGCGGCGAGGCGAACCTGCTTCCAGTCGCTCGGCCCGCCCCGGACTCCTGCAAAGGGATCGTGCCAGCGTCGCCGCGGCAACGGCGACGCCGCAGCGCCGCCGCCGTCGAGGGGCAGTCGAAGATCGGCGGTCGCCATCGCCATCGGCGGAAGGTCGATGCCGAGCCACGCCTTGAACCAGGCCTCGGTGGCGCGGTCGTAGTGCCAGCCGCCTCGGCCGTGGATGAAGAGATCCGTCGCGGTGCGGAGCAGGCCGGTCATGAGCAGGCCCCGCGGCGCCACCCGCGGCGGATCGCCCAACGCCGCCTCGCGGAGCATCGCCCGCCGCTGCGGGGCGTCGCCGGCGGGCAGGAACACCCGCTGCCGCGGCGATCCGAACCCATCGAGACGCCACAGCGGCGCCTCGATCTGGTCCTCCTCCACCCGCAGCGGCCTCGCGGCGCCGGGCACGCCGCGGATCGCCTCGTTGAAGCAGGCCGCGCAGGCCCGCGGTTCCTCGGCGATCGCGTCGAGGAGCGCAAGGCCGAGGGGCGATGCCAGCATGCGGCATGCCTGCAGGAAGGGGCGAGCGGGCAGCCATGGCGAGGCGAGCGATGCCAGCGAGCGGGCGACCTGCTCGGCCGCGGAGGTCGCCGCCTCGAACTCGTGCAGCGCTGCCCCGATCGCCTCGAGCCCGGCGGCGACCGCGGGCAGGGCGGGTGCGGCCTCCGGAGGCGCTGCAAGACGGATCGGCCGACGCAGCGAGATCGGCGCGGCCGCGTCGGGCTCGTCGAGCGGCACGCGGGCGATGGCGAGTTCGCCCTCGGGAGAGCGGCAGGGGAACTCGAGCGGCGTGATCTGCCCGAGGTCCTGATCGACGAGGGTCCGCAGCACGCCGCCGCCGAGGGCGTCGGCGAGTCGTTCGGCGAGGATGAACTTCACGAGGATCCCGGGATGCCAGAGATTCGCCTGGTGGCCGGTCGCGATCAGCGGGCCTTGCGGCGGGGCGGCGGCCGCGGGCCGCGCCCATTCGGTGCGACTGGCCCGGGTCGCGTCGGCAAAGGGGGCGGGCAGGCGATCGCGGCGGGCGGCGGTGCGGCGAAGCGCCGCCAACGCCTCGGCGAGGCCGAGGATCGCAAGCGGCGGAGGATCGGGGGGCTCGCTCACCTCAGCTCGCGAGGGCGGCCGGTGCCGCCGCGGCGGCGGTGCCGCGGCGACGCGGAGCGGCGATGGTCTGGATGGCGCTGCCGAAGCGGCCGGTTCGCCGATGCCCGCGAAGGCCAAGGCCGAAGAGCGAGGCCGCCGGCAGGCGGTCGTGGCAGCGGATCAGCTCGCGGGCGAGGGTGGCCTGATAGATCCGGAGGCGGGTCTTCGGGTCGTCGAGCGGCCCGCCGAAGGAGCGGGAGGGATCGTTGTAGATCAGTCGCACCGGGATCTCGCGGATCCGCAGGCCGGCGGCGGCCGCCTGCACCCAGAACTGCATGGGGAACTCGTAGCCGTCGGCATCGAGCTGCAGGTCCCGGCACGCCGCGACGCGGTAGGCCTTGAACCCGCAGAAGGAGTCGGTGAGGCGAAGGCCCAGGCGCCGGTTCAGCTCGGCGGTCAGGCGGGCGTTGATGGCGCGGCGATCCGACGGCGGGGCGTCGTCGCGGGGATCCGCAGTCAGGTAGCGGCTGCCGCTGATCACGTCGCCGTCGCCGGCGAGGATCGCCTCGACGAAGCGGGGGATCGCGGCGGGCTCGTGCTGCTCGTCGCAGTCCATCACGACGAGCCAGTCGTAGGCGTGGGCGTCGGCGTGGCGGAGCATCGCCCGCATCGAGCATCCGTAGCCGCGGTTGGTGGGATGGCGGATCACCTCGACCGACTCGCCCGCGAGCAGGGACGGCGTGCGGTCGGTGGAGCCGTCGTCGACGACGAGGATGTCGCTCGCGAAGCGGCGGACGGCCTCCAGCACCCGCACGAGGTACCGCTCCTCGTTGAAGACGGGGATGCCCAGGAGGATGCGGGGGGAGCTGTTGGACACGGCGGGGAACCTTCGAAGGAGTGTCGCCCGCGGATGCTGGCGTCGGGAGCGTCGCTTCGGTCCGGGCCGCGTCACTCGAGCGGCAGCCCGTTGCGGGACCAGCGGCGGCGGAGCCCGTCGAGGTCGACGAGGGTCGTCACCGTACCGTCGGGATCGACCCGCTCCAACAGGCGGCCGGCGGAATCGAACCGCTGCCGGACCGGGGCGGGGTCGTCCGGATGGGTCAGGCTTCGCAGCTCGAATCCGCCCGCGGGTTCTGGCCGGACCTGCTCAAGACGCCTCGTCACCCCTTGGACCCGCCGGTCGTAGAGCAGCCAGGCGAACTCCCCGCCGCTTGCGGCGACCTCCCGAAGCAGGGGACCCACGAGAATCGACTCGGCCTGCGTCAGGTAGGGGTCCTCGGAGAGGGTGAACCGCTCGGGCTCGCGGACGAGTCGCTCGCGATCGGCGGTCACCACCTCAAGGACCGGGCGAGGCTGCGCGGGCGAGGCTTCGATCAGGATTCCCGTCTCCGCCGAGGAGGGAGAACGGCGGCCCACCCGGTCGGTCTGCCGCAGCGACCACGCCTCGCTCGCCCGGTCGAGCGACACCCACGCCCGCTGCTCGAGGTCGCGAAACGCCGGCGGCGATCCCGGCGGAAGGTCGGCGGTGTCGGTCGGCAGGAGACGCATGTTCACGACGACGAGCACGCCGGGATCCCGCTCGGAAGCGCGGAGCGAGTCGGGATCGCGGCCGCCTTCGAGCATGCCGCGAGGCGCTGGAGCGGCGGTCACCGCGATGGCGCCCACCTCGACCTCGGGGGACCCGGCCGAGGCCGGTCGATGGATCCGGTACCAGCGGGTCTCGCCGTCGGCGACCTCGAGCAGGCGGTCCTTGGTGAAGGCGTCGAGGCGGCGGCGTCCCGCCTCGAGCAGCGAGCGGTCCCACGCCCCCATCTCCGCCGGAGTGTCGAGGGAGAGGGTGGCGAGGTGTCGCTCAAGCAGCGGCAGGGCGGCCTCGAAGGCGGTGCGGGTGATGGCCATGGAGACCACCACGAACTGCCCCTCGCCCCGGGAGGCGACGAGGTAGCCCGAGATGCCCGTCGCGGGCGCGGGGCGTCCCGCCGGGTCGCCGCCCTCGGGGGCGGCGAGGGGCACCTCGAGCAGCAGCAGGTGGCTGTCGAAGGCGGCCCCGCGAAGCGGCCGGTTGACCACGATCGAGAACTCGCCCCCGGCGGATCGCAACTGCCCGAGGTACTCGATGACCTGATCGATCGCCGCGGTGGCGGGGTCGCCGCGGAACGGGTCGATCGCCAGGCTCCAGGCGGGGGTCTCCGCGGACTCGGCCAGGACCAGACGCGGCTGGCCGTCCTCCCGCAGGCGGACCGCCGAGATGCTGCCGTCGGGGACCTCGAGCGAGAGGCCGAGGCCCCGGACCCGGAGCGGTTCCGCCCCCGGCGGCGACCCGATCCCCGAGGCGGCGGCAAGCAGGGTGGCGGCGAGGCCGATGGCCGAAGCGGTCGCAACGAGCATGGGCGGATGCTACGGCGGCGAGGCGGCGGCGAAGCGAGGGCGATGGAGGCGTGCAACGGACGCCTGTTGACAGGAGTCGGAGGTTTCGTACACTGCCCCGTTCGCCCCAAAAATCAGTCAGACCACCCCATCCCCCACCCGGGCACCGGCCCGGCAGGTTTCCGAGCGGAGCATCATGAGCGGCGGCAAGATTCGGATTCGCATGGAGGCCTACGACCACCAGGCCCTCGACGCGTCGGCTCGCGAGATCGTCGATC
>CAZQUA010000180.1:0-1303 GCA_964596455.1 uncultured Isosphaeraceae bacterium
GCCGTAGCCTCCAATCCTCCGGCGTGGCCCGCAGCATCGATCGCTCTGGCGGCAACCGGCGATTCCCGCCCGTTTCGCGGGGCCCATCCCGATGCTTCTCCGCTGACTCCCGCCCTATCGATACGGTGCGGCGACGATCGCCGCCTTCCCTCAGCGCGGCCGCAGCGTCTCGACCCGCCCAAACTCGGCCAGCACCAGACGCATCGCGATCGCCTCGGGCCCTAATCGCAGACGCTTGGCCACCTCGTCGCGGTACCGTTCGAGTTGCGGGCGGTGATGCTCGACCCGCTCCGCCGCCGCCGCGTCCCAATCGCCTGCCTCCGGCGGACGGTCGCTCTTGAAGTCGATGATCTCGGCGCTGCGCCATGATCCCGGCGCTCCGCACGCCACGAGCCGGTCGATCTCGCCGCGGACCACGCCGCCGCGGTCGACCGACGCGAACGCCCGTTCGCACCAGACCGTCGCGTCCGCCGCCGGACGGCGAAGGGCTGCGGCGATCGCCGGCATGGCGATCCGTTCGCGGAAGCGGTGGATCATCGATCGCCGCCACGCTTCCGCCGACTCCCCGGGGCCGCAGGGCGGCCGCGCCACCGCGCGACGCAGCACCCGATCGAGCTCCGCGTCGTCCGGCACCCCCTCCTCGATGAAGCCGACCGTCTCGAAGAGGGCGTGGAGCGCGATCCCCCTCGCCGCGGCGCCGGGGTCGCCGATCGCAACCGCGAGGGGCAACTGGTCGGAAGCATGATCGGACGCCGCCTGGCGGCGCCTGGTGCGGCGATGCTGGGCGATCGGCTGGAACTTGATCGGCGCCGGCAAGGCGACCGACCGCGTCGACCCGGCGACGGGCGAAGGCGGGGCCGGCGAGGCGGACTCCCGCCACTTCGAATCGCCGCTCGACCAGGCCAAACCCGGCGTCCAACGCCCGCCGCACAGCGCCTCCACGAGCACTCCGCCCGCGGTCTTGGGCGGATCCTTGGGAGCGTCCGCCTTGCCCTCGACGACGGCGAAGAGGCGCCGCCTCGCCCGGGTCAACCCGACGTAGAGCATGCAGAGCGACTCGCGAACCGCCGCGGCATCGTGGGCGGCGACCACCTCGGCGAACGCCGGCACCTTGTCGATCTCGGCCACGCGGCGGACCACCCGCTCGACTCGTCCTGCCTCGCTGCGGGCGACGAGCACCTCGCCCCGGCCCTTCAGGTCGAAGGCGAGATCGATCGCGATCACCGAGTCGAACTCGAGGCCCTTGGACTGATGGATGTTCAGGACGCTCACCCGTTCGGATGCGGCATCCCCGAGTCGCACC
>CAZQUA010000180.1:1403-4743 GCA_964596455.1 uncultured Isosphaeraceae bacterium
ATGGAATGCTCCGGCTGATCGGTGAACCGCACGAAGTCGAGCATCGCATTGACCGCCGCGGAGTCCCGCAGGCTCCCGCCGCCGGAGCCGGAGGCGGCGATGCCAGCGCTCCGGAGCGACGCGATCGTCCTGGCGACGGTGAGGTTGCGGCGGGCGATCACGCCGATCGAGCCGGTCGGGTCGACCCGCTGGAGATCCCGCACCAGTTCGATCACCCGCGTGGCGATCGGATCGGCCGTGTCCCCCGCCTCGCCCTCCTCTCCGCCGCCGTCCTCATCGCCCCCCTCCTCTTCCGCGGCCCGCTTGCCGGGCGCCACCAGATGCAGCTCCGCAACCCCTCCGGCCTGCTGCCGGGTGGTGTGGGTCGCAAAGGCCTTCGCCCACCACTCGGCAGCCTGCGGCGATGCCCGAACAGCGGACTTGTTCGCGGCGATCCCCTCGAAGACCCCGTTGACGAACGCCAGCACTTCCGGCGCCGACCGCCACGAGCTGGAGAGCGTTTCGTCCGCGAGCTCGACGCCGCCCCGTCCCTGCTCGAAGCGATCCGCCAGATGCTCGAGGATCGACGGGTCGCCGCCCCGCCACCCGTAGATCGACTGCTTCAGGTCGCCCACCGCGAAGAAGCTCCGGCTTCCGTCGCCGTAGGAAACGATCTCCGAGGCGAGCGGGCGAAGCGCCATCCACTGCTCGCGGCTGGTGTCCTGGAACTCGTCGAGCAGGAGATGCTCGACCTGGGCATCCATCCGGCGAAGGAGCTCCGCATGCCCCTGCGACTCGAGGTGTCGGCCGACGGCACGGGTCACCTCGGCGTAGGTGGTCGCCCGCAGCATCTGCAGCAGCGACGCCCAACGGCCGCGGACCAGATCCACCGCCCGCCGCGTCGCTTCGGTGCGGCGGAGCGCGGCCCGCTCAAGCTCCCATGCCGCCCGCCTGGCGATCGGCCGCAGGACCGCCGCGAGGGTGTCGTCGATGGCGGTTCGGTTGTAGGTGGTCTCGCCCGCGTGGACCTTGGCGACGATGCCGCCCTTGAGGAACGCCGCCCACTTCGGCAGCATCGGCGCCTCGCCAGCGATCCGAATCGCCTCGAGCGAGGCCCTCGCCGTCGCCAGTCCCTTGATGATCGCCTTCTTCTCCGCGAGCCGATCGATCTCGCGATCGATCGCCGCGACGGTCGCCGCGAGGTCGAGCGGCGGTTCCGGCGAGAGCGTCCATGACCACGCCGATGCCTCGGACTCCTCGGCGAGATCGAGCAGGCCCCGCACCGAGGTGCCGATCAGCGACTCGACGCTGCGGGCGGGATGCCCATCGGCAAGAGCCTCGAGCAGCGATGCGATCGCCTTCCCATCGGCGGCTCCATCCTCCGCGACCGACTCCACCGCGAGGCGATGCAGTCGGTCGCTGCCCCGCTCGTCGAGCGGGGCGAGCGGCTGCGGCAGGTCGAGCTCGAACGCCGCCCCCGCAGCGGCTGCGAAGAAGAAGCTGTCGAGGGTCCGCATCTGCAGGCGATCGGCCGCGTCGAGCATCCGCCGCAGCAGCTCCCCGCACCTCGCCGCGTCGATGCGGCGGCCCGCCAGCGAGGCATCGGCGTCCCCGATCGCCTCGATCTCCTGCCGTCCCGCCTCATCATCGATCGCGGCGGTCGCGAGGCGGGTGAGCACCCGCTCGCGGATCTCGCCCGCGGCGGCGCGGGTGAAGGTGGTGGCGAGGATCGACTCCGGTGCGAGACCGGGCCGCCCCAGAAGCAGCGCGAGATAGCGGGTCGTCAGTTGCCAGGTCTTGCCGCTGCCCGCCGATGCGAGGATCCGCCGATGCGGCAGGCATCGCCCGGCCGCTGCCGCGAGGCCTGCCGGCTCCGCCCCGTCGCCGCTCATGCTTCGCCTCCCCCTTCGACCGCCATGCCATCGTCGCTGCCGCTTGCGAGCACCATCTCCCCGCAGATCGTCGAGAACGCATCCGGCCACGGCGGGGCCGGCCCCTTCGGGAACTCGCCCGCCCGCATCGCCCGCACCAGGCGCCTCGCCTCGGCGGTGGCGAGGAGGAAGTCGCTCTCGCTCCATCGGGAGGCGATCCGGAAGCCGATCCCGTCGAGCTCGCGGCCGAGCGTCGCGTAGCCGACCTCGATCGAGTCCTCCGGCCAGCCCTGCTCGATCGCCAGCAGCGTTCGGTAGAGCGGAAGCTGCAGATCGATCCAGCGGCGGTTTCCGCTTCGGCCGCGGCAGTGGCTCTTCACAGGATCGTCGCCCTTCTCGCCGGTCTTGTAGTCGAGCACGCGGCGGCGGCCGCTTTCGGCATGGAGATCGATCCGGTCGATGCGGCCGCGGATCCGCTGCGGCGCCTCGCCGTCGGGCATCGGCAGCGAGGCGTCGAAGGAGTGCTCGACACGCTCGATCCGCCAGCCCTGCTGCACCTGCTTGGCCTGGGCCTTCGCGAAGGCGGCGAGCCGCTTGCCAAGGCCCCGCATCTGCACGGCGACGCTCGCCCGCGGACGCGGCCCGTGCCGCTGCCGGATCTCGTCGGCCAGAAACTCAGCGAGGGCCGCGGCGATCGGCTCGGACCGGTCCTCCTGCCGAAGGGCCTCCTCTCGCCCGAATCGCTCAAGGACCGCATGGGCGAGGGTGCCGTAGTCGAGGGCATCGAGCTCGATCGCATCGTCCCGCACCTCTTCGAGTCCCTCGATCTGCTCGAGGTAGAAGCGGTACGGATCCTGGAGATACCGCCGGAACGCGGTGACGCGGATGGCCTGATCCGGATCGAGGGCCCGCCGCGGAATCGGCGGGCCGAAGCGTCTCCCGCCGGACCCCGCCGCCGCCCGCCCCTCGCCCGCAGCGCCCGCGGCGACGGGAGCCTCCGCGGCCTTGTCCTCGAGCAGCGCCTGCACCCGCCGGGCAAGCGTCTCGCCCTCGCCCGGCAGCAGCAGCCGGCTTGGCAGCGTCGGCTCGCCCTCTGCCGAGCGGCGGGGCACGATCACGCGAAGCGAGGCGCAGCGCCGCTGCAGGATCTCGAGCACGACGCCATCGCGGGCGAGGCTTGCGGCATGGGTGGGCATGCCGAGTTGCCTCCGCAGCGAGTCGGGCAGCAGCGGATCCACGGGCGGGCTGCCCGGCACGGCTGCGTCGTGCAGGCCCACGATCACCAGATGCGGAGCCGCATCGGCGGCGAGTTCGAGCCAGCCGAGGGCTTCGACCTCGTCGGTCTTGGAGTCCGGGGCATCGGTCCGCGCGGCGAGTCGATCCAGCAGCAGGTCCATGAACTCGAGGCCGCCGCAACGCGGGGCGATCTCCGGCGGCACCGCGGCGAAGCCACGGAGCTCCGCCCCCACCGCCGCGAACTCGTCCCGAAG
>CAZQUA010000181.1:0-4727 GCA_964596455.1 uncultured Isosphaeraceae bacterium
GGGTCGCCGCGAAGTCGCAGACGACCATGAGGCCGCAGCCGCCGCCGATCGCGGCCCCCTGCACGCGGGCGATCGTGGGCATGGGAAGGCGGCGGATGCTGCGGGCCACACGGGCAAGCGAGCGGAGCATGCCGCCCATCGCCGCCGGATCCGCCGCGACCGCCTTGAGGTCCATGCCGGCACAGAAGGACCGGCCCTCGCCCGAGAGCACGCACACCCGCGCGTCCGCGTCCTCCGCGACCGCGGCGACCGCGGCCTCGAGGGCGTCGATCAGCGCCGGGCTCATCGCGTTGCGGCTCTCGGGGCGGGCGAGGCGGATCCCGACGATCCCCTCGGCGATGGCGATGCGGCTGACGAGTTCGCTCATGGATGCAGGTCTCCTAAGGGGGATCGGTCGTCGCGGGGTCGGCGGGATCAGCCGCCGGCGGCCTCAAGGGCCTTCCGCAACTCGGCTTCCTGCTCGTCGCTCCAGTAGCCTCGCTTCAGCTCGATCGCGACGGTGCCGTAGGGGATCTCGGAATCGGTCTTGATCACCAGCACTCGACCGACCTCCGCGGCATCGAGGAAGCGTGCGAGGATCTCCGCGGAGGGCGCCTTCTCGATGGCGCTCTCGGGCAGGATCTGCCGAAGCGCCCCCACGTAGGCCTCGGCCTCGCCGCCGCCGGCCGCGACGACGTCAAGCTCGCTCGGCAGGTGGTAGACGCCGCGGAGGCGGTTGTTGGACTGAAGCAGGCCCGCGATCTGGTTGACCGCGTCGGCAAGGCTCTCCCGCACCGGCACCGTCTCGATGCCGCTCTTGGAGAGCAGCGGGAAGGCGGTCTCGGAGACGACGATCCAGTTGCCCTCGCCGAAGAGCGGCAGGAAGTTCGCCACCTGCTGCGACCAGGGCACCGGCATCCCCATGCCGGGACGCTGCGGTGGCGCCTGGGCCTCGGCGGCCGGTCCGGGGAAGCCGATCCAGACCGCCAGCAGCAGCAACGCCGCGGCGGCGGCGAGAAGGGCGGGCGAGGTGGGTTGTCGTCGTCGTCGCATGCATCGCTCCTGAATGGCGGGGAATCGTCGAAAGCCGTGGAAGCAGGCGTCGGAACGGTGAACGACCGCCCCGTCCGGTCCAGTGGGACCCGACAGGGTATCGCCAACGCCCCTGCCGGCGGACCCGCTCAGTCCGCCATCGCCTCGAGCAGCGCCGACGCGGCCGCGTCCCACCGCCACCGCTGCGAGTCGGCGAGGCAGCGCTCTCGAGGTATCGAGCGGGCCCGCTCGACCGCCACGCGGAGGTCCTCGTGCATCCATCCGTTCTCGCCGGGCCGGATCACGTCGCGGGGACCGCCTACCGGGAACGCCGCCACCGGGGTCCCGCAGGCGTTGGCCTCGATCATGACCACGCCGAAGGTGTCGGTGCGGCTCGGGAACACCAGCACGTCCGCCGCGGCGTAGTGGCGGGCGAGGGCTTCGCCGAACCGCCAGCCGAGGAAGGTCGCCCGCGGATGCCGCGCCGCCAGCGCCGCCCGAGATGGACCGTCCCCGACCACGACCTTGCTGCCCGGCAGATCGGCCGAGAGGAACGCCTCGAGGTTCTTCTCCGGCGAGACCCGCCCGACGTAGAGCAGCACCGGCCGCGGCAGCTCGGCGAGCGGCAGCGGCGGCGGATGGGGGCGGAACACCTGCCGGTCGATGCCGCGGGTCCACGCCATCGCCTGCGGCAGGCCATGCCGCCGCAGGTCCTCTCGGGCCGAGGGCGAGGACGCGAGCACCACCTTCGCCGGACCGTGGAACCACCGGACCAGTCGCCATGAGATCGCCGTCGGCAGGCCGAAGTAGCGCCGCAGGTAGAGCGGGAAGTGGGTGTGGTAGCTGCTGGTGAACGGCCGCCGGCGCCGCCGGCACCACCGCCGCGCCGCCATGCCGATGGGGCCCTCGGTGGCGATGTGGATGCGGTCGGGTCCGAAGGCCTCGGCACGCCTTGCGAATCCGCGTCCCGGCGCGATCGCGAGGCGGATCTCCGGATAGCGGGGCGCCGCGACGGTCCGGAAGCATCCCGGATGCACGACCTCGACCGCGTGGCCCGCCGCGGCAAGCTCGGCGGCGACGGCCTCGAGGCACCGCACCACCCCGTTGACCTGCGGCGACCACGCATCGGTTGCGAGAAGGATCCGGTGCCGCACCGGCCCCGCGGGCGGCGGCCCGCTCATGCGACGGACTCCGCAGCGCGATCCGACCCGGCCCGACTCACCGCATCGCCGCCACGGGGCGGAGCGGCGAGGGCGGCACGATCTCGGCCGCATCCTCCGGATCCTCCTGCGACCCCTTCGCGGCGGGCATCCACTCGTCGAGGCGCCGTCCCGCATCGAGCACCTCGATCCGCCCGTCGGCATGCTCGACGAGGGCGGTCCGGCTCTCGACCCAGTCGCCGCAGTTGTAGTAGGCGATCTCGCCAGGTCGCTCGATGGCCTCGGCCTTGTGGATGTGGCCGCATACCACGCCGTCGAAGCCGCCCCGCAGGGCCTCCTCGCGAAGGGCCGTCTCGAAGCGGCTCACGAAGATGCAGGCCTGCTTGACCCGCATCTTGATCGCCTGCGAGAGCGAGTGGTAGGGAAGGCCGCAGAGCGATCGGCCTCGGTTCCAGAGGCGGTTGGCCGCGAGCAGCATCTCGTAGCTCACGCCGCCCACCTTCGCGAGCAGCGGCGCCTTGCGGACCACCAGATCGAACTGGTCCCCGTGGGTCACGAGCAGATGCCGGCCGTCGGCGGTCTCATGCATCGCGTTGGGGGCGATCCGGATGCCCCCGAACTCGAGTCCGTCGTACTGCCGGGCGGCATCGTCGTGGTTGCCGGGGATGTAGGTGATGCGGGTGCCCTTCTGGCTCATCTTGAGCAGACGGCGCACCACGCGGTTGTGGTCCGCCGGCCAGTACCACCGCTGCCGCAGCCGCCACATGTCGACCACGTCGCCCACGAGGTAGAGGTGCTCGCAGCGGACCGCCTTGAGCCAGTCGCCGAGGTCGGCGGCGCGGCATCCGGCGGTGCCCAGATGCAGATCGCTGATCCAGATCGTCCGGTAGGCGTCGGGCATCGGCGGGTCCTCGACCGATGCACACTCTCCGCAGCCGCCGCCGCCGCGATATGGCACCGCGGTTCACACTCGGTTCGGTCTTGGTGAACGCCCGCGCCGGGCCGCCAACGAGACAGGGCCCGCCGAAGCGGGCCCTGTCGGAACGAGCATGACTGGCAAACCGGCCGTTCGGTCAGTTCGCGCCCGCCTCGGAGAGGAAGTCGCGGCCGGCGATGCCGTTGCGGGTCAGGATGTGGAAGCTGCTGTTGACCTGATTGTCATAGGACTGGGCACCGTAGTAGCCGCTGGCACCAAACGGCGTGTTGCGAACCCAGAGGGCTCCCGTGGTCGCCGAGCAGCCCGAGCCCGACTGGGCCTGCCAGATGGTGCGGGCCCGGCTGTCGGACTGCATGGCCTGCCAAACGCCCTTGAGGGAGATGCTGAGGTCGAAGAACAGGCAGACCGGGTTGCTGTTGTAGCCCTGGTTGAAGAACCACTGGGTCCGGCCGCCCGCGAACTGCGGGTTGGCGAGCTGCGGCGGCGGATTCTGCAGCCAGGTGTGCTCGATCATGAGGGTCTTCAGCGAGGGGAACTTCGCCTGGCTCGAGGTGGGGGACTTGTAGGCGTTGGCGTTGGGAGCCGACGCCGTGCCCGCAGCGCTCCGGTAGGGACGGCAGGGCGGCGCGTCCACGCCGCCGAGCACCTCGGGGTTCCACATCGCCGCGGGGCTCCAGCAGTAGGTGGAGTAGGTGAAGTCGCCGCCGTCGGTGTTGAACTCACCGGGCTCGCCGTAGTACTTCTCGGCGGTGTCGAGGGCGAGGCGGTCCTTGGGGGCGAAGAACACCGGGTCGTACCAACGACCGTTGAGGTAGGTCGAGAAGGTCCGGATGGTCGGCAGGCGGAACGCACCGAAGCCAGCCCCGGCCCCATCGCCGGGGAAGCACATCGGCGTGTAGAAGCAGGCGTAGTTCGAGCAGGTGCAGCCGCCGCACCCGAAGGTGCAGTAGGGACTGTCGGCGACCCAGAAGCCCCAGAAGCCGCCGTTGTTGTCGAATCCGGCGACCATCTGGCTCTGGCAGGCATACTGCTGGGCGTTCGAGCAGGCCGCCGCGGGCGCCCGGCCGTAGACGGCAGCGGTGCTATTGGGCGCCGGCAGCGAACCCCAGTCGTCCTGGGTGAAGGTCGGCTGCCGATCGTTGAAGTCGCCCCAGTAGGCCGCGTTGGCGACGCCGAGGTTGCGGAGGTTCGAGCGGCTCAGATTGACGAGGGCGTTGTCACGCGCCTTCGCGATCGCGGGGAGCAGGATCGCGATCAGCAGGCCGATGATCGAGATGACCACCAGCAGCTCGACGATGGTGAAGCCGAGACGGCCTCGCCGGTCCGGGTGCCTGTTCGTGCTCATGCGTGCATCCTCTGGGGAGAACCCCAACTACAACATCACACCTTCACAGCAACCTGCGTCTTCCATCGCGAACGATCGGAAGCGCCTTCTGACCGGCTCCGAACCGCCAGAACCCAGGTTGCAAGCCAATCGACGCGTCGACTGACCGAGAGACCGGACCAGAGAAGTGGCGGAGGGTCCGGTGCGACCGAGGTCGCAAGGGGAATATATTCGGTCCGGGGTCGAACTCAAGTTCCAAAAAGGGGGCGAAGCGGCAACTTGCGGGGGTGCCCCG
>CAZQUA010000182.1:0-4686 GCA_964596455.1 uncultured Isosphaeraceae bacterium
CCAGATCGCCGCGGGCCTCGCCGCGAGCGGCGGCGCCGACAGCGGCGAGCGGATCACCGCGGAGGAGCGGCGGGGCCTGTGGATGGCCCTCGCGGCGATGCTCGTGACCGGGGCGGCGCTGGCGGCGTTGATCCTGGTGCCCGGCGCTCCGCTGCACGGCGCCTACGAGGCGGCGCCGGGTCGCCTGATGCCGATCTGGGCGGACGTGATGGTGCCGCTGCTGTTCCTGCTGTTCCTCGTGCCCGGCATCGCCTACGGCCTCGGCGCCGGCGCGATCCGCAGCGACCGGGACGTGGCACGGCTGCTCGGCCTGTCGATGTCGGCCATGGGCACCTACATCGTGCTCTCCTTCTTCGCGGGGCAGTTCGTGGCCTACTTCCGCGAGAGCAACCTCGGCACCCTCGTGGCGGTGACCGGGGTGGACTGGCTCCAGTCGCTCGCCATGCCGCCGCTGCTGCTGCTCGTGGGGGTGGTGCTGCTGACGGCGGTCCTGAACCTCTTCCTCGGCTCGGCGTCGGCGAAGTGGGCGCTGCTGGCCCCGGTCTTCGTGCCGCTGTTCATGGGCGTGGGCATCGCCCCGGAACTCACCCAGGCGGCCTACCGGGTCGGCGACTCCTGCACCAACGCGATCGCGCCGTTGAACCCCTACCTCGTCGTGATCCTGGTGTACCTGCGGCAGTACCAGCCCAAGGGCGGGCTCGGCTCGCTGGTCTCGCTCATGCTGCCCTACACGGTGACGCTGCTGGTGCTGTGGACGCTCTTCCTGGTGGCATGGGCGGCGCTGGGGATTCCCCTCGGCCCCGGCGAGCCTCGCCTCTTCATTCCGCCGCTCGGCGCCGCCGGCGGCTGAGCCGCCGTCCGCGGCCGGCCTCCGCCCTCAGCGGAGGAACAGCAGGTGCACGAGCAGCAGCAGCGGCCCGAGGATGGCGGCGCTGTAGAGCATGTAGGCAAAGAAGCTCGGCATGCGGACGCCGGCCCGCTCCGCGATCGACCGCACCATGAAGTTGGGGCCGTTGCCGATGTAGGTGTTGGCGCCCATGAAGACCGCCCCGAGGGAGATGCCCGCGAGGATCGCGGCATCGATGCGGCCGCCGCCCTCGAGGGCGAGCGAGCCGGGTCCCTGCGGCAGGCTCTCCGCGGTCTGGAAGAACACCAGGTAGGTCGGGGCGTTGTCGAGCACGCTCGAGAGCAGGCCGGTGGTCCAGAAGAACTGCCCCGGCGTGGCGAGGCCGAGCGAGGCGCCGTGGGCCGCGAGCACCGCGAGCGGCACCTGCATGGTGATGAAGATCCCCACGAAGATGCAGGCCACCTCGATGATCGCGAGGTAGTTGAAGGCGTTGGCCTCCCGCGCGGAGCGGGGCGTGGTCAGCAGGCTGAGGCCCACCAGCGCGAGCAGCGCGCCCTCGCGGAGGAAGGCCGGCGCCGTTGCCCCCAGCAGCGGCAGGGCCTGGCCGGGCTTGATGAGGCCGACCGCGGCGATCGCGAGGCCGAGCCACAGGAGGTTGATGCCGCCCTGCAGGCGAAACCCCTGCAGGGCCGGCCGGGGGGCCTGCAGCTCGAGGGACTCGCGGCGGAAGAGGATCGAGTCCCAGGCGAAGTAGGCCAGCAGCAGCACGCCGCAGCAGAAGAGCCACGGCAGCCAGAGGCCGAGCGTCCAGAGGAACGGCACGCCGCGGAGGTAGCCGAGGAAGAGCGGCGGATCGCCGATCGGCAGCAGCACGCCGCCGATGTTGGAGACGAGGAAGATGAAGAACACCACGGTGTGCACGCGGTGGCGGCGGGAGGCGTTGGCCCGAAGCAAAGGCCAGATCAGCAGCATGCTCGCCCCGGTGGTGCCGACGAGGCTCGCGATGGCCGCGCCGATCGCGAGCAGCATCGTGTTGACCGCCGGGCTCGGCCGGAACTCTCCCCGCACCGCCACGCCTCCGGTGATGGCGTAGAGCGAGAAGAGCAGCACCATGAAGGGCAGGTACTCCTCGAGCATCGCATGGCGGACCGTGGCCACGACGGCCTCGCCGCCCCCGACGGAGAGCTGGTAGAGCAGGGTGGCCATCGCGAGGCCTGCGGAGACCGCGAGGCGGTGGAGGTTCCGCTCCCACCAATGCGCCGCCCCGCGGATCAGCGGCAGCACCGCGATCGCGAGCAGCATGGCCACGAACGGAAGCGTCCCGAGCCACCACAGCGGCGGCACCGCCGCGGCCTCCCCGCCCTCGGCCGCGTGGTGCCCCTCGCCGAGCAGCGCCGCCGAGGCGACGCCGGCGATCACGAGGGAACCGGAGACGGCGACGCCGCCGACGAGCCGGTCGAACCAGGAACGGGAGCGCCCGTGAAGAGCGGTTGGGAAGGGGCCGGGCGCCATGGGTCGAGGGGGCGGGGGGGGCGGGATGGTACCGAAGGGTCCCTTCCCCTGCGGGCGCTGCGGACGGGGTACCCTCCCGGTGATGACCGGTTTGATCGGCTCGCCAAGGCGATGGATTGATCGAGGCACCGCGATCGCCTCGAAGTCCGCGAGGTCCGCGGTGGGACGCCCGCTGCTGGCGCTCGTCGCGGGCATGCTCGCGGGGCCGGCCGCTGCGGTGGCGGAGTGTCCGCCGCTCGGCTCGCCCCTGCGGCTCGCCGACGGCTTCGTCGTGCCCGCCGGCGTGGCCTTTGCCGCGGATGGGTCGGTGCTGGTGGCGGACCTCGGGGCGGGGGAGGTCCTGCGGCTCGATCCGGAGGGCGTCCCCGCGGACCGGATCGAGGCGGCGTCCGCCTGGATGGAGCCTGCCGGCGTCGCCACGCTCGAGGATGGGGGATTCCTCGTGGTCGATCGCCTCGCCGGCCGCCTCGAGCGGTTCGATGCCGACGGCGGCTGGATGAGGACCCTCCGCGAGTCCGCGGACTGGTCGCCCTCCGCGGTCGCGGCCGGCGGCGGCCGCATCGCGGTGCTCGATGGCGATCGCGAGACCCTCGAGGTCCTCTCCGACTCGGGCGAGACGCTGTGGCGGGCGATGCCCGGGTCGGGGCCGCAGCGGCTCTGGAGGCGGCCCGTGGGCGTGGCTGTCGCGGGCGATGGGCGGGTCTTCGTGAGCGACGGCGACGGGCATCGCATCGTGGTGCTCGACGGCGACGGAGAGCGGATCGCGGCCTTCGGCGAGCGGGGGCCCTTTCCGGGCCTGCTGCACGAACCGGCCGGCCTCGCGATCCGCGGCGACTGCCTCTTCGTGGCGGATCGCCTCAACCATCGGGTGAGCGTGTTCGGCCTCGATGGCCGCTTCCGCGGACAGTGGGGCCTGCATGCGGTGCGGCCCCGCGCCGCCGACGGCGAAGTCCACTATCCGCAGGCGGTGGCGGTCGCTCCCGATGGCTCGCAGGCGGTGGTCGCCGAGCCGTTCGAGCGGCGGGTGCAGTGGTTCGGGCCCGATCCCAATCCGGCAGCGGCCGCGTCGGCGATGGCGCCGCCTCGCGACGGCGTGATGAGCCACTTCGGACGAGGCCTCGCCATCGGCGGGGACCTGCTTGCGATGTGGGAACCGGAGTCGGCGTCGGTGGTGCTCTTCGATTGGCGGCGGCCGCTTCCCATCCATGTGACGACCTTCGGCGGGCCGACCGGCAGGGGCCGTGCGGCGCCGGACCGCTTTGGGCGGATCGAAGCGGTCGCGATCGATCCGGCGCGGCAGCGGATCATGGTGGCCGATGCCGGCACGCAGCGCCTGGCGTTCTTCGATCTCGCCCGCGACCCGGCGGAGGAGATCCGCTTCGATCCCTTCATGGGCCGCCTCGCGGGCACCGTGGATCTCGGGCGGATCGCGGCCTCCCGCGAGGCCCTCGCGGAGGGGTTCGACGCCTCGCTGCCGATCGAGCCCGCGGACGCGGTGGCCACGCCCGAGGGCGGCATCCTGCTGCTCGACCGCCGCGGGGGCGTGGTGCTGGTCATCGCCCCGCAGCCGCGGGGGCAGGGCGAGGCGCTGCCGAGCGAACTCGTCTCGGTGTGGGGCGACGCCGGCGCCGCCGGCGGACGCTTCGATCGGCCCTCGGCCATGGCGATGCGGCCGGATGGATCGATCGCGGTGCTCGATGCCCGCGGCATCACCACGATCGCCGCGGACGGAACCCGCCTCGGTGCGATTCCGCGGCCTGCGGCGATCGCCGATGCGGCGGGACTGGGAGAGGGACTGGCGGCGGTCGAATCGCCGGAGGGCGTGACGTGGATCGTCTCGGATCCGCGGCGGGATCGCCTCGTGGCGATCGATGCCCTCGGGAGCGTGGTGGGCGAGGCGGGTCGCCGCGGCGGCGAGGATGGCGAGCTGTGGCTGCCTCAGGCGGTCCGGGCCCGCGGCGACGGCACCGTGATCGTCGTGGATGCCGGCAACCATCGGGCGCAGGGATTCCGCCTCGCGGCCGGCGAGGACGACGAGTCTGGCGGCAGCGAATGGACGATCACCTTCGGTCTTGGGAGGGCCTACACCAGGCCCCGTGGAGTCGTCGCGCCATGATCCTCGCCGCCGAATCGACGCGTCGCCGCCGATGCCGCCGCTGGCCGGCCCTGCTGCTGGCGGGGGTGGCCGCCTGTGGCGACGGCGCCTCCACCGACGCCCCCGAAGCCCCCGACGCGATGGCAGCGGCGGCCGCGGACGCGACCCCCTCGATCGAGGCCGGGCCTTCGTTCTCCGGAGAGGGGTTCACCGGCGGCGGCCGCTGGTTCGT
>CAZQUA010000183.1:0-4622 GCA_964596455.1 uncultured Isosphaeraceae bacterium
GAGATCACGTCCGTCCAGTTCGTGTCACCAAAGCCCGGTGTGCGGTGGATGACGATGTACTCCCCGCACCGGATGCCGTCCCGCTTGATCTTGTTCCAGTCAATCTGGGCGTCCTTACCGTGCAGGTGGAAGATCTTGCCCACCCATTCATTCAGCTGTGGCAGCGGATCCACCAGCGACGACAGCGGGATGGCGGACCCCACCACCGGGTCCGGGAACCTCGCTTCAGGCGGGCCCCCTCCCGGCGAACCGCGATCGGGAGCCTCCCCACCGCGCGGCCGAGACCGACGCGGGAGGCCGCGGCCGCAGGGCCCCTCGGGACCGCTGCGGCCGCGTGCTTCCGCTTGATCCGGATCGGTCACCCGCAGGAGCCCCAGTTCTGCAGCAGGGCCCCGAGATCCGCGCCGTTGACCAGGCCATCGCCGGTGATGTCGAACGCGGCGTTCTTGGAGCCCCAGTTCTGGAGCAGGCCGCCGAGGTCGGCGCCATCGACGGCGCCGTTGCCGTCGAAGTCGCCGGGGCACGGGGTGCCCCCGGCGTCGATCTCGAAGTACTGCAGGCCGGGGATCGCCGCAAAGTCGACGAACCGCGGATCGCCGAGGTTGTCGCCGCCGCCGATCCCGCCGAGCACCTGGTTGGACACGAAGCTGTGGTTGCTCGCGTTCACGAAGGCGCAGACCTTGATGGGTCCGCCGGTCCACCCGATCACGTCGAGGGGAATCCGCAGTTCCATCCCGGTGAAGACGCCATCCCCGCCGCCCGGCACCAACTCGGTGCCCCCATCGACGCCCGCGATGTTGCTGTTGTCGATCGAGAACAGGATGCCGTTGGGGGCGAGCGTGGGACGCCCGGCGTCGCCGGGACCGGCGAAGCCGCCGCTGCCGCCGCCCTTGGTGGGCAGGTCCGCGAAGTTGAGGTAGAGGTCGTAGCCGGCCCCGCCAGGGCCGCCCGCAAGGGCGATCCAGTAGTTGGCGGTGAAGCCCTGGTCGAACCGCAGGCCCGGACCGGCCTTGGGGTTGGCGGGGTCGGGACCCATGCGGTTGAGGCCGTTGAAGTCGACGTCGGCGTTGTCGCCGCGGAGCTGGTTCTGGCCGCCGGCGCCGGAATCGATGAAGACCTCGAGCTTGTTGTAGTTCGCCTCGAGGTTGCCGGCGATCAGCAGGTGCAGGAAGCCGTCGGCGACGAAGGCGAACGCGGCGTCGGCCTCGGAGCCGTTGGCGAAGTCGATCGCGGCCGTGTCGCTGTTGCCGAAGTTGGTCTGGGTGTCCTGGATCGCCAGGGCCGCCCCGTACTCCTCGCTCCAGAGGCCATCGACGCAGAACGGCACCTCCCGCTCGCACTCGTCGGGCACGCCGTTGAGATTGCAGTCGAGGCTGACCCCGAAGGCGATGTCGCAGCCGTCGGAGAGGCCGTTGCCGTTGCAGTCCTCGGAGCTGCCGCCGCAGGTCTCGACGCCGCCGCAGGCCACGCAGACGGTGCCCGCCAGGTCGGCGCACGCCGCGTCCCAGGCCTTCGAGCAGCAACTCGGATCGAGGGCGCACACCGCCGCACAGCAGATCGCGTTGTCGCAGTAGGGCGTGTCGCCGCCGCTGCAGCAGTCGCCGGCGTTGGCGTCGCCGCAGAACGGCCCGCTGTCGCCGTCGATCACCGTGAAGAACTGATCACCCGGGAGGACGGCGAAGTTCACCAGACGGGGCTCGCCGAGATTCGGCAGGCCTCCAAGTCCTCCGAGGACCTGATTGGCGAGGAAGTCGTGGCCGGATCCGTTGATGAAGGCGCACACCCGCAGCGCGCCGCCGTCGTAGCCGATGGCCTCGAGGGGAATGGCGAACTCGATGCCCGTGAGCACGCCCTCGCCGCCGCCGGGAACCAGGCCATCGCCGCCGTCGACGCCGCCGACGTTGGCGTTGTTGATCGAGAAGCGGATGCCGTTCTCGCCGGTGTTCTCGACGCCCGCCGACCCGGAGCCCGCGTACTGCCCGGCACCGCCGCCGAGCGTCGGCAACTCCGCCCAGTCGAGGTACATCGTGTAGGGGTCGCCACCGCCGGAGGTCGTGATGAAGTAGTCCGCCGCGAACTCCGCATCGAAGGTCAAGCCGGGGTTTCCCGTCGGGTCGCTTGCCAGCGTGCCCATGCGGTTGAGCCCGTTGAAGTTGACGTCGGCGTTGTCGCCGCGGAGGACGTTCTGTCCGCCCTCTCGGCAATCGATGAAGATCTCCAGCTTGTTGAAGTTGCTCTCGAGGTTCCCGGCGAGCAGCAGGAAGAGCGTGCCGTCGATCACCGTCGCGAAGGCGGCATCGAGCTCGGAGCCGTTGGCGAAGTCGATGAGGCCGAGGTTGGAGTCGCCAAAGCCGGTCTGGTTGTCCTGGACGACCAGCGGCGTTCCGTACGCCTTGTCCCACGCTCCGTCGATGACGATCTGGGAGGACGCCACCGCGGCGACGCCGCCGATCGCGACGACGCCCGCAAGCAGGTTCGAAGACCTCATGGTTCAAATCTCCTGAAGAAGAAGCCTGAGAAGGAAGGTGACGCTGAGCATGTCCAACCGAGTCCCCGGCGAACCGCGCATCACGGCCGACCGTCCACGGCCACGCCGCCGGACGGAGGTCCAATGCCGCTCCGGGACGGACAAGGCACGCCGGAAGTATGACGCGCCCGGGGGGATTTCCAACGAAAATGCCAACCTTCCGGACGGGTCCGACCGTCGGCGGAACCCGGTCCGGCAGCGGCCCCTGCACGGGGAGCCGCCGGGAGCAGGCCGGAGCCGCCGGGAGCCGGGGGAGTCGCAGCGGAAACGGGGAAACCGGTCGCTCTCCTCCGGCGAACGACCGCGGTCGGGGAGATCCAAGTCCGCTTCCGCCGCATATCCGTCCCCCCATTCCGAGCAATCCAGTTCCACGGCAATCCAGTCCAAGGAGAGGGTCCGGCCTCCAACGGATGCCATGGATGCCATGGATGCCATGCGGAACCCCTCGCCACTCCCAACCTCCGGAGTCCTCCGCGGCCTTGGGGATGCGTCCGCCCTTGCCGCATGACCTCGAGACGCCCGTCCACTGGTTCTCGCACCGTCGTCGAGGGGCGAATGACCGCCGGACCGACGAGAGGCATCCACGAACGCTTCGCCTGCCGTTTCGACGATTGGATCTGCTCCGAGATCATGCCATAGTGCATGACATAGTGTGTGCCGTAGTGCATGCCATAGAGCGTGCCACAGTGGAGCTTGGTCCACTCGTCCGGGCCCCCTTCGCTTCGACTCTGCCCGAGGATTCCACGGAGAGCTGACGAGATGACGATCCCCTGCCGAGGTGCCGCCCTGCTCCTCTCGCTCGCGATGGCGGCGACCGCCCTCGCTCAGGCCCCCTCGCCAAGGCCCGGCATGGGGGCGACGCCGTATGCCGCAAGGGCCGGAGTCGGCGTCACCTTCCGGGTGTGGGCCCCTCATGCCTCGGCGGTCCGGGTCACCGGTCCCTTCAACGGCTGGAGCGCCACGGCCACCCCGCTCTTCTCCGAGGGCAATGGCTACTGGAGTCGTGACCTCGCCAACCTGCAGCCGGGCACGCTGTACAAGTTCATCGTGGTGCACGCGGGACAGACGCTCTGGAAGGGCGACCCCTATGCCCGCCGGGTGACGCCCGACTACGGCAACTCGGTGGTCCACGACCCCGCCGCCTACGAGTGGGCGACGGACGGGTTCCAGATCGCTCCTTGGAACGAGTTGGTGCTCTACGAGATGCATGCCGGGACCTACGGGCTCGCCCCGGGGCAGCCGCCCCCGGCGAGTTTCGCGGCGGCCGTCGCCAGACTCGACCATCTCGCGGATCTCGGCGTGAACGGCATCCTGCTGATGCCGGTGAAGGAGTTCCCCGGCTCCATCAGTTGGGGCTACAACCCGGTGTTCCCCTTCGCCATCGAGCACTCCTACGGAGGACCCGACGGACTCAAGGCGTTCGTCGACGAGGCCAACGCCCGCGGGATCGCGGTCATCGGCGACGTCATCTACAACCATTGGGGTCCGATGGACCTCGACCTCTGGCGATTCGACGGCTGGTCGCAGAACGGCTTCGGAGGCCTCTACTTCTACAACGACGACCGCGCCATCACCCCCTGGGGCGACACCCGCCCCGACTACGGACGGCAGGGCGTTCGCGACTACATTCGCGACAACACCAGGATGTGGCTCGACGAGTTCCGCATGAGCGGCCTCCGCTGGGACGCGACCAAGTTCATCCGTCGCCACAACGGCGGCGACCTGCCCGACGGATGGAACCTTCTTCGCGGCCTCAACGACATGATCGATGCGGACTTCCCCGCGTCGATCTCGATCGCAGAGGACATGGACGCCGACGGCAACATCACCCGAGCGACCTTCGAGGGCGGCGGCGGCTTCGACTCGCAGTGGGATGCGGCCTTCGTGCATCCGATCCGCGGGGCCCTGATCGCCTCGAACGACGCCGACCGCAACATGAACGCGGTCGCCGCCGCGATCGGCCTCGTCTACAACGGCTCGGCCCAGCAGCGGGTGATCTACACGGAGAGCCACGACGAGGCGGCCACCGGCGGCCGGATCCCCGAGGCGGTCTTCCCCGGCAACGCCACGAGCTGGTGGAGCCGCAAGCGGGCGG
>CAZQUA010000184.1:0-2682 GCA_964596455.1 uncultured Isosphaeraceae bacterium
GCCCTGACGCCGGGAAGACGCCGCCGGAAACGCCGCAGGAGACGCCGGGAGAGTCGCCGGGTTGTTCGGCGGCGCCGTCCGGCTTCGAAGTCTGTCTTCGAAGTCCGGCTTCGAAGTCCTCGCGGCGGGGCCAGCGCCAAGGTCCGGCGTCGAGTGGAACCGGTCGCCCCCGAGAGGCGGGCCGCTTTCCGCTATCGCGTCCCTCGCGGCGGTGCCGTGAGCGGCGTCTAAAGCAAGGCGTCTCAGGCGGGCCCGCGGCCCGGCCGCCACTTGATGTTGCATCCGAGGCTCGGCGACTGCTCCGAGGGGATCGGCGTTCCGCGGGCGAGGCTCCGCACCGCGGCGAGCAGGTCGCGGCCATCGGCGGGCACCTCGTTCCCGGGCCGGCTGCCATCGAGCTGCCCGCGGTACACCAGATGCATGGCGGCGTCGAAGAGGAAGAAGTCCGGCGTGCAGGCGGCGAGATAGGCCTCGGCGACCTCCTGCGACTCGTCGACGAGGTAGGGGAACCGCCAGCCCCACGCCTCGGCGAACCGCCGCATCATCGGCGGCGCGTCCTCGGGATGGGTCTCGAAGTCGTTGCTGTTGATGCCGACGACGCCCACGCCGCTTGCGGCGGCCTCCGCGGCCACGCGGCGGATCGCTTCGGCGACATGCTTGACGAAGGGGCAGTGGTTGCAGAGGAACATCACGAGCAGGCCGCGTTCGCCGCGGCATGCGTTCAGGTCCCACCGCCGCCCGTCCGGATCCGGAAGGTCGAACGGGGCGGCGTCGCGTCCGAGCGGAACCATCGTCGAGGGCGTGCGGGCCATGGCGGTCTCCGGGGCAGGGCGGATCGTCGATGGTCGCCCTCGGTTCCGTCGGGGTCAACCGGCGGCGTCCGCGACTACACTCGACCCATGAACCGCCGACGCCGCCGCGATGATGGAGCGGACCGATGGCGGGGCGACGACCCCGACGACTTCGATGGGGGCGACGGCCTCCCCGACGAGGACGACCTCGATCCGGAGGGGCCGAGCCGAGACGACCTGGCTCGCTTCGGCGGCGACACCATCCCCTGCCCCCACTGCGGCCGCGAGGTCCATGCCGAGGCCGCGGCGTGCCCACGCTGCGAGCAGTGGATCGACGACCCGCCGGAGGCCGAGGCCGCCGCGGGCTTTGCGGGTCGCGGGCGACTGCTCCTCGTGGGCATGCTCGTCGCGATGCTGCTCGGCCTCGGCTGGTGCGTCGGAGGGCGGGTGCTGTAGCGGGTGCGGGAGCGGACGGGGAAGCGGATGGCGAGCCTGCCGCCGGGCGAGCCTGGCGGGAACGCCCCGGAGGCCCCGTTGGGCCGCTGGACGCCGCCCGCGGGTCCCATGGGGTGAACACCCCAGGTCGGGTAGACTTCCGTCCCGGGGTCCGGGCCTTTCGCTCCCTACGGAGGCATGCTCGTGTCGGACTCCATTCGCGTCGTGATCGTCGACGACCATCCCCTGATCCAGCAGGCGCTTGAGGTGCTGCTGGCCGACGAGGAGGGCATCGAACTGGTGGCCTCCGCCACCGATGGCGCCTCCGGCGTCGATCTGGTGGTGTCGAAGCGGCCGGATGTGGTGGTGATGGACATCCTGATGCCGGGCGTGGACGCCTTCCAGGCGGTGGCGCAGATGCGGAACCTCAGTCCCGACACCGAGGTGGTGTTCCTGAGCGGCTCCTCCCACGACCGGATGCTGCGGGAGGCCCGCCGCGCCGGAGCCCTCGGCTTCGTGAGCAAGGCCGACGGCACCGCCGCGGTCGTCGATGCCATCCGTGCGGCGGCGGAGGGGCGAACCTTCCTGTCGGTGTCGATCGTCGACGATGGCGGACGCGAGGGGGACCGCCTCGAGTCGCTCTCCCCCCGCGAGCATGAGGTGCTTCGCTACATCGCCCGGGGCTTCTCCAAGAAGGAGATCGGGACCCACATGCACCTCTCGCCCAAGACGGTCGATCGCCACGCGACCTCGCTGATGTCGAAGCTCGACATCCACGACCGCGTCGAACTCGCCCGCTTCGCGATCCGCGAGGGACTCGTCAGCCCGGAGATGTGATCGCCTCGGCCGCGGGCGATCGCCGCGGCGCGGTCAGGCCTGCTGCAGTCGCTTGCGCAGATCGCCGAGCAGTTGCCGCTGCCGCGGCTCGGGCGCGGGGGTCGCGGCATCGGCGAGGTGGAGCAGCTGCGCGAGCTCCTCCTCGGAGAGCACCACGCCCGGCGAGGGCGTCGCCGAACCCGTGCCCGGCGCGATCCGCGAGCGGCCCTTCCGGGGCCCGCGTCCCCGCGCCGGCACCCCGTGCTTCTTCAGGTACTTCTGGATGGTCACCGAGGTCGCATGGAGCTCGCGGGCGATCTCCGCGATGGTCATGCCTCGTTCCACGTACAGCTCGGTCAGCAGGTCCTTGTCGTCGTAGCGGCGGGGGCGTCTCACGGGCCTCGTTCCATCCATGGTCGATCAGGTTCGATCGGGCCGGCTCGGGTCTTGCCGGGCAGGCCCCTCGAATCGGCCTTGCGGACCCGGAGCACGCCGCCCGGGGAAGGACTCGATCCGAACAGAAGGGGGAATGGTTCCACCAAACGCCCCACATCGGATGCCGCACGCCGCCCCGGCCAGTCGACTGCGCGGACTGCGGCGGAATCGCTCGGAATGTCGCGGATGTCCCGGATGATCCCGA
>CAZQUA010000184.1:2782-4584 GCA_964596455.1 uncultured Isosphaeraceae bacterium
GGGGCGGCCTCCCGGTCCGCCCTGCGTCCTGTCGCCGCGTCGACGCCGCCCGGTCGTTGCGAGCCGTTGCGGCCAATGCCCCCGCTCGGACTCGAACCGAGAACCCGCTGATTAAGAGTCAGCTGCTCTGCCGATTGAGCTACGGAGGCGGGGAAACGGTAGCGGCATCGAACGGAAATGCAAGCGACGCTCGACGCGGGAGCGAGCCGCGGCGACGCGATGCCGCCGCCGCGGCGACGATCCGGCTCAGCCGCTGCGTCCGTGGCACTGCTTGTACTTCTTGCCGGAGCCGCAGGGGCAGGGTTCGTTGCGTCCGACCGCCGTCACCGCGGTGCCGCGAGACGGCGCTGCCGCCGCCGGCTGCGGCGCGATCCGCGAGGCGGGCGGAGGCGGGACCGCGCGGGGCGGCGCTGCGGGTCGGATGGTCGCCGTCGCCGCCGCCGGTGCCGTCGCCGGCGGGGGGGCATCGGCATCGGAAGAGGCGGTGATCGTCGCGGTCGTGGCGGGCGGGGCCGCCTGCGGCGGCGTCACCGCGACGCGGCCCTTGAAGATGACGTCGGTGATCTTCTCGCCGAGGCCGCCCTGCATCTGCTCGAAGAGCGCCGCGGCCTCCCGCTTGAACTCGATGCGGGGATCCCGCTGGCTGAAGGCGCGGAAGCCGATCGAGTCCCGGAGCTGGTCCATCTGGTGGAGGTGCTCCTTCCACGAGTCGTCGACGATCCGAAGCAGGATCCACCGCTCGAACTGAGCGAGCTCGGTCCGCATCGCCTCGTGCAGGCGACGCGGCACGAAGGCTCGCGGATCCGCGGCGAGTTCGGCCCGCTCGGACTCGTCGAGACGCACCAGGCAGGCCTTCTCGAACCACTCCGCGAGCGACGCCTCGTCGGCATGCTCGGCGAGGGCCTTCTCGGCCCGCCGCTCCACCCGGGCGGCGTCCCAGCGGGCCGCCTCCTCGAGGAGGATCTCGCGGAGCTTCGCGGGATCGGTGCTCGGCAGGGCGCTCGGCGACCACTCCAGCTCGTAGCGGGCGCGGACCCAGCCGCAGAACTGCGTGAGCGCCGCGAGGGGGTCGCGGGCCATCATCGCCGAGGTCATCTCGAGGGCGAACTCGACGGGGTAGCGACGCTCCCGCTCGGCGTAGGCCCGCTCGAGCTCGGCCATCAGCCGCTCGATCGCGCGATCGGGGTCGTCGATGCCCGCGAGCAGGTCCGCCGGAAGGTCCTGGCCCACCTTGCGTCCCGCCCAGGCGAGCAGGTCGCGGCCGCCGAGATCCGGCTCGAGGAACGCCAGCACCGGCGAGAGGTCGAGGGCCTCGAGGCGCTTCTCGATCCGCGACTCGAGACGGGCGAGGGCCCCGTCCCGGCCGAGCGGCTCGAGGGAGCTGCGGTCGGCCTCGACCTTGAGGTGCTTGGCGGCCCAGGCCGCAAAGCCCTCCCAGTCCCACTCCGTCGCCTCGAGCTCGAGGGGCAGGTACTCGCCCGCGGTGAGCCGCATCAGGGCCACGCTCTCGCCGAGGGCGTCGCTGCGGATGATGCCGGGGATGTCGTCGCGATCCCGTCCCGCGAGGCGGTCCGGATCGACCGCGAGGTCGAGGCGCTCCCGCAGCCACTCCGCCATGCAGCGTCCGGCGTAGTCGGGGCCCATGAAGCGGTGGGCGGCGTCGGAGACCGCCGCCTGCACCTCGTCGAAGATCAGCTCGCGGATGCCGCGTCCCTCGAGGATCCGCTGCCGCATCGCGTAGAACTTGCGGCGCTGATGCTCCATCGGCTCGTCGTACTCGAGGATGTTCTTGCGGATCTGGA
>CAZQUA010000185.1:0-4554 GCA_964596455.1 uncultured Isosphaeraceae bacterium
GGCGGATCGCCCGCTCGGCCGCTCCGGTCCCGCCGCCCTTGCGTTCGGCCTTCACCGCGGACTCGCCCCGGCGGCGGGGCGAGACCTTCGGCGTCCCCTTGGCGACGGCACCGGACGCCGCCTTGCCTCGGCCGCGGGGCGGGGCCGGCGATGGCCCGCTCCGCTCGGCCGCGATCGCCACGCCCGCGATCGACGCGATGGCAAGCCATCGCTTCGCATCCTCGGGCGTTCGCAGCGAGATCGACTCCCCGGCACCACCGCCATGGCCGGCGCGTCCGACGCGATGCACCCACTCCTCGGGAAGCAGCGGCAGGTCGTAGTTGATCACCAGGCCGACCCCGGGGAGGTGCAGGCCCCGGGCCGCGACGTCGGTGGCGACGAGGACGGCGAGGCGGCCGGCCAGGAATCCCTCCAGCGCCGCCCGCCGCTGGGCCGGCGTGCGGTCGCCGTGCAGCACGCCCACCGCCATCCCGTGCCGCCGCAAGGCCTCCGCCACCCAACCGGCCCGGCGGCGGGTCCGCACGAAGACCACCGCCCCGCGGCGGCCCTCGACAAGTGAAAGCAGCAGCGGCACCTTCGCCGGATCGGTGGTGTCGATGAGCCGGTGGGCGAGATGCGGCGCCGCGGCGTTGCGTTCGCCGAGCTCGATCCGGGCCGCATCGGGCAGGAACTCCGCCGCCAGGCGCTCGACGCCCCGCGGGAGCGTCGCGCTGAAGAGCATCCGCTGCGGCTCCGCGGCGGTCCGCTCGAGGATCCATCGCACCTGCGGAAGGAATCCGAAGTCGAGCATCCGGTCCGCCTCGTCGATGACCACCTGCTGGAGGAACGCCAGGCTCAACGCGTCGCCCTCGAGCAGTTCCCGCACGCGGCCGGGAGTCCCGACGAGGATGTCCACGCCCGCGGCGATCGCTTCCCGCTGCGGCCGGATCGCGGCCTTGCCGGTGGCGACGGCGACGCGAAGCACCAGTCCCCGCACCAGGCTGGAGAGTTCCTCGCCGACCTGCATCGCGAGCTCCCGCGTCGGGCAGAGCACCAGCGCCCGAAGGCGACGCTTCGGATCGAGGCCGCGTCCCCCCTTCGGCGGCCGGTCCGCCAGCAATCGCGCCGCGAGCGGCAAGCCGTAGGCGACGGTCTTGCCGGTCCCGGTGGGTGCCAACGCCAGCACGTGGCCGCCGCCGATCGCGACGGGCACCACGGCAGCCTGGATCGGCCGAGGCTCGCGGAAGCCCATCGCCTCGAGGGTTCGCAGCAGTCGCTCGTCGACGGGGAGTTCGCTGAATCGCATCGTCGGAGCGGACATCGGTTCTCGGCGGCGTCGTCCGGGAAGAACCCGCGGTTCGCCGTCGCGGCGGGGGCCGCCCGCGCCACCGGAACCGACTCGGTGCCGAACCGGGCGGGCGCCTTGCTCCGCCATGCCGCCGCCGCACCTTAGCAGGAGGCCGGAGCAGGAGGCCGGAGCAGGAAGCCGGACGCAGACGGTCGGGAGTAGAAGGTCGGGACCGGAATGCGGAGGCGACCCGCCGCCGCCGCCGGCCCCGCGGAGAAGGGAGCAAGCCGTGGATCGAGGCAATCCCGAGTCCGAATCGCCCCGCCTGCCGGGAGCCCATCCCCACGGCGTCGCGACGCTCGAGGCGCAGCTGCTCGGTGCTGCCGCGGCTGCCGAAGAGGGGATCTTCCAACTGCGGATCTCGCCGCTCAATCTCTTCCAGACGGTGGGGATCTGGCGCTCGCTGAAGCCCCGATCGGCACAGACGCTGGTGCTCGCCGCCTCGCTCGACGGACGGATGCGGACCCTTCGCGGCGACGAAGCCCTCGGATGGCTCCGGCGAAGCGCCTCCGCCCGCTTCGGGCGGGAGATCGAGGCGATTCCGGCCGGTCCCGCGGCGGCGGGCGGGGAGGCGTGGTCGCTGCCCTCGATGCTGATCCTCGACGACCACGAGTTCGAGTGGTTCGCCGACACCCTGCCGTGGCTCTCCCTCAGCGCCGTCCGCCTCGAGGGCGAAGTGGAGGCCGCCGACGCCCTCGCCTTCGCCCGCTACGCCGCGGCCGGCGAGGCGACGCTCGCCGCGGACGTGCGTTCGCTCGCGTCGCTCGAACTGTCCGCGGGCGGCGTCGCCCGGTTCGCCGCCCGCTCCATGCGGCCGATCGCCGCGGTGGTCGCCGAGGATCTCGCGTTCTACGTGGCCGCGGTGCTGCGATGCCAGCCGGAGCTGGTCTCGCGTCCGAACCTCGGCGAGATCGGTCGCCTGCTTGCCGAGACCGGCCGCATCCTCGTGCGGCCCGAGGAGACCGATGTCTTCGGCAGCTCCATCGACATCGGCGTGAGCACCGCCGGGCCCGAGCAGGCCGCCGGGCACTCGATCATCTACGACCTGCCGAGCGACAGCTGGCATCACGAGTGACTTGGCGGCGCTGGTACCCTCCGTCCCCATGAGCGGCGGCGGGCGCAGCTGGCGGACGGTGCTCGGCGTGGCGACGGCGATCGCGGCGGTGGCGGCCATCGCCTACGGGTTCGCGTCCTGGCGGCGGCCCTCCCCGCCGATCCGCGTGGGCATCCTCCACAGCCTCACCGGCACCATGGCCCTCAGCGAGCGGCCGGTGGTCGACGGATGCCTGCTCGCGATCGAAGGGCTCAATGCGGCGGGGGGCGTCCTCGGCCGCCGCGTCGAGGCGGTGGTGCGGGACGGAGCCAGCGATCCCGCGACCTTCGCCCGGGAGGCCGCCCGCCTCATCGAGGAGGATGGGGTCGCGGCGATCTTCGGATGTTGGACCTCCGCGAGCCGCAAGGAGACCCTCGAGCGGGTCGAGGCCCTCGAGGGAGTCCTGTTCTACCCGGTGCAGTACGAGGGCCTCGAGCAGTCGCCGCGGGCGGTCTACCTCGGCGCGTCGCCGAACCAGCAGATCATCCCCGCGGTGCGGTGGGCCCTGCAGCGCCTCGGGCCCCGCGTGATGCTCGTGGGCAGCGACTACGTGTTCCCGCGGGTGGCCAACGCGATCATCCGCGACCAGGTGGCGGCCCTTGGCGGCGAGGTGGTGGCGGAGCGGTACCTGCCGCTGGGAAGCCGCGAGGTCGCCCCCGTGGTGGAGGCGATCCGCGAGGCCCGCCCCGACGCGATCCTCAGCACCATCAATGGAGACACCAACGCGGCCTTCTTCGAAGCCCTTCGTGCGGCGGGGATCACCGCGGGCACGGTGCCGACGGTGAGCTTCTCGATCGGCGAGCCGGAGGTGGCCGCCATCGGCCCCTCGCTGCTTGCGGGCGACTTCGTCGCATGGAACTACTTCCAGTCCCTCGAGACTCCCGAGAACGAGGCGTTCGTCGCCGCCTACCGCGCGAGGTTCGGCGAGGATCGCCTGCTGAGCGATCCCGTCGAGGCGGGCTACGTCGCCGTGCGGCTCTGGGCCGCCGCGGTCGAGTCGGAGGGCGAAGCCACGCCGGATGCGGCCCTTCGCGGGATCGGCCGGCAGCATCTTGCGGCGCCGCATGGGCCGGTCTCGATCGATCCCCGATCCCGGCATGCGTGGAAGACCGCCCGCATCGGCCGGATCCGCCACGACGGGCAGATCACGACGGTCTGGAGCTCCGACGCGCCGGTGCGTCCGATGCCCTATCCGGCGTGGCGGCTGCGAAGCGAATGGGAGGCGTTGCTCGCCTCGCTCCGCGAGGGCTGGGGCGGCCGCTGGGCGGCGGAGGCGTCGCCATGACTTCGACCGGCCCCGCCTCGCTGCGCGGCGACGGCGGCTCGATCGAGCGCCGCCTTCGCCGCTGGTTCCTCGCGATCGCCATCGCCTCGGTGGCGACGGTCTCCCTGCTCAGCGCGTGGCTCACCGTGGCGGATCTCGAGCGGGCCATTCGCGGCGAACTGCGGACGACCGCGCGGAACCGCGCCGAGCGTCTCGAGGAGTTCGTCGACGCCCGCGTGACCGCGATCGCCGCGCTGGCCCGCGATCCCTCGATCGTGGCCGCCTTCCGCGATCTCGCCGCCGGATCGCCGGCGGACCCGCAGACCCTCGCCTTCCTCGGCTCCCTCGGCGACCAGCTCGACCTCTCCGCGATCCTGCTCGTCGATCTCGCCGGCGGGGCCTCGCGGGTGGCGGCATCGGCGGGCGATCCCGGCGATCTCGCCCGCGCCGACCTTGCCGCGGCGCCCTTCGCGGGCGGACCGCTCGCCGCCGCCATCGAGCGGGCCCGCACGATGCTCCAGGCGGATCTCTCGGCGCCGCAGCCGCTCGCGTCCGGCCGCGCCGGAATCTTCATCGCCGGCCCGGTGCTCGACGGGCCCCGCCTTGCGGGCGTGCTCGCGGCGAGGATCGACGAACGCCCCATCGATCGCCTCGTGGGCGAGACCTCGAGTCTCGGCGAGACCGGTCAGGCCATCGCCGTCCATCGAGGCGAAGACGGCCGCCTGCGGTTCGCGACGCCGATCCGCGCCGATCCCGATGCGGCGGGACGGATGCTCGAGGCGACCCCCGCCGCCGCCGCGGCGTTCGAGGCCGCCCTTCGCGGCGACGCCACCGCGGGCTCCGGCCACGGCCTCCCCCCGCCGCTCGCGA
>CAZQUA010000186.1:0-4531 GCA_964596455.1 uncultured Isosphaeraceae bacterium
TGGAAATGGCATCGAATGGCAAGAAAGTCGTCCATCGACCCTTCCACAGATACTCGGAACTGTTTATCGTAGATTCCGAGATCGGTCAAGCGAATCTCCCGTGGTCGCCCGATTTCTTCATCCGCCGCCGACGGTCTCGGCGATCGGTCGCCGTGCCCGACCCGACACCGCCGCCCGCGAGGAATCCATGTACGGAAAGCAGACCGAGCGTGCGATCGCCGCCATGAGCCGGCTCGCGGAAGTGTGGGACGGCGGCATCACCCGCCTCTCGGCCACCGACATCGCCGAGCAGCGAGGCCTGCCCGGTCCGATGATCGCCAAGCTGCTGACCTCCCTTTCCCAGTTCGGCCTCGTGAGCGGCTCGCCGGGGCCCGGGGGCGGCTACTGCCTTGCCAAGGCTCCCGACCAGATCACGCTGCAGCAGGTCTTCGAGATCTTCGAGCGCGAGGACACCAGCACCAACTGCCCCTTCGGCGGCGGCGTCTGCGGCGCCGGCGATCCGTGCGCCTTGCATGATCGCCTCGTGACCCTGCAGGGATTGACTCGGAAGATGCTTCGCGAGACGACCTTCGACATCTTCCGCGAGGCCGTGCAGGAGCGGGGACTCGTGCCCGCGGCCGCCGGCACCACTCCCGAGGTGCCCGAACGGGAGAGCTACCGGGCGGCCAAGCGCGGCGGCAACTGACCCGGCCGGCCGAGCCGCCGCCGCCGCCGTCGGCACGCGATCCACCTCGCGGCCTTTCGGAGTCCCGTTCACCTTCGAGGCGACCGTGAACCGATGCCCCTCACGGCACGCGGCGCCGCCGCCATGCCCGCGGGGCGGTTCGCCGACTCGTCGCGACCCGCCTCTCCCCCACCGACGCCCCACGAGACCGAGATGCCCGCCACCGCCCCGACCCATCCCCTCGCCGGGCAACCGGCTCCGCCCGCCCTGCTCGTCGATCTCGACGCCCTGCAGCGGACCTACTTCGAGCGGCGGGCGGATCCCGGCAACGCCGCCGAGCGGGTGGCCTTCGGCACCAGCGGCCATCGCGGCACGCCGTTTCGGGGCAGCTTCGTGGAGGATCACATCCTCGCGATCACCCAGGCGATCGCGGAGCGGCGCCGCGAGCAGGGCATCGATGGCCCGCTCTTCCTCGGCCGCGACACCCACGCCCTCAGCGAGCACGCCGAACGGACCGCGATCGAGGTGCTCGCCGCCAACGAGGTCGAGGTGGTGGTGCAGCGGGGCGGCGGCCCCGTGCCCACGCCGGTGATCAGCCGCCGGATCATCGTCGAGAACGGCGAGCGGGGCCGCGACGGCGCCGACGGGATCCTCATCACGCCCTCCCACAACCCGCCGGAGGATGGCGGGTTCAAGTACAACCCGCCGCAGGGCGGCCCCGCCGACTCCGCCACCACCGCGTGGATCGAGCGGCGTGCCAACGAACTGCTCGAAGGGGGCCTCCGCGACGTCCGGCGGATGCCGTTCGCCCAGGCGGAGCGGGAGGGCCGCATCGGCGAAGAGGAGCTTCTGCTCGACTACGTCCGCGACCTCGATGCGGTCGTGGACCTGCCTGCGATCGCCGACGCCCGCCTTCGCCTCGCCGCCGATCCGCTCGGCGGCGCCGCGGTGGGCGTGTGGGATCTCATCAACGAGGCCTGGGGCACCTCGATCGAGGTGGTCAACCGCACCGTCGATCCCGCCTTCGCGTTCATGCGGGTGGACCACGATGGGCGGATCCGCATGGACTGCTCGAGCAGCGCCGCCATGGCGGGCCTCGTCGAACTCGCGGGCCGCTTCGACACCGCCTTCGCGAACGATCCCGACGCCGACCGGCACGGCATCGTGGTGCCGGGGTCGGGCCTGCTCGACCCCAACCTCGTGCTCGCCGCCTGCATCGAGTGGCTGCTGGCCAATCGCCCGCAGTGGAGCCCCGAGGCCGCGGTGGGCAAGACCATCGTCTCGAGCGATCTCGTCGATCGCGTCGCTGCGGCGGCGGAGCGGCCGCTCGTCGAGGTCCCGGTGGGCTTCAAGCACTTCGCGCCGGGCCTCTTCGACGGCGACCTCTGCTTCGGCGGCGAGGAGAGCGCCGGCGCCAGCTTCCTGCGAATGGACGGCACCACCTGGACCACCGACAAGGACGGGATCGTGGTGAACCTGCTCGCCGCGGAGGTGCTCGCGAAGACCGGGGAGGACCTCGGGCGGCGCATCGCCGCGATCGAGGGGCGGCATGGCCGGACCTTCTACCGACGCATCGACTTCCCCGCCGACGCCGCCGCGAAGCAGCGCCTCGCGGGCCTCTCCGCGGCGGACCTCGAGGGCCGCGACCTCGCCGGCGAGGCGATCGAGCGGGTCCTGACCCATGCCCCCGGCAACGGCGCCGCGATCGGCGGCATCAAGGCGACCACCCGCGGGGGCTGGTTCGCGGCGAGGCCCTCCGGCACCGAGGCGATCGTGAAGATCTATGCGGAGAGCCATCGCGACGACGCCCACCTCGACGCGATCCTCGAGGAGGCGTCCCGCCTCGTCCGCGGCTGAGCCCTCGAAGGGGCCGCCTTCCGCGGACGCCGCGGCACCGCCCCCGCCGTACACTGCGGCGATGCCATCCCGCTACCGGGGCCGGATCCTCGACCATCTGCGGCACGACCGCTACCGCCCCGTGGACCTCGGCTCGCTGCAGCAGCAGCTGCGGATCCCGCCGGAGCACCGCGAACTCTTCCGTGAAGCCCTCGACGTCCTCGCCTCGGAGGGCGTGGTGGAGGAGGGCCGCGACGGCAAGTGGCGACTGCCGACCTTCCCCGACCGGGTGGAGGGAACGATCCGCATCACCTCCCGCGGCTTCGGGTTCGTGCTCACCGACCGCCCCTACCGCGAAGGCGACCTCTTCATTCCGGCCCATGCCGTCGCCGATGCCCTGAGCGGCGATCGGGTGGCGGCGCGGGTGGTTCGGAAGGACCGCTTCCGGGGACGCGGCGCCGCGGGCGACGATCGCAGCGGCCTCTCCGGCCGCGTCGAGGAGGTGCTCGCCCGCGGGCGGACCCGCTTCAGCGGCGAGCTCGTCCTCGAGGGGCGGCAGTGGCTCGCAGTGCCCGACGGCAAGGTGCTTCGGGAACCGGTGGTGATCCGCGACCCCGGCGCCAAGAACGCGAAGGCCGGCGACAAGGTGGTCTTCGAGCTCATCCTGCATCCCGAGGCCGGCGCCCTCGGCGAGGGCGTGATCACCGAGGTGCTCGGCGAGGCGGGACGGCCCGACGTGGAGACCGCGGCGGTGATCGCGGGCTTCGGCCTGCCCGGCCCCTTCCCCGAGCCGGCCCTCGAGGAGGCCCACCGCGCCACCGCCGACTTCGAGCGGCGGGCCCGCAGCGGCGGCCTGCTCGGCGGCGATCGCGAGGACCTCACCGAGCTGCTGACCATCACCATCGATCCTCCCGACGCCCGCGACTTCGACGACGCCATCAGCGTGGAGCGGCGGGAGCAGGACGGCGAGATCCTCTGGACGCTCGGCGTGCACATCGCCGACGTGGCCGCGTTCGTGCCCGCGGGCGGCACCCTCGACAGCGAGGCCGCGGCTCGCGGCAACAGCGTCTATCTGCCGCGGCGGGTGATCCCGATGCTGCCGGAGTCGCTCTCCAACGGGGTCTGCTCGCTGCAGGAGGAGGTGCCCCGCTTCACCAAGAGCATCTTCGTCACCCTCGACCATCGCGGGCGGGTGCGGGAGCAGCGTCTCTGCCGCAGCATGATCCGCTCCCGCAAGCGGTTCACCTACATCGAGGCGCAGGCGGTGATCGACGGGGACCTCGCCGAGGCCCGTCGCCACGCCCGCACCGCCGCCGCCTACGAACCCGAGGTGGTCGACCTGCTGCGGCGGAGCGACGAGCTCGCGAAGCTGCTGCAGCGTCGCCGCCTGCAGGCGGGGCAGCTCGTGCTCGAGCTGCCGGACTTCGAGCTCGTCTTCGACGACGAGGGGCGGGTCGCCGATGCGGTGCCGGAGGACACCTCCTTCACCCACACCCTCATCGAGATGTTCATGGTCGAGGCGAACGAGGCGGTGGCGAGGCTCTTCGCGGATCTCGGCATCGCGGTGCTGCGGCGGATCCATCCCGATCCCGGCTTCGCCGATCTCGAGCAGCTGCGGACCTACGCCCGCGTCGCCGGCTTCAACCTTCCCGACGAGCCGGACCGCCGCGACCTGCAGGCGCTGCTCGAGCGGACCCGCGGCACCCCGGCCTCGCGGGCGGTGCATCTCGCGGTGCTGAAGACCCTCGCCAAGGCGAGCTACAGCCCCGCGGTCGTCGGCCACTACGCCCTTGCGAGCGAGCACTACCTGCACTTCACCAGTCCCATCCGCCGCTATCCCGACCTCGCGGTGCACCGGGCCTGCGACGCCTACCTCGACCTCACCGACAACGGCGCCCGCCCGCCGAGCGGCCGCCGCATCGCCACGGTGCGGCGGGACCTCGCCGAGGACGAACGCTGCATCGGCGAGCTTCGCCTCGTCGAGCTCGGCCGCCACTGCAGCGGCACCGAGGTCAACGCCGAGGAGGCCGA
>CAZQUA010000187.1:0-4528 GCA_964596455.1 uncultured Isosphaeraceae bacterium
CCCGGCACCCACGGCACATCCGCCTCGCCCGCGAGATGATTCGCGCCCCGCGCCATCGCGAACAGCAGATCGCTCACCCGGTTCATGTAGTGCACCACGGTGTCGCCCACCGGCTCGCTGTGGCCGAGCGCCACGATGAGTCGCTCCGCTCGGCGGCAGACCGTCCGCGAGAGATGCAACCTCGCCGCGAGCTCCGTGCCGCCGGGCAGGATGAACTGCCGAAGAGGCGCGAGCATCGCATCGATCTCGTCGATCCATCGCTCGATCTCGGTGACGTGGTGGGCATCGACCTTGGGAAGGCGATCCCGGTAGGGCGAGCCTTCGGGCGTCGCGAGATCCGCACCGATGTCGAAGAGTCGCGATTGCAGCGAGACGAGAATCTCCCGCAGCCTCGCATCGCCGCCGGCGCACGCGGCCGCGGCCATGCCGAGGCAGGCGTTGAGCTCATCCACGGTGCCGTAGGCCTCGATGCGGGGATGGTCCTTGCTGACCCGACCGCCGCCGAAGAGACCGGTGGTGCCGTCGTCGCCGGTACGGGTGTAGAGCTTCATGCCGCCTGCTCCTGGGGATGAGTGCGTCGGTTCCGCGGGCGGCCCACCCGGGGCCGGTCGCGGCGCCGTGCCGCCGAACGCTCGCCTTCGCGCCGCTGCGGGCGGCGGATTCGCCGCCGCCCTCGATCGATCCGACTCAGATCATCCGTGCCCCCGCCGCCTTCGCGGTCGCCACGATCCGCTCGGCGGTCCGGACCGCCGCGAGGCCGGTCTCCGCATCGACCTCCGTGGGGCGTCCCCGCCGCACCGCCTCGAGGAAGTCCATCGCCTGGCAGGTCAGCGGATCCGCGGCCTCGACCGCGAGCGGCTCGACCGCTACGAGTTCGAGGTAGTTGAGGCCCGAGAGATCCTCGCCTCGCCGAAGGCGATCGCGGATCTCCGCAAGCTGCGCGGCGTTGGCGGTCTTGCGGACCACCACGCCGCTGCGGGCGCCGAAGTCCGCGGAGACGTAGTGCTCCTCGCCGACGATGCGGATCTTCCGCTCCGTCTTCATCGCCATTCGGCTCGCGGTCACGTTGGCCACGCAGCGGATCCCCGAAGCGCCGGCCGGGAAGGTGAGGCGGGCGTTGCACACGTCCTCCGCCTCGCCGAGCACGCTGACGGCGTTGGCCTGGATCTCCTCCGGCTCGGTGCCGAGCAGCATCGTCAGCAGATCGAGATCGTGGATCATCATGTCGAGCACCACGCCGACGTCGACCGAGCGGAAGGTCATCGGACTGACCCGATCGAGCTCGATGAACACCGGCCGAAGGCCCTCGATGCGCCGGATGGCCTGCATCACCGGGTCGTAGCGGACCACATGGCCGACCTGCAGCGGCACGCCGCTTCGCGAGGCCGCCTCGGCGATGCGACGGCCCGCCTCCGCATCGGCAGCGAGCGGCTTCTCGACGAGGCACGCCACGCCCGCCTCGAGCAGGCGCACCACCAGATCCGGATGGGTGACCGTCGGCGTCGCCACGACGGCGGCATGCGGCTTCGCGGCGATCACCTCCTCGATCGATCCGAAGGCCCGCCCGCCATGCTGCTCGACGGCCTCGGAGGCGCGACCGAGGTCCCGGTCCGCCACGCCGAGGAACTCGACTCCCTCGAGGCGGCTGAGCACGCGAGCGTGATGCCGGCCCATCCGACCCACGCCAAGCACCGCGCAACGAAGCGGGTCCGCGGCAGGGGGGGTTGCTGACGAAGCGGTCATCGCATCGGTTCCTGGTTCATCCTCGGTTCCTGTCGCTCGGCGGCGCCATCCGTCGTGGACTCGCACGCGTCGCCGCGACCTGCGGGCCGCCTCGTCGACGAGCCGCCACCGCCTCGCTTGCCGGCATTCCTCGCCCCGCCGCTCATCGCCGCACCGCCGACGATGCCAGGGCCGCGATCGGCGGGGCGTTGCCGCGGGCGTGCTCGACGGCGTTGCGGAACATCCGCAGGCCGAGCGGCTCCTCGCCTTGGCACGACGCGTCGAGGCGGGTCCAGCGGGGATGGCGGTTCCAGCGGAGAAACCGCTCCGGGTGGGGCATCAGTCCCAGCACCAGGCCGCTCGCATCGCAAAGGCCGGCGACGGCGCCTGCGGAGCCGTTGAAGTTCTCACCGCTCGCGTACCGCACCGCCACCTGCCCGTCCCGCTCGAGACGATCCTGCAGCACCGCCTCGCAGACGAAGCGGCCTTCGCCATGCGCCGACGGCAGCACCGCCGCCTCGCCACGGACCTCGAGGCCCCGCGTCCAGATGCATCGCGACGCCGCCGGCAGCTCCACGCCGCTCCAGCGGTCGACGAACCGCCCGCCCCGATTGGGAAGCAGCGCCACCGTCGGCGGCATCGCCTCCCGCGGCCAGGCCTCGCCCGGCGGCGGACCCGGCAGCAGGCCCGCCTGCACCGCGATCTGAAAGCCGTTGCAGGGCGCGATGATCGGCACGCCCCGCTCGATCGCGGCCACCAGGGCGGGATAGACGCTCCTCCGCAGCAAGGCCGCCATCACCCGTCCCGCCGCGATGTCGTCTCCGTAGGAGAAACCCCCGGGCAGGCCGACGAGGCCGAAGCGGTCCACGATCGCCGGCGACTGCCGCAGACGACGGAGCGGCACGAACCGCGGCGAGGCCCCCGCGAGCGCGAAGGCCTCGGCGAGCTCGCCGTCGCAATTGATGCCCGGTGCGGTGACGACGAGGGCCTCAGGCATGGGCGATCGCTCCTCCCATCGATCTCGCGATGCCCGTGCTGCCGGCCGCCATGTCGATCTCCATGCTCATCGACCGCCCTCTCCCCGCCATGCGGCTTCGAGATGCGCCACCGGCATGGCCGCGCGGTCGCCCCGCGACGCGAGCTCGAACTCGCCGCCGTCGCGGAACTCGCCGATCCGCGTCCAGGGCACGCTCCCGAGCGCCTCCGCGACCTCCGCAAGGCGCGACCGCTCGACCTCGAGCAGATAGCGGCTCGGCGTCTCCGCGAACGCCGCCGCGACGGGCTCGTCGAGCCCCGCCGCGTCGAGATCGATCGCCACGCCCAGCCCGCCCGCGAACGCCATCTCCGCCGCGGCGACGAGCAGGCCGCCCTCGCTGCAGTCGTGGGCGCTGCGGACCACGCCCGCGGCGATGGCCCGATGCACCGCCGCGGCATTGGCAGGGCCTTCGGCCAGATCGGTCCGCGGGAGCGACTCGTCGAGCGATGCCCCTGCGGCCGGCACCGCCACCCGAAGGAGATGGCTGCCGCCGATCGCCGCCGTCGTCCTGCCCACGAGCAGCAGCAGGTTCCCCGCCGACTTGGCATCCATGGTGACGGCGCGATCGAGCGACGGGACCGGCGCGAATCCGGAGATCAGCAGCGTGGGGGGGATGCGGATCGTCCGGCCATCCTCGGTCACGAACTGGTTGTTCAGCGAGTCCTTGCCGGAGATGAACGGCGCCCGATAGGCCACCGCGCCGTCGTGGCATGCCTCCGCAGCCCGCACGAGCATGGCCATCCGCAGCGGATCGCCGCAGCCGGGCCAGCAGAAGTTGTCCAGGATGGAGACCCGCGTCGGATCCGCCCCGACGCAGACGAGGTTCCGCACGCACTCGTCGATCGCCGCAAGGCCCATCAGGTAGGGGTCCGCCTCGAGGCCGGTCGCGAGGCCGTTGGCGATCGCGAGGCCTCGCCCCGATCCCGGCACCGGCTCGATGACCGCCGCGTCGGATGGCCCTCCCGCGCCGACGCCGACGAGAGGCTTCACCACCGTCCGCCCCTGCACCTCGTGGTCGTACTGCCGCACGATCCAGGCGCGACTCGCGACATTCGGGTGCGCGAGCAGTCTCGCGAGGATCGCCAGCAGCGGCGCCGGCGAGGGCGAGGCCGGCAGGGGATCGGGGTCCCGCAGGGAAGCGGCGGCCTCCGCGGCCTCCCGCCTTGCGGCCGCAGGATCCCACTCCGCCTCCCGCAGCGGCATCGGCACGCCCTCGTGCAGAAGATCCATCGGCAGGCGGCCGACCTCGGCGCCCTGCCATCGCAGGACGAGGTCGCGATCCGTCGTCCCGAAGGAGCCGAGGTCGGCCCATTCGGTCTCGTGCTCCTCGCAGATCGCCGCGAGGCGATCGAGGTTCCGCGGCGGCACCGCGAGGATCATCCGCTCCTGCGCCTCGGAGATCCACACCTCGGTGGCGTCGAGGCCCGCGTACTTGAGCGGCGCCCGGTCGAGATCGACCTCGGCGCCGAGATCGGCGCCCATCTCGCCGATCGCGCTCGAGAAGCCGCCCGCTCCGCAGTCGGTGATCGCCGAGTGCAGCGGTCCCCCCTCGGCGTCCCGGGCCGCGAGCACCGCATCGAGCAGGGTCTTCTCGCAGATCGCATGCCCGATCTGCACCGCGTGCGAGAACTCGTCGGCGTGCGTGTCGGTCAGCTCGGCGCTCGAGAAGGTCGCCCCGTGGATGCCGTCGCGTCCGGTCCTGCCGCCGAGGGCGACGATGCGGTCGCCACGGCCCGCGGCGCCCCGCACCAGCGACCGCGGCAGCAGCCC
>CAZQUA010000188.1:0-4510 GCA_964596455.1 uncultured Isosphaeraceae bacterium
CGACGCGGATCGCCGCGACCCTCTCGCAGCTCTTCGAGCAGCAGTTCGCGGCGGGTCAGCTTCGCGCCGAGGACCGCCTGCGGGCGATTCCCGACGAGCGGACCAATTCGCTGGTGGTCTCGACGAGCGTCCGCGGCTTCGGCCTCGCCGAGCCGCTCATCAAGACCCTCGATGCCGAGGTCCCGGCGGACCTCCGCGAGATCCGCATGGTCTCGCTCTCCAACGCCGCCGCGAGCCGGGTGGCCCCGCTGCTGCAGCGGATGCTCGATGCCCGCCTCGAGCGCCTGCGGCGGGTGCAGCCGGAGACCGCCGAGCTCGAGCGGAGCCTCGTCCTTGCCGACGAGCGGAGCAACGCCCTCGTCGTCGCCGCCGGCAACGACACCTTCGAGACGATCCGCCGCCTCGCCGCCGACCTCGATGCGGCGCCGCCCGCGGACGGCTCGCTCGTCGAGGCGGTTGCGGTGCGGGGCGGCGACCTCGCCCGGGTCGCGGGCATGATCGATCGGGTGATGGAGCGCCGCTACGCGGACCTGCCGCCGGAGCTGGGGCGGCGGCAGCGGCCGCTGGTGCTGACCGACGGCCGCACCGGCTCGCTGCTGGTGGCGGCCAATCCCGAGGACCTCGCGGCGATCACCGAGCTGGTCGCCCGCCTCGAGGAGATGCCGATGAACCCGGCGCTCGGGCTCGCGGTGGTCACCCTCGAGCGGGGCCGGGCGGAGACGCTCGCTCCCCGCCTGCAGCAGCTGATGCAGGAGCGGGCCCGCAGCCTCGGCGACGCCGAGTCGCCCGCGGACCGGGTCACGGTGATCGCCGAGCCGAGCAGCAACAGCCTCGTCGTCGCCGCGAGCGACGCCAACGTCGGCACGATCCGCGAGCTCGTCCGCCTGATCGGCGACGCGGAGGGCTCCGCCGGCGAACTGCCCGTCGAGGTCATCATGCTGACCCGCAGCCGGGCCGCGGACCTCGTCGGCACCATCCGCTCGATGTACGTGGACGAGGAGAACCGCCGACGCGGCGGCAACGCCGTTCGGGTGAGCGGCGACGATCGCCTCAATGCGATCGTGGCCGCCGGCGACCCCCAGGACCTCGCGGCGATCCGCGGACTGGTGGCCCGCCTCGACGAGACCCCGCCGGGACGGGTGGTCGAGATCCGCTACATCCCACTCGCTTCGGCCAACGCGGTGGAGATGGTGGGACTCGTCGACACGGTGCTCTCCGGCGGCGGCCTCGGCGGCCGCCGCGGCACCGCCCCGGCGACGGTGGTCAGCTACCTGCGGGAGCTCGAGGGCGGCGAAGGGGACGAGGAGTACCTCGTCGAGATCAGCCAGTCGCTCCGCGAGACCATCAGCCTGACGCCGGACATCCGCACCAACACCGTGATCGTGCGGGCGCCCCGCGAGTCGATGCCGCTGCTCGAGCGGATGATCAAGGACCTCGACAACTCCGAACTCGGCGGGCAGAACATCCGGGTCTTCCGCCTCGCCAACGCCGATGCCGACGCGATGGCCAAGATGCTGCGGGACCTCTTCAACCTCCGGCAGCAGGGCAATCTCTTCGTGCTGCGGCCCCGGGAGGCGATGGCCGAGGTCGAGGTCGCCGAGGGCCTCGGCGGGGGGCTCTCCGCGACCGAGCTGACCATGGTGCCCGACGAGCGGCAGGCCCTCTCGATCACCGTGGACAGCCGCACCAACAGCCTGCTCGTCTCCGGCACGCCCGGCTACCTCGACCTGGTCTCCAAGGTCGTGGAGGAGCTCGATGCCAAGGAGGCCAACGAGCGGGAGACCTTCGTCTACCGCCTGAAGAACGCCGCGGCGGGCGAGGTGGCGGCGATCGTGGGCCGCTTCGTCAGCGAGGATCAGCGGAAGGTGGTGCAGACCCTCGGCAGCGATCAGCTTCCCTCGGCAGCGCGGCTGCTCGAGCGGGAGGTCACCATCGTCGGCGACACCAAGAGCAACTCCGTGGTGGTCACCGCGAGCCCCCGCTACGCGGAGCAGGTGCGGTCGATCATCGAGGAACTCGACGTCGATCCGCCGCAGGTGCTGATCCAGGTGCTGCTCGCCGAGGTCACCCTCGACAGCTCCGAGCGAATCGGCCTCGAGTTCACGCGGTTCAGCGCCGGCTCGGTCAACGTCGCGGGCGGCTTCGACGCGCCCCGCGCCGGGGGCGGCCTGCCGATCCTGACCGGCCTCGCCCCGGCGCTCTTCTCGAGCGTCGGCGTGCCCAACATCGCGGTGGGCTCGGCGGACTTCGATCTGCTCATCAACGCCCTCCAGAGCCAGAACCGCCTGCAGGTGCTGAGCAACCCGTCGGTGATGGTCGCGAACAACTCCGAGGGGTTCATCCAGGTCGGTCAGACCGTCCGCTTGCCCGACGCGGTCTCGTTCAGCGCCGCCGGGCAGCAGTCCGCGGTCACCGCCAACGAGATCGGCGTGATCCTCAGGGTGATTCCGACGATCAACCCCGACGGCTACGTTCGGATGGAGATCGAGCCGGAGATCTCCCGCCTCAGCCAGCGGACCATCAAGATCTCCGAGGATTTCGCGACGCCGATCATCGACCGCCGCCGCGCCAACACCACCGTCACCGTCAAGGACGGGCAGACGGTGGTGATCGGCGGCCTGATCCAGGACCGCTACGAGAAGCTCGAGCGGAAGATTCCGCTGCTTGGGGACATCCCCATCGTCGGGGCCCTCTTCCGCAACACCGCCGAGGTGATGGAGAAGACCGAGCTGCTGATCGTGCTGACGCCGCACGTGATCTCGAACCTCGGCGTCAACGGCGGCCGCGACGCCCGTGCCGACGAGGCCACCCGCCTGCAGATCGACAAGCTCAACCTGCCGCCGGAGCTGCTCGAGCAGATCCGCCGCGGCGAGCTCGAGGGCCTGACCGGCGAGGTGGATGCCGAGGGGCGGCGGATCGACTCGATCGGGGCGCCGTCGGCGACGCGGCAGCAGGACCTCGGCTTCACGCAGCCCCAGCCGGGCACCCGCCTGATCGAGGATGCCGCGACGCCGCCGCCCGCGGCGGCCCCGCCATCGGAGACCGCCGATGCGCCGCAGTGATCGCGGCTGCGGGGCCGAAGGCCGCCGGCCTGCGAGTCTCGCGGCGCTCGCAGCGGTGCCGCTCTTGGCGATGGCGGCCTGCGAGGTCACCCGCGAGACCTCCGACGGGCGGCCGATGCCGCCGCCCCCGACCGCGGCCCCGGCGACCCCCGCGGGCGCGGAGATCAACGCGATCGCCCTGATCTTCGGGCCCAAGCCGGTGGACATCGACTCCGACGGCCGCGCCGATCTCGTCGAACTGGATGCGTATCTCTTCTCGAGGCCCTATCCGAGCCCGACCTACGCGGAGGGCACGCTGGTCTTCGAACTGTTCGCGCCGGGCGGTGCCGGAGGAAACGCTCCACCGCTCGGCACGCTGCGTCTTGGGCCGTCGCGGTTGCAGGCGATCGAGAGCCGGTCGATGTTCGGCCCTTGCTACCGGGTGCTGTTGAGCCTGCGGGAAGCGGGGGTGCCGCCCTCGGCTCCGCCGTCGCTCGACCTCCGCACCACCTTCGAGCCCGCCGACGGCGGAACGCCGGTCTCGTCGCGAAGCGTCGAGCGGATCGTGCTTGCCGGCCCGTGAGGGGGCGGCTTCTTCATCTGCAGCGAAACGCGGTAGAGATCCGCTCGCCGGCAGAGGGGGCCAGGACTTCACGCTTGCGTGTTCACTGCGACCTATCGGCCAACCCGTCCGAGCAGTCAAAGATCCGAATCGCCAGCCGCCCCGCTCCGTTCCGCAGCATCCAACTCGCGGCGAAGCTCATCGGGCGACTTGTGCACAACTCGCCCGTGCTCAACGATGACGATGCCGGTGCCGATGATGATGCCGACCTGCCGGGCGATCCTCGCAGCTCGCCGAAGGGCGGCGAGCGGCTCGCGGACGAACGCTGGCGCTGAATCTTCCAACAAGCCTCGATTCATCGTGAACTCCAGTCGGTCAGGATCGGAACGCTGCCGGAACTGTCGAAGCGGATCCACGCATCCACTTCATGACGGTAGAGCCGCTGGAAGTTCCGGGCGCCTGCCGAGAATCGTTGGCGGATCACCGTCTCCTCGACCCCGTGGCCGCCTTGGCGAATCCGTTGCCGAACCCGGGCGATCGCCAGCTCGGGAGCTGGCAGGGACAGAAAGAGTAGGCAGGTGTGGTATCCGGAGCTTCGCCATGCGCGGAGGCGGTGAACGAGAGTCCGCCCCGCGAGCGTGGTTTCGAACGCGAAGCTGCGGCGGGCAGCGGCGAGGGAGTCGAGTTCCCGGAGCATGGCCCGGCCGGCGCGGATCGCCGCCACCTGATGCGGAAGCTGCGGGAGTGCCGCTGCGATCGCATCGGCGTCGACGAAGCGGGGCGAGGGAGCTGTGGCCGACAGGAAGGTCGCCGCGAAGGTGCTCTTCCCGGCGCCGTTGGGACCCGCGATGATGATCATGCGGGGCGACATGCCCTCGCGACGCTACGGCACCGGAGCAGCAGGCTC
>CAZQUA010000189.1:0-4469 GCA_964596455.1 uncultured Isosphaeraceae bacterium
TCTCTTCACCCAACGCCGCCCACACTTTGTTCCACATGTTGAGCCTCCCGGTCCACACATCGTACGAAGTCGGCGATCGGCAGGCGGCCTCGCGCCGCCTGCCGATCATCCCCACCTCCTGCGTTGGGGCAGGCCTCACCGGCCCGAAGGCAGCGACGCACGGAGGTCCGACGTCACGCGATCGAGGTCCTCGAGGTTCACCGCCTCCCCGCGCTGCTCGGCGAGCGCCGCCGCGAGCAGCACGATGCGGGCGGCGGCCCAGGACTCCGTGCCCGGGATCGGCGATTCCGGCAGCCAGGTGAGCCACCTGCCGGTGCGCCACGCCTTCGAAGTCGCCTTGCGGCTTCGCAGCAGCGCCTCGGCGGCCTCCGCCGCACCGCCGCCAGCCGCCGTGTCCGCCGACGCGATCGCCTCCAACGCCTCGCGGATCGCCTCGCGGGTGTTGACCTCTATCTCTGCGGCTTCCGCGGCTTCGGCGATCTTGCTGCACAGATCGACCGCTCTGCCGTAGTTCTCATCGTCGATCGTGGCCACGGAGTGCGACCATCCCATGCCGCATCCGCCGCCTGAAGATCCGAAACCGCCGATCTGCAGGACGCAGTTGAAGGCATCGAGCCACGAGTCCTCCTCGTCGGCGCCCTTCAGCAGGGTGTTGGCGTGCTCGCCGATGCCCCGGGCCGCGAGGTGCCTTCGCAACGCCTGCTCGTACTCGATGGCATCGGGGCCGCCGTTGCGGACGTGCTCGTGGATCGAGGCGAAGCTCGATGACCACTCGTCGAAGTTCGAATCGCGCCATCGAAGCGTCGACATGTCGCCGCTGTAGATCTCGTAGATCTCGGTGACCGCCCAGCGGCGGGGATCGGCCTCTACGATGATCTCCTCCACCGCCGCCAGCACCTTCTCGAACTCGTCGCGGTGCATGGTGCTGCATCCGATCGCTCGCGGGTCGATGTTCCCGTCGTCATCGGAGTACCCGAGCGACCATCGCTTGTCGGGGCAGCGGGGCTCCCCATAGCTCTGCAGGCCAAAGGCCTCGTGCAGCACCATCACGAACCCATGCGAGTGGTCGTCGATCCCGTCGTGCACGCGTCCGATGTTCAGCACGATGAGCTCCGCCTCGTCGGTCAGGTCGACCTTCGGGAAGTACTCGTAGCAACGGTCGGGCTGCTCGTACAGGCGGTCAAAGATGTCGTTCCAATTGTCGTACCTGACGGTGCGGGTCGCGAGCCGATCCACCGCCGCCGCGAGACGCCTGTCGACGTAGACCAGGTCGCCTTCGTACATCTCCCCCTCGGGGCCTCCGTCGAGCGAGGCCCAGTACTCGACGATCACCTCGTCGGGCGGCACCTGAAGCTGGGCGGTCACCGTCTCGAGCAGCGGTTGTTGGACGGGTCGCGGGGTGGCCTCGATCGCCGACCCCTGCAGGGGTCGCGGCGCCGCGTCGGCCGGCTCCGCAGCGGTCGGAGGCGAGACTGCGGAGGCGTCGTCAAGGGCGGGGGTGGCGATCTTCTTCTTCCGTGGCATGGATCGATTCCTTGAGGCGGTGTGAAGGCGGTACGGAGGGAGGCGTGGGGAAGAGGGCGATGCGAGGGCCGTTCAGGCGGCCGGCGGCTCGCTTGGGTCGGTCGGGGCCGGGCCGTCGGGGGACGGGCCGCGGTGCGAATCGCCGGGCTCGGCGGCTGGCCGATGCTGCGTGACGCCCGCGTCGCCGTCGGGGTGCCGCCCCTCGGGACCCTCTGCGGCGACCATCGGCCACGGCGGGGCGGGCGAGAGGGCGGGCTCGAGCTCGATCTCGCCGCTGAGGTAGTGGCGGATGAGCTCGAGGGCCGCGTTGCGGGCGGCGATCTCGCCGGCGATCAGGTCGCGTCCCCCCGGCTCGCCCCCGCGGCGGCGGCGGCCGATCGCAACCGACTCGCAGTAGCCGAGCACGTTGAAGGCGGTGCGGAGACGCGGATGCACCGGCGGTTGCGAGGGCGGGGTCAGGGCGATCTGCATCGGGTTCATGGCGGGGGTCCTTCGTCGTTCCGCAGCTCTTACGGGGCCCCTCGGCGAGTGTGACCGTCGGGTTGGAAACGGCTGCAAACGAAGGGCGGACGGGGTTCGGCCCCCCGGGGGCGGCAGGTATGCTGCCGCGATGCGTCTGGCTCCCGAAGAGATCGCCACCCTGCGAGATCACGGCGAGGGCTGGAGGGTGCTTCGCGATCGTGTGTGGGTGGCACTGGTCGATCGCCTGCGGACGCTGGTGCTCGACGGCCCGACGAGCGACCTGTCGCAGTGCCGGGTGCGACTGCGGTTCCGCGGCCTGCTGCAGGATGCCCACGACGCGGAGGACTTCATCAGCGAGCTCGCGGCCGTGCAGATGGGGCGAATCGACGCGGGCACGCTGCTCGACGGGTTCGATCCCGATCGCGAGACCGACCTCTGCGAGTACCTCGCGGCGGCACCGTTCGTGCAGAACCGGGCCAAAGACCACCAGGCCCGCCGCCGCCGCCGCCTCGAGGTGGCCCTCGAGGCAGCCGACGATGAACCGGATACGGCTCGCGAAGGCCGGCGGCCACGCGACCCGGTCGCCGAACTGGCGGACCGTCTCCGCATGCCCCCGCCCCCGCCGAAGGGCATCGGGGCGCTGCATCGGCACGCCGCCCTGCAGACCTACCCCCGGCAGGTCGGCCGGGACGAGTTCCTTCCATATGGCAGCGATCTCGCCGCTCGGGTCGCCCCCCACGACGGCCGCGAACCGCTCGAGCATCTCGCCGATCGGCATGCGGAGGCGGCCGGCGGCTTCGCGAGACGGCGGGCGAGTCTCGAGAAGGAGCTGATCGAGCATCCGAGCCGGACCGAGGCGGTCCGCCTCGGCATCGAGTCCCGCCTTGCCAAGGTCGCGGTCCGTTCGATCGTCGCCCCGCTCGCTGCCGAGGCGGTGCAGTCGCTGCTGACGCTCGCGACCGCCGCGGCCGCACGGCAGCAGATCAGTCGATATCGCCGAAGCCTGTCGAGCGTGTTCCCCCAGGTCGCGGGTCTCGAGACACTCCTCGACGACGGCGGCGAGGAGGCCATGCCGTGACCATGCCGCCCGCGTCGCGTCCCGTGCCGCTGCAGCAACCGCCCCAGACCCGTGCCGAGTGGATCGCCGCAGAGACGCCTCGCGAGCCGGCGGCGCCGGTGCGGTTCAGGTCCGGTCGGCACCTTCGCGATCACGTCCTGAAGCACGTCTTCGATCGCCATGACGGCCCCTGGTGGCACCGCCTGATCGGTCGCGATCTGGTTCGGCAGGCCCGGCCTGCCCACCCGCTCGCTGGCCACCGTCCGCTCTCGGGCGACCCCGCTGCGTCGGCGACAGCCGCCGAGATGGCCGCGGCTCGGAATGCGTTCCGAGCGGTCGGGAAGGCGTACGAGTCGCTGTTGTCGGACCGCCTCGTGGCCCTCTGCCGGGAGGGCCTGCGGCATGTCCATCTGCTCCGCCTCGACTACGACGAGCACTGGCGGATCTCCGGATCCTGGCAGACGGTGATCGCCTGGGACGCGGACGGAAATCTGGTGATGATCGCGGGTTCGTCGGTCACACCCTCGCGGGCGGGGAAGTATCTCCTGCAGACCGGCTATCGCCGGCATCCCGACATGAGCCGCGGGCAGTTCCTCAAGGACACGCGGCGATGGGCCCTGGAGCGGGCTCGCGAGCGGCAACTGACCGTGCTCGCCATCCATGACGGACCCGCATCGGGGGCGGATCCACGGACCGGGACTGGAGCCGAGTGATGGACCACGACACCGACGCACCCATGCAGCAGCCGGAGGGCGACGCCGTCGATCCTCGCCTGCAGGCGATGCAATGGATCCGCGACGACCTTGCGGCCATGGCCATCGAGGATGCCGCCGATGCCTGCCTCTATCTCGCCAAGGCGGCACGCCTGCGGGTGCTGGGCGACCCGAGCTTCTTCGACGGATGGGAACGCCAGGCACGCCTCACGGGCCACGACCTCGTGCAGGGCCTGCGCGAACGGGCCCGCAACGGCCGCTGGGATCTTCGCTACGCCGAGGGCACGCTGCTCGCACGGGCCCTGATCGACGCGAGCGACTTCCACATCCTGCGTCTCGTCGATGCGGAGCGAGGCGGCCTGCTCGCCGAGGCGGGCCGTTCGCTGCAGGCGTGGGCCGAGGATGCCGAGGAGGCGGTCCTCGACGACGAGGCCGCCGACGAGATCCGCAACTTCAGCGACCTCTACCCGATTCCCGAACGCTACCGCCTCGAGGTCCTGCATGAGCCGCTCGGCGACTTCGAGCGGGCGATCCTCGCGGCGTTGCCGGCGGTGCCGTCGGTCGAGTTGCGGCCGCTGGTGCACGAGCCGGAGTTCGCGCTCGATCGCGGCCGGCCAACCCCGCGGATGATGGCGAAGATCTCCGAGCGCACCGGTCGAATCGACTTCCCGGAGGGCCGCTGGCTCTCGGTGTCCGCCGAACTCTCGCCGGAG
>CAZQUA010000190.1:0-4436 GCA_964596455.1 uncultured Isosphaeraceae bacterium
AAGCTGCTGAACGTCGAGAAGGCCCGCCTCGACAAGGTGCTCGGCTTCGAGGAGATCCGCACCCTCGTGCAGGCCCTGCAGTGCGGCATCGGCGAGGACTTCGACATCGCGAAGCTCCGCTACGGTCGGGTCATCATCATGACCGACGCCGACGTGGACGGATCGCACATCCGCACCCTGCTGCTCACCTTCTTCTTCCGGCAGATGCCCGAGCTGATCCGGCAGGGCAAGATCCACATCGCCCAGCCGCCCCTCTTCATGGTCAGCCGCGGCAAGCAGCACCAGTTCGTCCTCAGCGACAAGCAGATGGCGGACACCCTCGCCGATCTGGCCCTCGCCCACTCGACCCTGGCGGTCCGCGACGACGCCGGCGCCGTGGCCCATCGCATCGAGGGCGACGAGCTCCGCCGCCTGCTGCGGTCGCTGCACCGCCTCGAGGAGCTGGCGACCGTCTCCCGCCGCCGCGGACTCGTGTTCACGCACCTGCTGGAGTCCCGCGGCTCCGACCCCGAGGGCCGCCGCCGCCTGCCGAGCCATCACCTCACCTCCGCGGATGGCGAGAGCCTCCACTGGTCCGAGTCCGAGGCGATGGCCGCCGCGGAGGCGAGAGGCCTGCTCGTCGGCGACCTCGACGCGGCCGCGGCGATCGATCCCCGCCGACGCGGGCAGCTCCGCGAGCTGCACGAGAACCGCGAGCTCGAGCGGATCTTCGAAGCCCTTGCCAAGCAGCGGATCGCCATCGAGGACTACGCCCTCGTGCAGGAGGAGTCGGTGAGCGGCGAACGCCTGCCCACCCGCTACGCGTGGCTCGTGAAGGGCGGCAAGGGCCGGGGCCGCACGCGACCCGCCGAAGAGGCCGACGCCGCCGAGGGCGAGTCGGGCGACGCCCCGGCGGCGACGACGCCGGGCGAGGAGATGGTCGAGGTCGCCAACGTCCCCTCGATCCTGCGGACCCTTGGCGAGATCGGCCGCCGCGGCATCGAGGTCAAGCGGTTCAAGGGCCTCGGCGAGATGGACGCCGAGCAGCTGTGGGAGACCACCATGGATCCCGCGGCCCGCACGCTCCTCAAGGTCACCTGGGACGCGGCGAGCGAGGCGGAGACGCTCTTCTCGACGCTGATGGGCGAGAACGTGGAGCGGCGCCGGGCCTACATCGAGAAGCACGCCCTCGAGGTGAAGAACCTCGACATCTGATGCCCGCGTCCGCCGCGGCGGTCAGTCCGCCGCCGGATCCGGCAATCCGGCCTCGGCGAAGCCGCGGGCCCGCAGGCGGCACGCGTCGCAGCGGCCGCACGGCCTTCCGAGGGGCGAGGGGTCGTAGCAGCTGGTGGTCAGTCCCAGGTCGAGGCCGAGCTCCGCCCCGAGTCGAACGATCTCGCCCTTGCTCATCGCCTCGAGCGGGGCGTGCAGCCGGAAGTGCGGCTCGCCGCGGGCCGCCGCCTCGACGCCTTCCCGGGTCGCGAGGTTCGCGAGGCGGCCGAAGGCCTCCACGAACTCCGGGCGGCAGTCGGGGTAGCCGGAGTAGTCCACCGCATTCACGCCGATGGCGAGGTCCCGCAGGCCCCGCGACTCCGCGAACGCCAGCGCGAGCGAAAGGAAGACGGTGTTCCGCGCCGGCACGTAGGTGATCGGGATCTCCCCGCCGGACTCGAGATCGCGGTCCTTCGGAACCGCGACCTCCGCGGTCAGGGCGCTGCCCCCGAAGGCCCGCAGGTCGATCCGCATCTCGCAGTGCTCCGCGACGCCCACCGCCGCAGCGACCCGACGGGCGCACTCGAGCTCGATGCGGTGCCGCTGCCCGTAGTCGAAGGAGATCGCCCGGCAGCGGAACCCGCGGCGGGCGAGCAGCGCGAGCGTCACCGCCGAGTCCATGCCGCCCGAGAGCAGCACCACGGCACCGGGCGGAGCGTCGTGGCCGGCGCTCATGCCGGGCTCGGGACGCTCTCGACCACCCGCTGCATGATCCGCCTCGCGGCAGCGGAATCGCCCGCGTGCATCGGGGCCCGCGTCACCACCCGATGGGCGCAGACCGCGAGCACGTTCCCCAGGACGTCCTCCGGCACGCAGTAGTCCCGGCCCGCCATCAGCGCCGTGGCCCGGGCCGCCTGGGCGAGGGCCAGGGCGCCGCGGGGACTGAGGCCGACCTGCAGGTCCTCGGTCTCGCGGCTGGTGGTGGCGATGGCGATGATGTAGTCGACGAGCGCATCCTCGAGGCGGACCTTGTCGACGGCGGCCTGCAGGCGCATCACCTCCTCCCCGTCCATGACCGGCTCGAGACGCTGGAGGCTCGACCTCGCCGGCTGCAGCCGCAGGATCCGCCCCTCGTCGTCGGGTCCGGGATAGCCGAGGCCGATCCGCAGCAGGAAACGGTCGAGCTGGTTCTCCGGCAGCAGGTAGGTTCCCTCGAACTCGTAGGGGTTCTGGGTGGCCACCACCATGAACGGCTGCGGCAGGTCGAGGACCTCGCCTTCGGCGCTGACGGTGCCCTCGCTCATCGCCTCGAGCAGGGCCGACTGCGTCCGCGGGGTCGTCCGGTTGATCTCGTCGGCGAGCACGATGTTGGCGAACACCGGCCCCTGCCGGAACTCGAACTGCCCGGTGTCGCGATTGAACACGCTGACGCCGGTGACGTCCCCCGGCAGCAGGTCGGGGGTGCACTGGATGCGGCTGAAGCGGCAGCGGATCGACTTCGCCAGCGCGCTCGCCAGCACGGTCTTGCCCACTCCGGGCACGTCCTCGATCAGCAGGTGCCCCCGCGCAAGCAGGCACATGATCACCCGGTCGAGGGCCTGCAGGTTGCCCATGTAGACCGAGGCGATGTTGGCCCGCAGGCGGGAGATCGATTCAAGCATGGCGGAGGCGGGAATCGCGAGTATAGCGGTGGACCTCTGGCGCTTCGCCGAAGCGGTAGCATCGCCGCGACAGGCGGCCGCCCTCCCGATGCATCCGGACCCGACGGACTCCGACGACCTCTCCGCGTCCCCTCGCGAGCGGCTGCGACGCCTCGACGTCTCGCTGCCCTGCCAAGGCTGCGGCTTCGAGACCCGCGGCCTGGCGATCGATGCCCCCTGCCCCGAGTGCGGGGAAGCGGTCTGGCGGAGCGTTGCGGCGGCGGTCGATCTGGCGGCCGCGGTCGCCGATCCCGAACGTCTCCCCCGTCGGGGCTCGGCGGCACGCCTGCTCGGCGTCGCCACGCTCGCAGCGGCGATCCTGACGCTGCTGCCGCCATCGATCTGGAGCGCGAGGCTCGCGGGCTCGGTGGCCGGACCCGCCCCGCTCATCGCCGTCGCCTGGTGGGTTGCCGCGGCCGCGATCATCCTGGCGACGCGGCGACTGGCGGCCTCCGCCTTGGAGCGTCACGGTCCTTCGCGGCTGCTGCTCGCGGCTGCTCCGCTCTGGGCGGCCTTCGGCACCGTCTCCACCGGGCTCGCCGGCGAGTTGGCGGGCCCCGCGCTTGCGGACTGGCAGTGGCATGCCTCCGCGGCGGCGAACGGTTGCCTCGCCCTGCTCCTGCTTGGTGCCGGCCTCTGCATCGAGCGACTCGGCCCGGCAAGTCGCCGATGGCGACGCCGCGGCGCCGCCCGGCAGAATCCGTGGCTGGTGACGGCCACCCAGGCAACGGCCCTGCTGCTCGCGGGGGCCGCCCATGCCGCCGATTCGCTCGGCTGGCCGGGTGCGGCCACCCTGCTGGGACTGCTGGCGGCCGCGGCCATGCTGCTGGTCCTTGTGGGATCCGCCTACCTGATGGTCAACGCCATCTGGATCGCGGGGGATCTCTCGAGGGGACGGCCGGGGGCGGAAGACCTGCTGCGGTCGCCGAGATCCTGAGCCCGCCGCGTCCTGCCGCGATGGCCCCTCCGGAAGCGCCTGCCGTTGTGGCAGACCATGGCCGCATCCGGGACGCCGCTGACACGCCGGCGGCACCGACGCCACGCCGCACGGCGATGGGTCGGCCGGCGCGGCCCGGCCGCGCCTTCACCCCCAACGCCCTCACGGCCCTGCGGTCGAGGCATCTCCTTCGCCCGGATCCCCTCCCCCTCCACCCGCTTCGCCGCCGAAGACCCCTGGCCCCCACGGCTTGACCCGCCGCCACGCCCGGTCGAACGGGAATCCGTCGCCGGTGAGGAATCGGTGCACGATTGGCGCGGCGTTTGAACAGAGGGCGACCTTCCCCGACCGGTCCCGACGGGAACGGTCGCGGGGCCGACCGGTACGACCGAACGCCGGCGTCCCATCGAGGGACGACCGGATCCCCCAGAACCCCTCCCGATCGATCTGGAGAACCGACGCATGGCAGTCAAGGACCTGACCTTCGATGTGGATGCCCGCAAGAGCCTGCTCGCCGGCGTCGAGAAGCTGGCCGCGGCCGTGAAGAGCACGCTCGGTCCCCGCGGCCGCAACGCGCTTCTCGACAAGAGCTGGGGCGGCCCCAACGT
>CAZQUA010000191.1:0-4397 GCA_964596455.1 uncultured Isosphaeraceae bacterium
CGCTCCTGCAGCGTGCCCATGCTGCCCTCGAGCGCCGAGGTGATGGCCTCGTCGAAGCCCTCGAGGGTCTCGGAGAGGCCTCGCATCGAGGCCACGAAGCCCTCCATGCCGCCAAGTCCTTCCTGCATGCCGCTCACGCCGGCGATCAGGTCGTTGACGCCCTGCACGGTGCGGAGCAGGTCGAGGTAGTCCCCCATCCGCTCGGCGGTGGCCTCGAGCTGTGCGAAGAGCACCTCGGAGCCCATCAGCACCCGCTGGTGGGCCAGGGCCGCCTGTTCAAGCACCGCCAGCGCTCCGGCCCAGAGATTCCGCTCGTCGGGCGTGAGCTTGCGGGCGTTGCGGCGAACCGAGGCGAGATCGCGGATCGTCCGGTAGTGGGCGATCAGGCGCTGCTTGCGGATGGGATCGGAAGTCTGTGCGATGCGGCGGGCGATGCCGTCGAGCAGCGCCTCGGCCTGCCGGTCCGGCTCGGCGGCGGCGGCCTCGCCCCCGCCCTCGACCGCGGAGGCGAGGCGGCCTCGGACCTCGCCGATCCTCGCGGCGAGGAAGGTCTGCGCCTCCCACATCGGCACGAGCACCCGGTCGCGAGCCGAGAGCACCGCGCCGATGGCGGCGACGCTCACCTCGACGGCGGCTTCGGTGCGGCCCTCGTCCATCAGCGCGACCGACCGCTCGATCTCGCTGGTGAACTGCCCGAAGCTCTCGTCGAGCTCCTGGGCGAGCGGCTGCACCGAGCCCTGGAGGGTCTGCACGATGAGCCCGAAGTCGTAGGGATCCTGTCGCGGCGGCACCGCCGCGATCGCCGCCGCCGGAGCCGCCGAGGGAGCCGCGGCGGGCAGGGGCAAGGACGGCGTGGCGGCGATGGCGATCCGACCGATCTCGGTCGGGGCTGCGGAGGGCGATTGCGCCATCGCGGCCGTGGCGATCGCGAGCACGCTGCCGCCGAGAATCGTGTGTCGGCAGAGGTTCATCGGAGGCCTCCTTCGGAGGCGTCGCCCGCGGCGGCGAGCAGTTGACGCCGGAGCGAGGGATCTTCGATCTGCCGCCACGAGGCGAACGCGGCATCGACGTCGCCGGCGAGATACTGCTCGGTGCCGCTGCGAAGATGCCGCAGGTCCTCGACCTTCCGGCGCTCGCTCGAGTCCGAGGCATGGCGGGATGCCGCGGCGATCGAGCCTTCCGCCTGCTCGAGCCGCCCCTGATTCAGCTCCACCGTCGCCGCGCGAAGATGCTGATCGAACTGCTGCTGCCGCTGACCGCTTCCGCACGCGGCCAGGAGCAGGATGACGGTTCCGGCGCCGCAGGCCTTCCCGATCGTTCTCATGGCATGGATCTCCTTCAAGGGACCGTCGCCGCGGATCGCCGTGGCAGCGCCCGTTGGGAAGGAGGGGTCCCCGCCTCGCCATTTGCGCGGCGGACCCGAATTTTGTGGCCGGGGCGGCCCCGGGGTTCCGCCGGTCAGGGAAGGCGGACCGCGCCGCCTCGCAGGCGGCCTGCGACGAGGGGCAGCGGCAGGCTCGATGCGACGAGGCGGTCCGCGATCTCGGCGGATCCGAGCTGCGGCTCCTCGGCGATCCATGCCGCGGCCGCTGCGGAGACGAGCGCCGCCGCGAAGGAGGTGCCTTCGACGATCTCGACGCGGGTTCTCGGGCCGGCTGCAGGCAGGTCCGCCCCCGGCGCGGCGAGATCGATGGTGCGGCCGCCCGTCGCGGTGCGGATGCCCGTAGCGCGGGCCTCGCCCTGCCAGCCGAGCGGAGCGCCGTCCGCGTCGACCGCCATGACCGCGACGACGAGGGCGTGAGGAATCGCCGCGGGAAACAGCGGATCGCGATCGAGATCCCGCCCGTCGTTGCCGGCCGCGCAGACGACGACCGCACCGATCTCCTCAAGACGCCCCCACACCGGATCCGCGGCGAGGCGGCGGAGTTCCTCGGGCGAGACCGGCACGCCAAGACTGACGTTCACCACTCTCGCCCCGAGATCCGCGGCGGCCCGAAGGCCTTCGAGGATCGTCGCGGCATCGCCCCTAGGGGTCCGCCATGCCGGTCCCGCCTCGCTCGATGCCGCGATGATCGGCAGGAGGGTGGCGCTCGGCAGGACTCCCTGCGGCAGCGGCTCGCCCGGGGTCGGTCTCGCCGCAATCAGCGAGGCCACCGCGTGGCCGTGGCCTGCGGCGGCGGGCAGCGAGCGGCTCCAGGGATCCCCCCCGGTGCGAAGGTCGACCGTCAGGACCTCGCCCCGCTCGTCGCGTGCCCATGCGTGGGCAAGGCGGGGGTCCCGCAAGTCGAAGCCGGCATCCACCACGGCAATCAGCGGCGGGGCGAGGCGGGCATGGGCATCTCGCCATCCGAGCGACGCGGGGCCCTCGGCGAGGTGCCACGCGGCCGGCGTCGCCGCCTGGGGTTCGCCGCCGTCTAAAGGGACCGGGCCTTCGTCGCGAGGGCCGTCCGCAGCGGCGGGCGGCGCATCGGGCGGCTCCGGCAGCGCCTCGCGGGGTGCCGCGACCGCGAACTCGATCTCCATCGCCGAGAACTCGCCGCCATCGAGCTGGGCCTGCAGGGCGGCGGGCATCGATCCATCCGCGGGGTAGGCGGGGAAGTCGACGGGACGCGGCGTGGCGACCGCCTTGATCCGCGTGAGTCCTTCCGGCGGGAAGGCCCGCAGGCGGAAGCCGAGTCGGCCGGGGATGCTCGTCGGCACGCCTGGCTCGAGGGCGACGCGGGCGGTCCGTTCGTTCGGAAGGATCACCTTCGCGAGTCCGCTGCTGTCGGTGACGAGCAGGGTGAGAAACGCCGGCCGCGCGACGGACACTTCGATCTCGATCAGTTCGCCGAACGGCACCACCGCCCGTTGCGGCAGCAGCTTCGCCTGCAGGCCGAAGGGGTTGCCCCTCGGCACCGCCGCCGCGATCGCCTCGACGGCGTTGCCCGCGGGAGCGGGAGCCGCCACGGGAGCGAGCAGGCGCTCGCCGCCTCGCATCGGCGGGGTGCCGCGAAGGCCGAGCCGGTGCGCCAGCACCTCCACCGCGCCCTCGAGCTCCTCGATCGTCCGGACGATCACGGTGCCGCTTCGCCGCTCGTGCAGCTGCCCTTGCAGGTCGACGATGCGGGCGGTGACGAGGATCCGCCCCTCGAGGCGATAGACGCTGCCCACGAGGACGAGCTGCGCCTCCTGCAACTCCCCGATGGCGACGGCACGGGTCACGAGATCGCTCTGCACCAGGCGTCGTTCGTCGACCACCCGCCGCAGCTGCCCCCGCTCGACGACGAGCAGATCCTCGCGGTCGATCGCCGCGACGAGCAGTTCTCCCACCGCCGCCCCGAAGCCGGGCATGACGCCCCGCTCCTCGAACTCGGCGACGGCGAGACGCTGAGGGGGATCCGCACGCCGGGCGGCGGCCGAGGGGATCGCCGAGAGCACCGCCACCGCAGCGACCGCGACGCTGAACAGCGGTGTTGAGCCAAGGCGAGCACGCGTTGCGGATCGCGGCATGGCGGGAGTGTATGGGTCAGGCGTGGATCCGTTCCCCGCCCTTCCATGGCCGCTTCAGGCGGGCGGCGGCCATGCCGTCAGGGGCGGCTCAGGCGCCCGGGGATCCGCGTCGGACCGCGGTTCGCGCCCCATGGACCGGAAGGGCATGAATCAGAAAAGTTCGTTCAAATCAGGCGGTCTCCTTGTTGGGGAAGGTGACGCTATGGTGGGAAGGTCGCGGTTGTTACGAACGGAGGCAAGGCAGCTCTCATGGACGATCCCAACCCGCTCCCGTCAGGATGGCTTCCGCAGACGCTCGCGGCTGCGTGGCGACGCCTCGGGGCGGCGGTGCTCGCAGTGGCGTGCGGATGCGGCACGCCTCAAGCGGTGATCGAGGAGGATGGAGTCGTGGTGACCGGCCGTGCCGCCACGCTGCGGGAAGCCCGGGTCGAGGCGATCGTTGCGGGCGTGCGACGGCTGCGGGGGGAGTATGTGGATGCGGAGGTGTCGATTCGAGACGACGAGGTGATCCGCAACGAGATCCGCTCGTTTGCAAACGCCCCCGGCGTCACCAGCGTCCAGCTCGGTGAGCCGAAGCGGACCGCCGATGGAGAGGTCGAGGTGACCATGCGGATCATGATCGATCCCGGCGGCAGGGCGAGGCGATCGCCAGCGTTGCCGGATGGAGTCACCCGTCTCGCCGGAGGCGAGCTCGCGGCGGAGGGCTTCGCGACCGCCCGCGACCGTGTCGAGCGCAATCGCCTCGTTTCGAGACGGGTCGCAACCGAACCCGCGACGGCGATGGAGGCGCGACTGATCGGACGCGATGGGCGTCCGTTGGGTGGAATCTCCCCCGGCTCCGTTCGATTCCGCGACAACGCGGAGGTGGAGCTGAGGCTGTTGATCGAGATCGGCTTCGACGAGGC
>CAZQUA010000192.1:0-4389 GCA_964596455.1 uncultured Isosphaeraceae bacterium
TCGAGCACAACCTCGAGGTGATCAAGAGCGCCGACTGGATCGTCGACCTCGGCCCCGAGGGCGGCGAGCGGGGCGGCACCCTCGTGGCGGAGGGCACGCCCGAGCAGATCGCGTCGCATCCGAGCAGCCATACCGGCCGCTTCCTGAAGCCGCTGCTCCCGGCGGCCGCCCCCAAGCCGACGCGGCGCCGCGCGGCGGCGCCCCGGCGTCGGGCCGCGGCCGCGGCGGGGGAGTAGCGGGTGCGGGGCGGCGTCGGGGCGGGCATGCTCGCGGCGGCGGTGCTCGGCGCCGCCATGGCGGTGCTGCTGCATCATGCTGCGGGAAGGCCGCTGCCGGAGGCCGCGGAGACGGCCCCGCCGCCGACGGGCGATGCCGTTGCGGGCATCGATGCCTGGCGGCTGGCGGCCGCGCCGACCCCGCCGCCTCGCGAGGCTTCCCTGCAGGAGCTCGCGGGGGCCTTCGGCGAGGCGACGCCGTCGCAGCAGGCGGTGATGCTCCGCGGCATCGCGATGGCCGAGGCGGATCGCCTCGGCGGACTGCTGCGGGCGCTTCCTCCCGCGGGCGATGCCGGTGTCCGAAGCCTGCAGGCGGCGCTTGCCGCGATCGCCGTCGCGGACCCGCCCCTCTCGGCGATGGTCGCCGCGGAGGGCGTGCCGACGGACGCGTTGCGGCAAGCGGCCTCCGATCCCCGCAGGCCGCCCTTCGAGCGCCGCGTGGCGGCGGCGCTGCTTCGGGAGGATCGCGGCGAGGCGTCGCGGGCGCTGGCGGCATCCCTCGGCGAGTTCGCGCCGGCCGATCCCGACGGCGGCGTCGCGGCGGCGGTGCTCGCGGCCGAGTCGCTGCTCGACCCGACGGCGGCCGAGGCGGTCGCGCAACGCTGGATCGGCAGCTTCGAGGACGATCGCAAGCGGGCGGGCCTGCTGCTGCTGTCGCTCGTCGCCGATCCCGAGGATCCGACGGGGCGGATCGCGGCCGTGCTCAAGTCGCCGCTCTGGACCGAAGCGTCGCCGCCGCTTCGGCGGATCCATGCGGCGGCGGAGTTCGCGCTCGGGCGATGGTCGCAGGCGGTTCCGCCGGAGCAGCTCTTTGCCCGGCTTCGGCAGGACGAGGATGGCGGGGTCGATCTCGACCTGCTCCTGGGGCGTCTTGCCGGCGGGGATGCCGAGGCGGTCGAGATCCTGCTCGACCTGCCCCCGCCGCCGCGGGGCGGAGCGGCGTCGGTCCAGCGCTGGGAGCGTGAACTCGCGATCCGCGGCCTGCTGCGTCGCCGCTTCCTGCCGGAGCTGCAGGCGGCGATCGGCGATCCGGCGGCCGCCGATCGCGCGGCGATCTTGCGGCATCGCGACCGGGCGGTGGCGTCGTGGTGGCTCGCACGGACGACGCTGCGGTTCGATGCGGCGGGGCGGCAGTGGCGGCACGCCGCATCGGAGGCTCCGCCGCCGCGGGACTCGCCCCGGTGAGCCGCGGCCGTCCGCCGCGTTCGCAGGCGGTCAGTTGGCGGCCCCGGGCGAACCCGGCAGTGAACTCGGCAGCGACGCCGGCGGCGATGCCGGCGGGGTGGCGTCGGTCGCGGCGGGATCGAGGATCCGCAGGCCGATCTCCGGCAGCGTGTCCTCGGAGTCGCCCACCTGAAGCACCGACACCCCCGGCGGCAGCATCCAGAGGGAGATCCGCTTGGAGGGCACGCGAAGAGCCAGTTCGGTCGAGTCGAGGTGGACGAAGGCCACGATCCGCTCCCGCCGCTCCTCGATGCGGGCGATCGCCTCGGCGGGCCCCGAGACCGTCACCTGCCGCAGGAAGCCGGGGTCGACCTCGACCCGATGCTTCGTGAACTCCTCCGCGGGCCCCGCCACCTGCACCGGGACGCTCGCGAGCGTGGTGGTGCGGTCTCGGGAGCGGGGCGTGAAGGCGACCTTCACCGTCGCCGGTTCGACGGCTCCGCCGCCGACGACGGCGGCGAGCTGCGGCGGCAGCTGGACCTGGGCGTCGAGGGTGTAGCGGCGGCCCGGCTCGAGCGACTCGAGTTCCCGCCGGTCGAACACCGCCCGCGCCACCGGATCGCGGCCTTCCCGCCACGCCGCGGAGGGAAGGCGGGCGAAGACGCTGTCCGGCTCGATCACCACGTCCCCCTGCGTCTGGGTGCCCGCGAACTCCGGCACCACCCGCAGCGCCCGACGCTCGAGCAGATCGATGCGGACCTCGATCGAGGGCGGCTCGACCGCGTCGATCTCGACGCCGATGCTGCGGATCGCCGGCAACGCCGCGATCGCGTCGGCAAGCTGCACCCGCGACACGCCCTCGGCGGCGGGGATGCCGCCGGTGCCGGCGAGCAGCGGCAGCGGCCCGGCGCCGACGAGGCGCTGCAACTCGTCGAGGGCCCGCGTGGAGCCCTTGGCGACGAAGCGGACACGGCCGTCGAACTCCGGCGCCGAGACCAGCATCCGCGACGGGTCGGTCGCCTGCAGGGAGAGTTCCGGCTGGAAGGGGCGGGTCTCGCGGGTCTCGCCGGCGGCCCAGATCCAGATCAGCACCGTGACGAGGCTGACGAGGCCGAAGCCGCCGAGACGGGCTTGCCAGCGTGCCAGGCTCATCGGGCGGACTCCGCGGCGGGGGAGGCGGGCGGCGCGGCCGCCTCGCCGCGGGGGGACGCCCGCAGCTCGACCTCGATCCGCGAGGCGATCTCCACCGCGAGGCGGTCCGCGGGGAGGGGCGAGGAGAGGCGGCCGCCCTCGGCGATGCGGATCTGCCCGGTCTCCTCGCTGACCACCACCACCACCGCGTCGGAGTCGAGGCTCAGCCCGACCGCGGCGCGGTGCCGCGAGCCGAGCGAGGCGGGAAGGTGCCCATCCTCGGCGAGCGGCAGCTGCACGCCCGCGGCGAGGATCCGGTCGTCGCGGATCACCACCGCCAGGTCGTGCAGGGCGCTGTTGGGATAGAAGATCGCCTGCAGCAGCCGCGACGAGACCCGCGCGTCGAGCTCCACGCCGCCTTCGATGAGGTTGCCCAGGCCGAGGCGGCGCTCGATCACGATGAGGGCGCCGAAGCTGTTGCGGGAGAGGTACTCGACCGCTTCCGCGACCGCGGCGGCGACCGCGGCGCTGCGTTGCGGCTGCCGCCGCAGCAGGCGGGTCTGGCCCACCCGCATCATCACCTGCCGGAGCTCCGGCTGGAACACCACCGCGAGGATGATCGCGAGGTAGCCCAGCAGCGCCGACGAGAGGAAGCGGATCCGCCCGAACGCCTCGCTCAGGCTGTCGAGGGCCCGCAGGCCCAGGAAGAGCAGGGCGATCAGGACGATCACGCCCTTGATGATGCCGGCCCCGCGGGTGCCCCGAAGCGTGCGGTAGATCGCGAACACGCACACCCAGATGATCGCCATCTCGATGGCGATCTCGTACCAGGCGTAGCCGCGGAAGTAGGACTCCAGCCACCCGACCGCCTGCGACGGCGGCGCCGCCGTGGCGGCGGCGAAGGGGAGGGGCAGCGGCAGCGAGGGAAGCATCGTCGAGTCGTCGGCGTCGGAGGAGGCGGCGCGGGTCGCTTCGGAGTGTACCCCTGCCCGCGAGCGGGCTCGCCCGCCGCGCCGTCGCGAAGTCGTGGACTGCTACGATCGGCCGCATGCCCCCGACCGCTTCCGACATCGTGCCCGTCCGCACCGCCGGAGGGGCCGACGCTTCCGCCGCCGCGATGGCCCGCCGCTGCGCGGCCTCGGGCGAGGAACTGCCCGCCGGCAGCCCGATCGTCGCGGTGCTCTCCGAGCCCGCCGAGGGCGAGACCGGCGCCGGCCCGATGGGCCTCGTGCGTCGGGCGGTCTCGGCGGCGGCTTGGGAGGGGGGCTTCCGTCCCGCCGGCATGGTCTGCTTCTGGCGGACCTCGCTGCGAGCCGCCGCGTCGAAGCCCCGCCTCGACGATGCCCTGCTGCTCGAACTGCTCGACCGCTATGCGGAGTCGCCCGAGGATCCGCCCTCGCCGCGGCGGGAGTCGCTGCACTTCATCCTCGCCCTCGTGCTCTTGCGGCGGCGGCACCTGCGCCTTGCCGGGCGGTCCCGGGACCTCGGCGGGGAGTGGTGGCACTTCGAGCGACGCGGCGGCGATGGCGAGGGATGGAAGCTCTCGCTGCGGGCGGTGTCGCTCGACGAGTCGGAGATCGCCGAGGCGGCGGCGTCGCTCGGCGAGCTGCTCGGCGATCCGCCCCGCGACGGCGAGGGCGGCGATGCGGCCGAGGCGGCGGTGGATGGCGATGCCGCGAAGAGCTGAGTCGACCGGTGCATCGTGGGATCGCCTTGCGGCGGGGTTCGCCCTCGCCGTGGGACTCGCCGGCTGCTGCGGCGTGCCGCCCCGGGCCGCGGTGTCGGCACCCGACCCGGAGGAGCGTCGGGCGGCGGCGGA
>CAZQUA010000193.1:0-4227 GCA_964596455.1 uncultured Isosphaeraceae bacterium
CGCTCGTCCATGTCTTCGATCTGCCCGGCGGCGTGCTGCCGGCGCTGCCGGTGCTGACGATGCCGCTCGTGCCGCACTCGTGGCGGCTCTTCGCGCGGCGTCTCGCCGCGGTCGGCCTCTCCTGCACCGGCTGCTACCTCGTCGGCACGATCCTGCAGCAGCAGCCCTACCTGCTGCTGCCCTTCGTCGCGGCCTACGCCTTCGTCGGCTTCTATGCGGTCTCCCGCGGCCTGGACCTGTTCCTGTTCATGGTGCTGGTGGGCATGCCGGTGCTCCTGCTCTGGCAGGCATCCGTCGGCCGGGCGTTGGGGCCGGCGTGCTGGCAGGCGAGCGAGCAGCTGCTCGTGGGCACGCTCGTCTCCGGAACCGTCGGGCTGCTCTTCCTGCGAGGCCGATTCGAGCAGGCTCTGCGCGAGCGGATCGCCGGCCGCTTCGAGGCGCTCGCGGCGGTGCTGCGGACGCTGCCGCATCTCGAGCCGGCATCGCAGCCGGAGTGGTCGATCCGGGAGAGCGCCGTGACCGAACGGATGCTCGCCCGCCTCCGCGCCGAGCAGGGGAGGACCGCCCGCTGCCGGAACCTGCACACCCTCGCGGAGTGCCTTCGCCTCGTCGCGGGCCTGAACTCGCTGCGGAGGATGCTCTTCTCGCTGCCGCATCCGCCGGGATTCGTCGAGGCCCACGCCGACGCCGCGATGCCGGTCCGCCGGGCCTTCGCCGATCGCCTCGAGGCGATCGCCGCGTCGGTGAGGGAGCGACGGGAGGTGGGGGCGTTGCCGTCCGCCGAGGCGGCGCTCGAAGGCCTCGAGCGCCGCTGCGCGGAGGCGAGCCTCGCCGCGGGATCGGCGGCGCCGGCTGCGGCGGTCCGCGGGACCGTCCTCATCGAGAGCGTGGCGGTCCTCTACCGCAGCGTCGATGCGGTGCTCGGGCTCGCCGCCGCCGCGACCGGACCGAAGGCCGCGGCGATCCCCGAGTCGCTGCCGATTCCGTCGATCGAGGAGCGATCCGTCGGCAGGCGGGCGTCGCTGCTGCCGGAGCTGCTGCGGCGACCGGACCGCTGGGCGTCGATCTTCGCCATGAAGGGCATGGTCGTCACGCTGATCGCCTTCGCGATCACCTCGATCTACGCCGACTGGGGCGGATCGACGGTGCTGCTGCTCATGTCGATGCTTCTCACGAGCCTCAACATGGGCGGCGTCGCGTCGTCGTTCTCGGGGCGGCTGGTGGGTCTTGCCGCATCGCTGCTCGCCTCGCTCGCGGCGATCGTGGTGTTCCTGCCCAATGCGCAGGATCCATGGATCTATGCGGCGATCCTGGCCGCGGCGATCGCGCCGGGGGCGGTGGCGATGCAGTCCGCCGCGACCGCCGGCATCGGGCTCAGCTTCGCGATGACGGTCTTCTTCACGCTGACCGCCTCGGACACCCTCACGGTCGACCTCGACCCGATCGGGCAGCGGTTCGCGAGCGTGGGCGGGGCCACGCTGCTCGCGTGGCTCGTCTTCCTGCTCGTCCGGCCCGTCTATGCGCGGGAGCGGATCGGCGACGGCCTCGCGGCCGCGATCGAGGCGAACGCGGCCCTGCTCCGCTTCGGGTCCGACCCCTCCGCCCGCGGCAGCGCCGCCGAATCCCGCCGCACCGAGATCGCCCTGCGTTCGAGGGCCCATGCGGCCCTTGCGGCTCTGGACGGTGTGATCGTCGATGCGGAGGCGGAGATCGGCGGCCACCCCGAGCGACTTCGCCTGCTCGAGTCGACCCGGCGCTCGATCGAGCGGCAGCTGCTGCTGGCGAGATCGTTCGCGAGGATCCGCCTGATCATGCCTCCGAGCCTCGGAGCATCGCCGTTCTGCAGCCGCATCGACGCATTCGCCGCCCGGCAGGCCGAGGGCGCCATCGGCCTCGCGGGAGTCGCTCGCGATTGCAGGGAGGCGGGCGATCCTCCCGGCAGCGAGGCGGAAGCGATGCTCGCCGTCGTCGCCGAAGCCGAGGCCTCGCTGCCGCCGGCCGATACCAATCTGGTGGCCGCGACCCTGGCGATGCTGGTGCTGCTCGATCGCGAGTTGGCCGCGTGCCGCGAGGACCTGCGGCGTCGCGTGCAGGTGCTCGAAGCGATCCGCCGCGTCGCCATCGGCGGCATCGACTCGCCGGTGGGCGTGGCCGCGACCTCCTGAAGGCGTGCCGCCCCGGCCGTCGATCGCCGATCGCCTCGAGCAGGCGGGAATCGCGACCCCTTGGGGCGGATCGCCGGCGGATGCCGCTATCCTCGGCACTCGTCCGTCCTCGGCGACGGCGGGGCATGCCTACGGCGATGAAGGAGCGACGAATGCAGTCGAAGATGACCTATGCGGAGATCACTCGCGAGATCGAGCGGCTTCAGCAGGAGGCCGAGCGGGTCCGCAGCACGGAGATCGGGGCGGCGATCGAGATGATCCGCAGCACCATGGATCAGCTCGGCTTGACCCTTGCGGATCTCGGCTTCTCCGCGGCCGAACTTGCCGAGGCCGCCGGCATGGGCCGCCGCCGTCGCGGCCGCCGCGATGCGGGCGACGCCCGCTCGGACCAACGGGCGATCGTGGAACCCAAGTACCGCGATCCTGCGAGCGGCTCGACCTGGTCCGGCAGGGGCCGCATGCCCCGCTGGCTGTCCGCGGCCGTCGAGTCGGGGCGGTCCAAGGACGAGTTCCTGATCGCACGCCCCTGACGGGTGGAGCCGTGGGCCGGGAGTTGGTGCCGGCGTCGGCCACCGCTGCCGTGGGGCGGGGCCGAAGTCGCTTGCTCTGGTGCCGGCGTGGCGAGACTTCGTGGCAGGTCGGCTGGCAGCTCAGATCGCAGGTCAGGTCGCAGGTCGAGTCGCAGGTCTGATCGCAGGTCTGGTCGCAGGTCGGATCATGGGGCGGCTCGCCCGTGGTCGGCTAGATTCTGCGGCATGCTTCCTCGCCTTGAGTCCCGGGGCCGTCGTCGCGGCGGCCATCCCCTCGCCGTAGCGATTCTCGCACTCGCTTCCGCCATGCTCGTCGGCTGCTCGAGCCTCGGTCCGGCGGGCCTGCGGCAGGGCCGCGGGACCTGGGCGGAGGCCCTTGCCGCCACCGACGCCGAACAGACCCTGACGAAGGTCGTGCGGGGCCGCTTCGCCGAGCGGACGGTGATGCTGACGGTCTCCTCGATCACCGCCAACTGGAGCTACCAGCTCGAGCCGGGCGTGAACGTGGGCTTCGGGTCGGCCTCGAGCTATGCGGGGAATCTCGTGCCGTTCTCGCTCTCGGCGATCATCGAGGAGAACCCCACCGTCAGCTACATGCCCGTCCAGGGCCGCAGCTACATCACCCAGTTCCTCGAGCCGATCCCGGCGGTGACGGTGGCGAGGGTGATCGCCGGCGCGGTCACCGAGGAGGACACCGCCATGGCGGTCCGCCTGCTCATGGCGGAGATCAACGGCCTGACGCGGCCGCTGCTGCTCGACCCGCTGTTCGCCGATGCCGACGGCGCCGCGGAGCGGCGACGCCGCTTCGACGAGATGGCCGGGGTCATCGCCCGCCTGGTGCATCTTGGGGTGGTGCAGCTCGTCCGCACCGAGAACCACACCCTCGGCCTGCTCATCCGCGTGCGCGACCACTCGCGGGAGGCGGTGACTCGCCTCATCGAGTTCGCCGGGCGGCCCACCGCCGCCGAGGAGTCCGAGGCGGTGCTGCTGCGGCTCAGCGAGATCGCGATGAACCTCGGCGAAGGGGTGATCTACGTGCGGATGCGGTCCGTGGACGACCTGCTGCGACTCGCCATGGCGAGCGTGGAGGTGCCCGAGCCGCTGCAGCCGCTGTCGCTGGAGCTCCGCCCCGCCCCCGGCTTCGAGGGGATGCTGCGGATCCGCTCGGGCCGCGAGGCCCCGGCGACGGCCTTCGTGGCGGTGCCCTACCGGGACTGGTGGTTCTGGATCGACGAGACCGACCTCACGAGCAAGCGCTTCTTCATGAAGCTGCAGACGCTGCAGACCCTCATGCAGTCGGAGACCCCCAGCGCCGCCCCGGTGCTGACGCTGCCGGTGGCGGGCTGAGCCTCGTCGAGGCCCGCCGCCGGGCCGTCGCCTCCGCCGGGCCCTGCCCTCGGGCCTTGCCCCGACGGCCGGTAGGCTTATGCTGTGCCACACATAGTACGCACGACCATGTGTCCCTGCCTGCGGAGATCCCATGCCCCTCGACCGCGAACTCATGCGTGGCGCCGGACCGGTCGCCGTCCTCA
>CAZQUA010000194.1:0-4201 GCA_964596455.1 uncultured Isosphaeraceae bacterium
CGACCGGATGCTCGACATGGGCTTCATCGAGCCGATCCGCCGGATCGCCGCGGCGCTTCCCGCGAGGCGTCGCACCATGCTCTTCTCCGCCACCATGCCGAAGGAGATCGAGCATCTCGCGTCGCAGCTTCTCCGCGACCCGGTGCGGGTCGAGGTCACGCCGGTGGCCACCACCGTCGAGCGGATCGAGCAGCGGCTGTTCCCGGTGGCGAAGGGCGACAAGGCGGCGCTGCTCGTGCATCTCATCCGCGAGGAGCGGATCGCCCGGTCGGTCGTCTTCACCAAGACCAAGCACGGCGCCGACCGGGTGCTGAAGCGGCTCCGCACCGCCGGCATCGCCGGCGAGGCGATCCACGGCAACAAGGGTCAGAACCAGCGGATCCGCGCCCTCGAGGCCTTCCGCTCCGGCAAGGTCGCGATCCTCGTCGCCACCGACGTGGCCGCCCGCGGCCTCGATGTCGACGGCATCAGCCACGTGTTCAACTTCGACCTGCCGATGGAGCCGGAGGCCTACGTGCACCGCATCGGACGCACCGCCCGCGCGGGTGCGAGCGGCGTGGCGATCTCCTTCTGCGATCGGGACGAGCGGGACCTGCTGCGGTCCATCGAGCGCCTGACCCGGCAGGAGATCCCGCGTTTCGAGACCCCCGCCGGCATCCCGACGCTCGATCTGCCGGCCGCGGCATCGCCGGCGGCGGGCGGTGGCGGGCGTCGCGACCGGAAGGAGTCCCACCGGAAGGAGTCCCGAGGCGGCGGCGGCCGGCAGGCTCGCGGAAAGCGGCAGGGCAAGGGGCGAAGCGAGGGCGCGAGCCGTCGGGAGTCGCCCGCCGCGCCGGCCCCGGCCGTCGAGGCCCGTCCGTCGCGGGGATGGAAGCGTCCCTTGCGGCGAGGCGGCGACCGGGTCGCCGTCGGCGCCCGCTGAGAACGCCCGCCTGCGGGCATGCGATGATCGAGGGTCCTGCCGCCCCGGCGCCGTGCCGGGGCGGCGGATGCCTCGCACCCCGCCACCAAGGTCGCCAGTCTCCATGCCATCGATCGCCCATCGCCCCTCCACCTGCTTCGCGACGCCTTCGGCCCGGCCGGATGGCCACCGGGCCACTCCTGCCGCAGCTCGGCGTGCCGCAGCGAGCATCGCGTTTGCCGCCCTCGTCGCCCTTCCGCTTGCAGCCTGCGGCCGTTCGATCCAGGCCAGCGGGCCCGGGTCGCAAATCGAGGAGAAGGTCGCCGAGGCGATGCTCGCCCCGTGGCCGGGCGGCGAGGCCCATCCGGTCGGCCCGCTCGAGATGATGCAGGACGCCACCCGCAACTGGGATCCCTCGCAGGGCCGCCTCGCCTTCGTGGTGCAGGAGGGCGGCTTCACGGGATCGGAGACCTGCGTCGAGATCTCGATCGCGCCGTGGGACGAGCGGGCGGACGCGGAGCGGACGATTCGGGTCAAGGCGTGGCACTGGAACTTCTTCCCGCCGATGACCAAGGGGCCGGTGCCGTCGATCGAGGGCGAGGCGATCGAGCGGATCCGCCGTGCCCTCGCCGGTCCTTGAGGAGCGACCTGCGTGGCCACGCTGCTCACCGCGACGGGACTCGCCCGTCTGCTGCCCTCGCGGACGCTCTTCGAGGGCGTGTCGATCCACATCGAAGAGCGTGATCGGATCGGCCTGATCGGCCCCAACGGCGGCGGCAAGTCGACGCTGCTGCGGATGCTCGCGGGACTCGAGGCTCCCGATGGCGGCGAGATCGTCCGCCGCCGTTCGCTGCGGGTCGCCTTCGTGCCGCAGGAGGACCGCTTCGATCCGGGCGTGCGGGTGGGAGAGGCGGCGACGGCGGCGGCGGCGGCCCTCGAGGGCGAGGACGGCCCCGATCCGGCGACCCGCGCCGCGATCGTGCTCGACCGTCTCGGCTTCGCCGATCCCGACGCGACCGCGGCCTCGCTCTCGGGAGGATGGCGGAAGCGGCTCTCGCTCGCCTGCGGACTGGTGCGGGACCCGGAGCTGCTGCTGCTCGACGAGCCGACGAACCATCTCGATCTCGATGGGGTCGCCTGGCTCGAGGGGTTCGTCCGCCACGCACCGATGGCGGTGGTGTTCGTCTCCCACGACCGCAGCTTCCTCGAGGCGACGGCGACGCGGATCGTCGAACTCTCCGCGGCCTATCCCGGCGGCAGCTTCGAGGCGGAGGGCGACTACAGCCGCTTCCTGGAGCGGCGGGAGGCGTTCCTCGAGGCCGCGGCCGCGGCGCAGGCGTCGCTTGCCAACAAGGTCCGCCGCGACGAGGCCTGGATGCGGCAGGGGGTGCAGGCCCGCCGCACCCGCAATCGAAGCCAGGTGGATGCGGCCGCGGAGCGGCGACGCGAACTCGATGCCGGCGCGGCCCGAGCGGCGGTGCCGCAGCGGACCGCGTCGATCGAGTTCGCCGCGACCGAACGGAAGACCCGCCGCCTGCTCGCGATGCAGGGCGTCGCGGCGGCGTTCGGGGAGCGGCGTCTCTTCGGCGGGGTCGACCTCGAACTGGCACCCGGCGATCGCCTCGGCGTGCTCGGCGAGAACGGCGTCGGCAAGACCACGCTGCTGCGGATCCTCGAGGGCGAGCTCGCCCCGCTCGAAGGGCGGGTGGAACGGGCCGCGAACCTGCGGGTCGGGATCTTCGGGCAGCATCGCGGCACCCTCGATCCCGCCCGCACGCTGCAGGAGACGCTCTGCCCCATCGGCGATCGCATCGAAATGCCCGACGGCAGCGTGCACGTCAGCGGCTGGGCGAAGCGGTTCCTCTTCGAGCCCTCGCAGCTCGCGACGCCGGTCGGGCATCTCTCCGGCGGCGAGCAGGCCCGCCTGGTCATCGCCACGCTCATGGCGACGCCGGCGGATCTGCTCATCCTCGACGAGCCCACCAACGACCTCGACATCCCCTCGCTCGAGGTGCTCGAGCAGGCCCTGCGGGGGTTTCCGGGGGCGATCGTGCTGGTGAGCCACGACCGCTTCCTGCTCGACCGGGTGTGCACGGGATTCCTCGGCTTCGATGGCCGCGGCAGCGCCCGCCTCTTCGCCACCCGCGAGCAGTGGGAACGGGATCGCGTCCGCAGCGACCCGCCGCCGTCGCCGGCAGGCTCGCCGCCATCGGCACCGGCCCCGCCTCGACGCGGCGGAAGCCGCCCCCGCAAACTCGCCTACCGCGAGCAGCAGGAGCTCGCGGGCATGGAGGAGGCGATCCTCGCCGCCGAAGCGGAGATCTCGAGACTCGAAGCCGAGACGAACGATCCCGCGGTGCTCGCCGACCACAGCCGATCCGCCGCGGCGTTCGCATCCCTCGCCGCCGCCTCGGAGCGGGTCCGGAGCCTCTACGAGCGGTGGGCGGAGCTCGAGCGGATCGCGGCCGGCGAGTCCGAAGGCGGCGCCTGAAGGGGGCCCCGATAGCGACAACGCTCCCCCTTTCGGGAGAGCGTTGTCACAGGAGTGAAAGCGAAGGGAATCGGGGGATCAGCAGCTGCGGCGGCGGGAGCGGCCGAGGCCCGCGAGGGCCAGCACCGCCACCACGCCGGGGGCGGGCACGGTGTAGGCGAGGAACTCGCCGCTCGTCGAGGGCTGATCCCAGAAGGTGGTGGCGAGGTCGCTGCGGCTGAGATGGTCGACGCCGGGGTCGTTGCCCCCGCCGCTCGTGGCCACGTCGAAGAAGATCGTGCTGCCCTCGCTGATGCCCAGCCAACTGCGGGAGAACGCCCAGGTCACCTTGTTCTCGCCGGACTGGGACTGGTCGTTGGAGACGGTGCCGTCGAGATTCCAGGCGCCATTCCACGACCAGAGTTGGGCATTGTCGCTCGGAGCGTCCACCCACGACCCGACGTAGTGGCTGATGTCGCGGGTCAGGTTCACCGGGCGGCCCCAGGCGTTCGAGGTGGTCCCGCCGACGCCGGTGTCGAAGTAGAACATGTACTTCGTCCAGTTCTGGAAGGACGCGGTCTCGACGGTGATGTACAGGTTGTCGGCGTCGTGAGACATCGACACGGTGGTGATGTCGAGGTTCGACAGGCCGGTGTCGAAGATGTCGCTGGTGGGGTCGGAGTAGGAGGTCACCTGACCCAGCGATGCGGAGGCGAGGCTTGCGGCGGCGACCGCGGCAAGCAGCGAGGGGATGCGGGACCAGCCAGCGATGCCGTTGTCGTTCATGTCGAATGCTCCTTGCAAGGAACGCCTTCCACGCATGCGATCGG
>CAZQUA010000195.1:0-4181 GCA_964596455.1 uncultured Isosphaeraceae bacterium
CCGGTCCACGGACCCCCGGCATGGCCGCACCGACGGCCGACGCGAGCGACTCGAGCGACCCTCCGCGGCGAGGCTTCCTCGCCGCCTTCGGACCTGGACTGCTCTTCGCCGGCGCGGCGGTGGGGGTCTCGCACCTGGTGCAGTCCACCCGGGCCGGCGCGAGCTTCGGCCTGTCGATGCTGCTCGTGGTGCTGCTCGCGAACCTCGTCAAGCTCCCGGCGTTCCGCTTCGGGCCCCTCTACGCCGCCGCGACCGGGCGATCCCTTGTCGAGGGATATCGCCGGCAGGGCTGGGTGGTGCTCGCGGTGTTCTCGCTGCTCACGCTCGCCACGATGTTCACCATCACCGCCGTGGTGACGGTGGTGACCGCGGGGGTCGCGATCGCGGTGCTGGGCCTCGAGGATGCCGTGGCTCGCACCGTCGGCGCCGCCAACGGCCCCGCGGCGGTCTCGGCGGCCCTGCTGGTTCTCTCGGCGGGTCTGCTCGCGGTCGGCGGCTACCGGTGGCTGGATCGGTTCATCAAGCTGGTGATGCCGCTGCTGACGGTGGCGACGCTGGCGGCGACGCTGCTGGCGATCGGACGGATCGACTGGTCCACGGCGCGGCTGCTGCCCGATGCCGCGATCCTGGAGCCCGCGGCGATCCTCTTTGCGGCGGCCTTGATCGGCTGGATGCCCTCGGCGATCGACATCTCGGTGTGGAGCTCGCTGTGGACGCTCGCGAGGGCCCGCGAAGGCGGACGGCCGCCGGACGCCCGCGGGGCCCTTCGCGACTTCGACGTCGGCTATCTCGCCACGACGCTGCTCGCGCTGGCGTTCGTGCTGCTCGGCACCGCGCTCATGTTCGGGCAGGGGCTCGCCTTCGAGGACAACGCCGCGCGGTTCGCCTCGCAGGTGGTCGACCTCTACGCAAGCACCCTCGGCGGATGGAGCCGCCCGATCATCGGCGCCGCGGCGCTGCTGGTGATGCTCTCCACGACGGTGACGGTGGTCGATGCCTTCCCGCGGGTGGTCGCCGCAGTGGTCTCGCAGTTTCGGCCGCCTGCGGCCTCCGCTGCCGCCGGAGGGCCGCCCGCCGAGGGCGATCGTCGGGTCTACCGCTTCGCCTTCCTGCTTCTCTGCGGCGGCGCGATGGCGATCCTCATCTTCGGCATGGGCAGCTTCAAGGCCCTCGTCGATCTTGCCACCACCCTCTCCTTCCTCACGGCGCCGGTGCTCTCGTGGTTCAACCACCGCTGCGTGACCGGTCCGGAGATGCCGGCGGCGTGGCGGCCGCGGGGGGCGATGCGAGCCTGGAGCTGGATCTCCATCCTGCTGCAGGCGGCCTTCGCGGCGACCTTCGTGCTCATCCAGTTCGGGATCGTCCGGTTCGGATAGGCATCCGGCCGACTTCGCAGGTCCCCGCGTCGCAGGACCGCCCGAAGAGCGACCCGAGGCGGACCCGGTTGCGAGCGAAGAGGCGATAGGCGAGGTCGAAGAGCGGCCGCAGCAGCGGCCAGCCGGTGGGCGCGGTCAGCCAGCCGAGTCCCACCGCGGCGTAGGCCTCGCGGAAGACCGCCATCCCGGTGAGCAGGGTGCCGTCGCCGCGGCGGCCGTGGATCTGGGCCATGAACGACTCCGCGGTGCCCCCATGGGCCTCCGGATCGAAGTCGCCGGCGCTGATGTCCACGAGGCGGAGGGCGTTCCGGCGGTCGCGGCGGGCGAGCCAGCGGACCTCGCGGACGCAGAAGGGGCAATCGCCATCGAAGTAGAGGGTGAAGGGCACGCCGCTCACTTCGTCGGAGGCGGCAGGCCGGATGCCGCCGCCGCCGCCCGGCGGCGGGAGAGGTCGCGGGCCATCGAGATGAAGCCGGCGAGGCCCACGACGTTGGTGATCAGGCAGACGAGGAAGATGCCCGATCCGAAGCCGATCGAGTCGAGCCACCCGTACAGGCCCACCGCCAGGAACGGCGCCGCGATGCCCCGAAGGCCCGTCAAGGTGACGTGCACGCCCATGTACTGCCCGTCCCGATGCTCCGGGGCGTAGTCGTGGTGGCCGAGGTTCCAGGCCAGCACGCCGCCGGCGAAGCCGATTCCCAGGAACGCCGACGCCACGCAGAAGAGCGGGAAGCTCCGGGCGAGGTCCGCAGCGAACATCGCCCCCGAGGCCGCCACGAAGCTCCAGCCGTGGATCGAGCGGAACTGCACCACATGGAGGCGTCCGAGCAGGCGGGCCCAGAGCGGGATGATCAACGGCATCATCGCGAGGGGGATCACCGCGGCCACGAGGATCCCTTCGATGTAGCTCGCCTCGAGCCGCTCCTCGAGCACGATCGCCAGCGGCGCCGACAGCATGAGATTGCCGAGGCCGAAGATGAACATCCACCGCATGAAGCGGCGGAAGGGCGGATCCTCCCGAAGCACCCGCAGCACCGCGAGGGGATTGAGCGATGCCCGGTCCTCGCGGCGGCCGCTGCGCTCGGCTCGGGCGAGGCGACGCTGGCCCCGCAGGCGGACGCGGCGGTAGATGGCGTTGCCCGCGAGGCCGATCGCCGCCGCGGCGGGGTAGATCACGATGAAGCTGCTTGTGGAGTAGTCCATCGCCTGCCCGATGGCCGTCCCCGTGGCGGCGAGCACCAGGGCCTGCACCGTGGCCATCCGCCCCGCGATGCGGGTCCGGTCGGCGTGGGGGTAGTTGGCCCGCCACACCCCGGTGCGGATGGTGATGACCCCCGTCCAGCAGACCCGGGCGACGATCACCGCCGCCGTGAAGAACCACAGGCCCGCGGCGTCGCAGGGCGCCATGGCCAGCGATCCCACCGCGATCGCGGTCGCGACCTGCAGCGCCGCGATGAAGGGGACCTTCGCCCGGCCGTGCGCAAGGCCCGCCCAGAGGAAGCTCGTGACGTTCGCCATGGCGGGCGCTGCGGTGACCGCCGCCACCGCGAGATTGAGCGCGGAGGTGGGGACGTCCTCCGCCGCGGCGAAGTGCTTCTTCACCACGATGCTGACGGTGCCGCCCTCGACGGCGCCGAGCATCACCGGCAGGAACGCCCAGCTCACGAGTTCGCGGGCGTAGTTGGCCCGCAGCATCGGCGGGAGCGAGCGGGGATGGAAGCTCTCGACGAACCCGCCGAGTCCCCGCCACCACCACGGCCGCACCAGCCGCCCGATCGCGCCGGGCGGAGGCGCCTCGGGCGGAGCGTCTCGATCGGCGGGGGAGGGTGCGTTCACGGGACGCGGGAGGCGAAGGGGAAGCCGATCGTCGTCACCCCGCGGCAGGCGGGGGCGATCCGACGGGTCGCCGAAGTCGCGATGGTCTCGGCCTCTGCCTCCGCCGGCGGGGCAAGCAAACGCCCCCGGCGAAGGCCGGGGGCGGGGAGACGGGCAGGGGAGGTCCTCGCGAGGCGGATCAGTTGGGCTGTCCGGTCGTCGAGGTGATGTTGTAGGGGGAGAGGTACGAGGGCTGGTCGAACAGGAAGACCCGTCCGAGATCGCCCCAGAACATGCGGAGATTCTGGTTGCCCACCACCGCCATGTTCCGCTCGATGTCGCTCGGTCGCTCCGCGATGCCCTGCAACTCGGGGGTGAGGTTGGACTTGATGGAGCTGAACGACGTGTCCTGCGGCGACGAACATCCCACCGCCAAGAAGACCCCGAGGGCAGCTGCGGAAAGGGCGACCGAGCGGGCAATGGATCGAGCGGTGTTCACGGGATGGGACCCTGCGGGAGGCATCTCGAAAGCGACCGCGAGATGGTAGAGGGTGCGTCGGGGGTGTCAATCCGAGTGTGGCGGAGCCGGCTGGCTCCGCTGCGACCGCGGCATCGAGGCGGATGACCCGCTGCGATCCTGCGGACTACAGTCGCCGACGGCGTTGGGTCCCGGCGGACCGCTGCCTGGTACGTATTGGCTCGAACCTTGGAGAACCCCTCGGGATCGCCGATCCCGCGACGATGGCCAAGCCTCACGCTCGAGGGCGACCGAGAGTGGAGTGGAAGGTCGGGATCGTCGGGCGGCGAGCCCACGTTGCAAAGGGGTTCGAGCGAATCCCCACCATGCCGGCGGCGCGGGCTTGCCCGAGCTTCTGGCAGGATCGCTTGATCGAGCGTGTCCGCCGGGACCGAACGCCGTCGAACCGCCGCCGGGGCCGCCGCGGGACCGACGATGCTCGGGGAGGGGCGAGCGTGGCCGGCGGCTCGGTT
>CAZQUA010000196.1:0-4157 GCA_964596455.1 uncultured Isosphaeraceae bacterium
GGCGGAAGAAGCCGAGCCGGTCGCAGGCGGCTCCATCGGCGTCGATCAGGCAGGGATAGGGCAGCGGTTGCCGTTCGAGGACCAGCTCCGCCCGCTCCGCGTTGTCGGGAGTGTGCACGAGCAGCACCACGAGATCCTGCGGCGGCGTCTCGCCGAGGGCCCGCGCCAGCAGCTCCACGCTCCGTCGGCCGTTGCCGCGGGTGGAGAAGGACTGCAGCAGCACCACCTTGCCGCGAAGCTCTTCCGGCGGAGCGCCGCCCACCCAGACGGCCTTCTCGGGAAGCGGCGGGCACTCGAACCCGACGAGCGTCTCCAGCGCGGCGCGGTCCTCCCGCGGGAGGCGATCGAGCCACTGCCGCGGCGGATCGCCCGTCCCGCTCTCCTGAGTCGCCGCTGCGGTGGCGGCCATCGAGGCAAGCAGCATCAGACCGAGCGAGGCGGTCCTGAGAGGGATCTTCGTCAGGATCTTCATGGCGGCGGGCTCCCGAGTGGCGGACGGCGGACCGACGCGATCCTATCGGCTCGCCGCCGCGGATCCATCGACCGGATCCGAGATCGGGCCGCGGCCCCGGCCAGCGGCTGGGCCCTCGGCTCGGAAGGCCGGCGGGAACGCGGCCGGCGTGGGGCGTTCGCTACCGCCACACCGTCATGGGGGCGTTGTCGATGAGCCGCACCGATGGCAATCTCGCGGCGATCAGGGCCCGGCAAGGCCGCGCGAAGTCCGCGGAGGACTCGAGGCTTGCGGCGTCGCGGACCACCGCGTACTCGACTTCGAGTCCGTGCTCGGCGAGGCACTCCGCCATGATGGCCTCGGCCGTCGCGGGGTGCTGCGCCGCATGGGCCGCCTGCAGCGCCCGCGAGAGGCCCAAGGCCTGCTCCCGCTGCGGCGGCGAGAGGTAGCGGTTGCGGCTGCTCATGGCGAGGCCGTCCTCCTCCCGCACCGTCCGGCCCCGCAGGATCCGCAGGCCCGGCCAGCGGCCGGGGTGCATCCGCACGAGCGACTCGATCACAAGCAGCTGCTGGAAGTCCTTCTCGCCGAAGGCCGCCACGCCCGGCCGGCACAGGTCGAAGAGTCTCGCGACGACGCCGCAGACGCCGGCGAAGTGGCCCGGCCGCAGGCGGTCCTCGAGGCCGGGCCGCGTCGCGACCGCCGGCAGCGGCAGCGCCGCGGCCTGCTCACGGGCGGCGGCGAGGCCGGAGGGGTAGATCGCATCGGCCGAAGGGGCGAAGACCGCCGCGGCTCCCCAACGGGCGGCGATCTCGAGATCGGACTCGAGGGTCCGCGGATACCGCTCGAAGTCCTCCGAGGGCGCGAACTGCGTGGGATTCACGAAGACCGAGACGAGCACCGGTCGTCCCTCGTCGGCCGCGAGGCGGATCAGCGAGCCGTGGCCGTCGTGCAGCGCCCCCATCGTGGGCACCAGCGCGGCGCCGGCGAAGGCGTCGAGTTCCTCGGTCGAGTGGATGAGTCGCATCGGCGAGGCGATCTCGTCGCGGGGGCGTCGGAAGGGAACGCGGTTCAGAAGAAGAGCATCGCCACGCCGACGAGGGCGAGGCCCGCGGCGAGCAGGCGCAGCGGCCCCTTCGACTGGCTGTCCGCCCGCAGCGACCAGGCCAGCGGCGGAATCCCCGCGGCGATGAAGACGAGGCCCCACGGCCAGAGCGGCGGCGACCGATGGTCGATCTCCTCCACGACGGTCCCGCCGAAGTTCGGCAGCGGATCGATGGGCGACTCGATCGACCACCCGTTGGGCATGATGGGATGCAGCGTCCCGGGCTGCTCGGGCACGCTCTTGGCGAACAGCCACGCCACCTCGCCCACCTGCGGCAGCGGCGTGAAGCCGACCGCGAGGTTGGGGATCGGCCGATCGAGGTCCCGCCACCAGTACTGGACCCTCACCGTGTCGCCCACGGACAGGTCGGTCCCGAGTTCGACCCGAAGGATCCGCAGGGTGGCGGTGAGGGAGAGCTCCTCGTAGTCGTCGTGGATCTCCTTCGAGACCTCGATCGCCTCGACGACGCCCTCGACCATGATCTCGGACTTGCCCGCGAGCTCCTCGCGGCTGAGATCGCCGGCGACCAACCCGCGGATCGCGGCGTCGTCGGGCGAAGCGGCGGCGGGAGCGGCCGCCGCAAGCAGCAGGATGGCCGCGAGGCGAGCGAGGAGTCGGGTGGTCGCGGCGAGCAAGAAGCGTCCTCGGTGAGACGGCGAGGCCCGGCGGGAATGGATTCGCGCCGGTCGGATCCGCATCGAGCCGCGGGTCCGCGGTCTGCAACGGACGGCACTCTACCGACCGGGACGAACCCGGTGATGCCTTCCGTCGGACGACGGGGGTCGCCTTCTACACTCGGGGCATGCCGACGCCGACGCCTGCGGTGCCCTCCACGGACCCGAACGCCCCCGAGGCGACCGAGCCGGCCCCGCGGCAGTGCCCGTGGGGCAACGCTGCCGAGCCGACCACGCTGCTCGCCTTTCTGGCATGCGACGCGGCACCGGATCGCGACGCCTCGCTCGCCGCCATCGGCGGGCCGATCGGGGCGGCGGCGGGGCCTCGGTCGATCCATCCGCCGGACGCCCGCATGCAATGGGCGGGGATCCTCGAGGATGGCCACGGTCCGGTCCTGGCATGGCTTGAGGCCGCGGAGACTCCCGAACCCGATCCGCAGATCCCGGTTCCCGCGGCGGTGGGAGCCTGCCGATGGGTGATCGGGGTGCAGGCCCTGATCGCGGCCCCGGCGATCGCCGACCGCTTCTCCTCGCTGATTCGCGGAGCGGCCTCGCTGCCGAGCGTCGAGGCGATCCTCGATCCGGCGACGGGCCGTTGGATCGCCGGCGAGTCGTTGGACGCGGCGAGGGATGCGACCTGGCTGGCCCCCGGCGATTGGGGTTGGAGCACCCGCGGGGTTCGGCGGCCGGGAAGCGACTCGGTCTGGCTGTTCACCGAGGGCCTGCATCGCTGGGGGCGGCCGGAACTCGAATTGCTCGAGGTGCCGGCGCCGCTCGCGGCCGCGGGAGCGGCGTTGCTCGACCTGCTCGCGCCGCTCCTCGTCGAGGCCTCCCCGCCGCCGGACACCCGATGGCAGGTGGGGCCGTCGGCGTGGGTGACCCTGCAGGAGATCGACGAAGTCCTCTCCCGCCTGCCGAGGCACGCGCCGGGCTCCGGCGCCGATCGCCAACGCATGTTCGGCGATCGTGGCGGCGTGCGTGCGGCGGTGTGCGATCCGTCGCCCCGCGGCGCCTACACCCGCGCCTGGGTTCCGCCGCAGGCGCTGCTCGAGGAGATCCTTCGCGGCGGCGGCGAGTTCTTCCGCTCGCGGCAGGACGCCGCGATCGCCCGCGCCGCGGGTCGGCGGCGGGTGGCCGACTGGGTGCGGCTCCTCGCCGGACTCGAAGGGGCGATGGAGGAAGGGGTGCGGGTGCGGCTGCGGATCGAGGCGGAGGACGACGCCTCTCGCGGCCTCCGCAGCCTCGAGCTGTCGGAGATCGCCGGCGATCGCCTGATCGCCATGCCGCTCGATCCCGCCACCGGTGCCGCGTTGCTGGCCCCGGCGGTCGCCGTGCCGATCGCCCGCCTCGAGGCCGACCTCGCCGACTGGGTGGTTCTCTGGCGGGGGCGGAGCTACGCCGCCGAGGAGATCGAGGCCTTCCGCCGCGACTGGACGGAATCCCGCGGCCCCGAGGCCGCGCCGTGAGCGATCCCCTCACGGAGCCGCTTCGCCGCGGCGACGAGTGGCAGATCGCAACGGCCGCGGCGACGCTTGGCAGCGGCGGCATCGCGGCGCGGGCGGTGCCGCCGGTGGCGGTCGGCCTGCATGGCGAGGGCGACTGGACGCTGCTGGTCCGGCCGGAGGATGCTGCCGAGGCGGAGCGGATCCTCGACGCGAGCTCGAGCGGGGCCGCCGAGGCGGGGGCGGAGGGCGAGATCGACGCGGAGGTCGCGAGCACGCTCGCATCGGCCGGCACGATCCACCGGTTGGCGAGGTTCCTGCGGTTCCTCGGATGGTCGATCGCGGTGCTGCTGCTTCTTCTCGGCGCCGCCGCGGCGGCGGTCATGCTGTTCGAAGCCCTCCGGGGCGGCACCGCCGGGCCCTGACGGCGGCGGGCCGCGGCGATCGCCGCGGCGGATCGCGGCTACCCTCACCGTCGCGGCGGAGTC
>CAZQUA010000197.1:0-4134 GCA_964596455.1 uncultured Isosphaeraceae bacterium
AGCCGTCGGAGGCGGTGCTCGCGGCGAGCGCCGCGGTCAGTTCGTCGATGTCCGCCGCGATGAGTCCGGCGCCGATGTGGCAGCCGATCCGCTCGGCGGGGATCGTGGGCGGAGCGTCGGGATCGCTGCCCCGCGTGGACAGCCCCGCATCCGCCACCGCGGCGGCGGCGGCCCCGATGGCGAGCTCGATGTCGCGGGACATCACCTTCGCATGCTTGCGATAGGTCTTCGGCATCGCCCCGCGGGGATCGAAGCGGTCGCGGGGGAGTTCGGCGGCATGGCGGCAGCGGAAGGCGGTCGCGTCGAACCCCGCGATCGGAGCGATGGCGCTGCGGCCGCTGCAGAGCCCCTCCCAGAGGGCGTCGATCCCCGCGCCGAAGGCGGAGATCGGGCCGAGACCGGTCACGACGACGCGTCGGGAAAGAGGCATGGAAGGCGGGAAGTGTAACGGTCCCGACGATGGCGAGGATCCGCCTCGACCGCGGCGGCGCCGGCGGCGGGGCTACGCTTGACCTCGCTTCCGCCATGCCTCGATCCGCCGATCCAACGCCTCCTGCAACGCCTGCGGCCTGGTCGCCAGACTCCTGGCGGGCTTGTCCCACCGAGCATCAGCCGGAGTACCCCCTTCCCGAGGAGGCGGCCCGGGTCGTCGGCGAACTCGCCTCGCTGCCGCCGCTGGTCTCGTCGCTCGAGGTGGAGCAGCTTCGCGAAGAGTTGGCGGAAGCGGCGGAGGGCCGACGCTTCCTGCTGCAGGGCGGGGACTGCGCCGAGCGGTTCGAGAACTGCCGGGCGCCTCGCATCGCCTCGCAGCTGAAGATGCTGCTGCAGGCGGGCCTGGTGATCGGCCGCGGCGCCGGCGTGCCGGTGATCCGCGTGGGTCGCCTCGGGGGCCAGTACGCCAAGCCGCGGACCGAGCCGTTCGAGCGATCCGGCGAGGTGGAGCTGCCGAGCTTCTTCGGCGACCTGGTCAATCGGCCCGCGTTCTCCGCGGAGGCCCGCACGCCCGATCCGGCGCTGCTGCTCGAGGGCTACGCCCGCGCCGCCCTCACCGTGAACTTCATCCGCGCCCTCATCGACGGCGGCTTCGGGGACCTTCGCCACCCGGAGTGGTGGTCCCTCGACCTGCCGGCGTCGCCGCCGATGCTGTCCCGCTGGCAGGATCTCGTGGCGGAGGTGCGGCGTGCCGGCTGCGGCGGCGCGGACCCGCCGCCGGCACCGGTGTTCACGAGTCGCGAGGGCCTGCTGCTGGCCTTCGAAGCGGCGCAGACCCGCGAGGTGCCGAGGCGCCGCGGCTGGTGGAACCTCTCCACGCATTTCCCCTGGATCGGCGTGCGGACGCTGCGGCGGGGCGGCGGGCACGTCGAGTACTTCCGCGGCATCGCGAATCCGATCGCCCTGAAGATCGGGCCGGCCACGCCGCTCGACGACCTGCCGGCGCTTCTCGAGACCCTCGATCCGGAGCGGCAGCCGGGGCGGCTCACGGTGATCCACCGCTTCGGCGCCGCCGAGATCGCCCGCCGCCTCCCCGCCGCGATCGCGGCGGTCGAGCGGAGCGGACGGCGGGTCCTGTGGTCGCTCGACCCGATGCATGGCAACACCGAACTGGTGCCGATCGGCGATCGCCGCGACGGACCGATGGTCAAGACCCGCCGCGTGGAGCGGATCCTCGAGGAGATCGCCCGCGCCGCCGAGATCCACGCCCGCTGCGGAACGCCGCTCGGGGGCATCCATCTCGAGATGGCGCCGGAGCCGATCGCCGAGTGCCTCGGCGGAAGCGAAGGCGTCGATGTGCCGGATCTCGCCCGGGACTACCGCTCGCCGGTCGATCCCCGCCTCAACTACGGGCAGGCCCTCGAGGTGGCGTTCGCGGTGGCGGACGCCTTGGCAAGGGCGGGCCGCGGAACCGCCACGGCGGCGGGCGGCTCCGATCCTGGGGGAACGGCCGAATCCCCCTTGGATGCGGGCGACAGGAATCGAACCTGCATGGGTTGCCCCACGGGAACCTAAATCCCGCGCGTCTGCCAGTTCCGCCACGCCCGCGGCGATGACCGTTAGCATACGCCCCGCCGTTCGCGGGTGGTCCCTGAACCCCTTCCTCGTCCGCTTCCGCACGGCTTGGTCCCGATCCGCAGGAGTGCTCCGATGTTCAGCCGCGTGGCCGCCCTCGACGTCGTGCCGCTTCTCTCGAGGATCGCCCTGGCGCTGTTCCTCGTGCCATCCGGCTGGACCCTCCTGACCGCGGAGCGGACCTTCCGCGGGGACGAGTACGAGATGCTCGAGTCCCTCGGCGTGGTGGAGTCGCCCGAGGTGGCGGCGATGGCCCAATGGACGACGGTTCCGGCGGCGATGGCTCGCGTGACGATGGCCGAACGGGTCCGCGAGCAGTCCGCGACCGATGCAGAGTCCGCCGCACCAGCCACCACGCTTCCCGTCGAGGTCGTTGCCGAGGCCGTGCCGTCCTCCCGCGAGGACGCCGCGGCGACGCCCGCCGGCGTGCCCACGATCGCCGAGCCGCCGGTGTCCGGCGAGACCGAAGGCGTTCCGGCGCGGCGTCTCTACGAGGTCGCGATCACCTTCGCCTCGGCGGGCTGGCCGCAGCCGGTGCTGCTTGCCTGGGCGGCCGCGATCTTCTCGCTCCTCGGCGGCTCCATGCTGCTGCTCGGCCTGGTGACCCGCCTGTGGTCGCTGCTGGCGGCGAGCCTGTTCGGCTCGCTCTTCTGGATCGAGTCGGCGCCGATCGTGGCGTCGGCATGGATGTTCGGCCTCGATCCGCAGCAGAGCGCCCTCGTCGCCTCGCAGGGCGCGATCTTCGTGCTCGCGTTCGGCCTGCTGCTCACCGGCGGCGGCGTCGTCAGCCTCGACCGGGCGATCTTCCGAAGCGGCGCCGCCGTCGACGAAGAGCCCGCGGCGTCGTAGGCCGTTTCGCCGGGCATTTTGGCGACACCGCCCGGAACGCCGATCTTCCGCTTCTACGATCCTCGTCGATCGCGACGACTCGACCGGTGCCGCGCCGCCTCCGTAGGGCGGCAGATGGGGCCCCGCCGGAGCGGTTCGAGCGATCGAGATCCGCGCATGTCCGCTTCCGACTCCGCCAACGAGACCCTCCCCGCCGCCGGTGGCGACGCCGCGGCACCGACCGATGGGCGCGGCCGCCGCGGCCGCCGCAGCCTGCCGGCGGAGAGTCTCGCGTCGGCACTGCGTGCCCGAGCCCTCGGCGGAGCCTCGCCGGGCCATGCCCGTGCGGTGGGATGGGCGCTGTCGGCCTCGCTGCATGCGGCGGTGGCGGTGATCGCGTTCCTTGTGACTTGGACGGTCGTTCGACTCGTCGAGACCCCTCGCGACCCCGTGGTCGCCGACTTCGACTCGCCCCGCTTCGAGCCGCTCGCCTCGCTGTCGGAACAGCCGAGCGATGCCGCCGCGTCGGAGTCGCCGCCGCCAGCGGATCTCGCCGAGGCCCTCGAGGAGGCCTTCGCCGCCGCCGCGGGCGGACCCCTCGACCTGATCGCGGGCACCGGCCGCTCGATCGAGGCCGCCCCGCTGCCCGGGGTGGGCGAGGCCGCCGAGCATGCCGCGAGCTTCGCGGGGCTGCGGGCCTCCAACGCCCGCAGCATCGTCTACGTGGTGGATGCGTCCGGGTCGATGATCGGCTCGTTCCGAACCATCGTCGACGAGCTGGCCCGCTCGCTCTCGGCGCTGGTTCCCTCGCAGTCCTACGCGGTGATCTTCTTCCAGCGGAACGCCGCCCTCGCGGCCCCGCCGGCCAATCGGCTGCGGCCGGTGAGCCGCGAAGGCATCGCCGAGACCCTCGACTGGATCCGCTCGAGCATCGTGCCGGCGGGCCGCAGCAATCCCCTCGAGGCCCTGCAGCGGGCCCTCGCCCTGCGGCCGGACTGCGTCTTCCTGCTGAGCTGCAACATCACCGGCACCGGCCAGTTCGAGCTCGATCAGCGGACCCTGCTCGACGCCCTCGACCGCCTCAACCCGATCGAGCGATCCACCGGCCGGCGGCGAGCGGCGATCCAGTGCATCCAGTTCCTCGACGAGGATCCCCTCGACACCATGCGACTCATCGCCGAGCGTCACGGCGGCGGCGACCGGGCCTACAAGTTCCTGAGCCGCGCCGAGCCCGGCCTC
>CAZQUA010000198.1:0-4097 GCA_964596455.1 uncultured Isosphaeraceae bacterium
GGCGGACCGTCCGCAAGGCGGTGGGCGCCGCGCGCCCGCGGACCCTCGAGCGGGGCGAGCTCGCCCGCCTCATCGAGGAGGAGATGCTCGAGGCCGCGAAGCGACTCGAGTTCGAGAAGGCCGCGTCGCTTCGCGACCGCCTGCAGCGCCTGCGGAACGCCGGCGACGACGGCGTCGAGGCCATCGCCGAGGAGACCCTCGGCGGAGACGCCCCGAAGGCGAAGCCGGGCATGGCCGGCTCGAAGGCCGGGCGGACCGGGCCCCGGCGGAGCCGCGGCGGGCCGCCCCGCCGCTGAGGCGACGGGCGAGCCTCCGCGGAACCGCCACTACGATGCCCGCCGCGACCGCCCGCCATGCCCACCGACGACGCCCTCACCGACGCGCCGGAGTTCCGCAGCGAGTACGAACGATCGCTCGAGCAGTGGTTCCGCCGACGCTTCGGATGGCTCTGCATCGCCTACGCGGCGTTCACGGCGGTCTCGCTGACGCTGCTGTTCCTGACGGTGGTGGTCGCGGCGATGTGGAACGAGTTCGGGCACCGCCACCCCGCAGCGGACCTCGAGGCGGGCGAGCGGGCCCGACTTGTCGAGGCGGAGCTGCGCGAGGCCGTCGAGCAGCAGCAGTTCGAGCGGGCCGCGTCGCTTCGCGATCGCCTGCAGGCCCTCGAAGGCGGTGGCGACGACGCCTCACGGAGCGTCGTGCCCGAGCTCGACGACGCCCTGCATCCCCGCCTCTTCGCGATCAGCGGCCTCGCGGCGACCCTGCAGCTTGCGGCGGTGCTGTACTTCTTCCGGCGGGTGCGGCCCCGCATCGAGACCCGCGAGTCGGCGCTCGCGGCGGCCTCCCGCCTGATCCTCGCCCTCGGCGGCATCACCCTGCTCGGGGACCTCGTCACCCGAATCGCGGTGCCGGAGGTGCCCACGGCCCCGCTCTCGTCGCTTGCGGTCTGGCACTTCTCCGCCTGCCTCTTCCTGCCCTGGACGCCGCGGGAGTCGCTGCGGCCGCTGCTGCCGCTGCTGATCGCCCTCGCCGCCGCCCGCCTCTTCGCCTCCCTCGTGGTCGAGGGTGGATCGCCGCTCTTCGCCCTCGGCGAGGCGGCCGCCAGCCCGCTCGTCCTCCTGCCGGGCATGGCCCTGAGCGCCTGGCGGCTGCGACGGCATCGCCGCCGCCTCGGCCGGGAGTTCATGGGCCGCGAGTTCCGCTCGCTCCGACTCGAGCTGCGGCAGGCCCGCGGGGTGCATGAGGCCTCCTTCCCGAAGCCGTTCGAGGAGGGGCCGATCCGCTTCGACTACGCCTACACGCCCGCACGGGAACTCGGCGGCGACTACCTGCACGTCTCGCGGCGGCCCGACGGCGGCCTCTTTCTCGCGGTGATCGACGTGACCGGGCACGGCCTCGCCGCCGCGATGACGGTCAACCGCCTCGCCGGAGAGCTCGAGCGGATCCACGCGGAGCGTCCCGCCGCCGGCCCGGGAGAGGTGCTCGCGGGACTCAACCGCTACGTGCACCTGACGCTCGCGAAGCACTCCATCCTCGCCACCGCCGCCGCGGTGGAGCTCGATCCCGCCCGCGGCATCGCCCGGATCGCCAATGCCGGGCATCCGCCGATCCTGCTCCGCGAGCCGCCGGGCCGCATCGAGGCGGTGCCCGCGATCGAGCCGCTGCTCGGAGCGTTGCCGCCGGACGAGTTCGGCACCGAGGAGCGGAGGATCCACCTCGCCCCAGGCTCGGTGCTGCTGCTCTACACCGACGGCGCCTTCGAGGCCCGCAACCGAGCCGGCGAGGAGCTCGGCCTCGACCGCTTCCGCTCGCTGCTGCGGCATCACCCGCCGCCGCGGCGATGGCCCCGCTTCATGCTGTCCATGGTCGAGGCCTTCGAGGGCGGCGTGCACGCCGACGACGTCCTGGTGGCATCGCTCTCCTGGGAAGGGCCCGGCGATCCGCCGGCTCCCGACCCGCTCCCTTCCGCCGCCGCTGGAGCCACCGCGTGATCCATCGAGACGATCGCGACGCCGAACTGCTGACCCTCGCCGTCCGCCTGGCCATCCGCGGCCTCGGCCGGGTCGAGCCGAACCCGCCGGTTGGCTGCGTGGTCCTCGACGGCTCCGGAAGGATCGCGGGCCTCGGGCACCATCGCGTCCTCGGCGGTCCCCACGCCGAGATCGAGGCGTTGCGGATGGCCGGCGAGCGGGCCCGCGGCGGCACCCTGCTGTCGACCCTCGAGCCGTGCAACCACCACGGCCGCACCGGGCCCTGCAGCGAGGCGATCCTCGCCGCCGGGGTGGCGAGGGTGGTCTACGGCGACGGCGATCCCAACCCGATCGCCGGCGGCGGCGCCGCGAGGCTGCGGGCCGCCGGCATCGCCGTCGCCGCGCGGCCGGACGTGCCGGCGGTGCGGCGTCTGAACCTGCCCTTCCTGCACCGGATCCGCTCCGGCCGCCCGTGGACGATCGCCAAGTGGGCCCAGACCCTCGACGGCAAGATCACCGTCGGCGCCTCCGACGGGCGCTGGATCTCCAACGAATCGAGCCGCCGCCTCGTGCACCGCGTCCGCGGCCGGGTCGACGCGATCCTGACCGGCATCGGCACGGTGCTCGCCGACGATCCGCTGCTGACGGTGCGGGGCGTGCCGGCACGGCGGACGCCGCTTCGGGTGGTCATCGATCCGCGACTGCAGATTCCCCTCGATTCGAAGATCGTGGCCACCGCCGCGTCCCAACCGACCCTCGTGGCGTGCGACGAGGAGACCCTCGCCCGCGACGCCTCGCTCGCCGAACAGCTCCGCCGCCGCGGCATCGATCTGGTCGGACTCGTCGCCACCGGCGGGCATCTGCCGCTCGCCTCGCTCATGGAGCGGCTCGCTCGGGAGCGGGGCGTCAGCACCGTGCTCGTCGAGGCGGGCTCGCGACTGCTCGGACGCCTCTTCCGCCAGGGACTCGTCGACGAGGCGTGGGTCTTCATCGCGCCCCGGGTCGTCGGCGGCGAGACCGGCCTCGCCGCGGTCGCCGGCGCCAGCGAAGGCGGCCTCGCCGCGAGCCTCGGCCTGCAACTCGAGTCGATCCGCCGCCGCGGCAGCGACCTCGTGCTCGCCTACACGGTGCCCGCGGCCTCGCCGGCCGCCGCCGCCGGAGGCGATCCCGTCGCCGGAAGCGATCCCGTCGCCGGAGGTTGATGGAAGAAGCCCTCGACGCCCTCGGGCACCTGCTCGAGCAGGCCGATCGATTGCAGCTGCTCGGCGAGCTGCCGCCATCGCGAGGCCTCCATCCAGCCGAGTTCGTGCCGCCGCGTGAGGTCGGTCTCGATGAACGGGGCCTGCCGAACCGCGGCAAGGTCCATGGCCTCCACCCCCATCGCCGGGTTCAGCTCGCTCATCACCGCATTGGCGGCCGCGGGCGCATCGAGATACGCCCGCCAGCCCGCCCGCAACGCCTCGGCCATCCGCTCGCACAGCTCCCGGCGGGTCTCGAGGGTCTCCCGCCGCACCGCGACCACCGCGCGGTAGGGGTCGTAGCCGCTCGCGCCGACCGGGAAGACCCGCGTGGGCACGCCGGCGAGTTCGAGGGTCACCGGCTCGGAGAACACGAAGCACTGCTGGGCGAGACGCGGATCGTTGGTGAACGAGGCCACGCTGCCCTGATGGGCCACCCGACGCAGCCGCTCCCCGCCGTAGCGGCGGTCGAGGAATGCGACGTAGGGGGCGTTGGAGTCGCAGGCGACGGTGGCATCGCTGCCCCAGAGCGACTCGAGGGAGTCCCACGGCGAGGATGCGTGGACCATGATCGCCATGGGGTCGTGCTGGAAGATCGCGAAGATCGCGACGAGATCGCCGCCCTTGGCGTTGAGCAGCAGCAGCTCGTCGCTCGAGATCACCGCGAACTCGACCTGCCCGGCGGCGAGCAGCTGCGGTGCCGGCACCCCCGGGCCGCCCTTGAGGATCTCGACCGCGAGGCCCGCCTCGCGAAACGCCCCGCCAAGCTCGGCGGCATAGATCCCACCGAACTCCGGCTCGGGCACCCAGTTGAGCTGCAGGCGGACGGCGGCGTCTGCGTCGCCGCGATCCGGCCCCTCGCCGCAGCCGGCGGCGAGGGCGCCCGCCA
>CAZQUA010000199.1:0-4039 GCA_964596455.1 uncultured Isosphaeraceae bacterium
CGCCGCCGAGATGCCGCCGGCTCCCGGTGCCTGAATCATCTCACCCGGCCGACGCCGCCCCGGAGCCACGCCCCCACCGCCGCCTCCCGAGTCGCCGCCGAACCCTCCGCCGGCCCCGCCCACCCCCAGTCCACCGCCGCCACCCCTGCCGGCGGCACCCATCCCACCCCCACCGCCTCCCCGGTCGGCGAACTGCTCCTCGGACGATCCGACCCGCACCGTCCGCAACCGGTCGATGTTGAGGCTGATCGAGTTCCCGACGATCCGGTAGGGGACCTCCGGACGGTCCCGGTCCGCCATCTGCCGCAGCCACGCCCCGACGGTCTCGTTGAGGAAGTCCTGACGATCCCGATGGCTGAAGCGGACGCTCATCGCGATCGAGATCACCCGCTTCCCGCCCCGGTTGGCGTAGGCCCCATCGAGATCCTCGAGGGTGATCAGGCGACGATCTCCCGGGGCGATCGCCACGATCCCGGCGGGATCGCCGCCGAGCAGCGCCGCCTGCGGCCCCGCCGAGGCGAGGCATGCCGTGGCGTCCCGAACCAGTTGCGGCCAGACCTCCCGATAGTCCAGCAGACGCCGCATGTTCTCGGCGGTGAACCCATAGCGGTTCTCGGCGCGGGCCGCCTCGTAGTTGGAACGCTCCTGCCTCGCGCGACTGATGGTGTTGTTGACGAGTTGCTCCGTCTCGGCCCAACCGGAGGCCACCGCCCCGCTCTCGAGGCCGCCCCGCAGGAACATCAGGCCTCCCGCCGCCACCACCACCGCCGCCGCCGCCGCGAACCAGCGGCTCTTCGACGCCCACACCTGCTGCCGCAGCACCGGCACCGGAGCCAGGTTGATGTCGATCGGCGCAAGGCCGAGGCCCTGCAGGGCCAGGCCGTAGGCGGTCGTCATGTTCACGGTCGCAGCGGCGAAGTCCGCGCCGGCGGCTCCTGCGACCTGCAGGCGACGGAACTCGTCGAGCCGCGCCACCTCGCACTGCAGCTGCTGGCCGAGGAACTTCCGCAGGCCCGGGATCCGGAAGGTCGAGCCGATCCCCAGGATCTCCGTCAGCTCCACGCCGCGATTGAGGCTCTGGTAGTAGCTCAGCGACTTCTGGACGTCCCCGAGCAGGTCTCCGAAGACCGGCCGCATCGCCTGCATGATCTGCCGGGCATACTTGCTCGAGGAAGCCTCGAGCTTGAGCTTCTCCGCCTTGCCGTAGGTCAGGTTGAAGGACTCCGCGATCGCCTCGGTGAAGTGGGTGCCGCCGATCGGGAAGGTCCGCACCCAGCACTTGCCCCCTTCGGCGACGATCAGGTCGCTCGCGGTGGTGCCGATGTCGAGGATCACCAGCGGCGTCTGCCGTTCCGCGAGGCCGAGATCGTGCTGGACGGCGTTGAAGACCGCCACCGGGCTCAGCGTGACCACCTTGGGCTCGATCGACAGCTCGCCGTAGAGGCCGAGCAGGTGGGAGATGCGCTCCTTGGTGATCGCGAAGATCCCCACCTCGACCTCGGGCAGGTCGGCCGCCGCGAAGGTCTGGTAGTCCCACTCCACATCGTCGATGGGAAAGGGGATCTGCTGGACGGCCTCGAAGCGGACGATGTCGGGGATCTTCTTGGGCTCGACCGGCGGCAGCTTGGCGAAGCGGGCGAAGGCCGCATGGCCCGGCACCGAAAGGACCACCGTCTGGTTTCGGAGATCCTTCTCCGAGATCAGCTGGCCGAGGGTGACGCGGATCATCTCGTCGGCGTCGAGATCGGGCGTGGTCAGCACCTTCCGGTGGGGCACCACCGCGAAGTCCGCCACCCGAACCGCGTCGCCCTCCCGTTCGAGACGCAGGGCCTTGACCGCAAAGGCGCCGACCTCGATGCCCCAGACCCCATTGCCCTTGGCCATGCTCGAAGCTCCTCGATGCTCGCTTGCGGGGTTTCCTCGATCCGGCCGCGAGAGGCGGGCCCTCGCGGTTGCATGCTTGCAGCGGCGAGGAACGCCTCGCCGCTGCTTCTAGACGATCCGGGCCGCCATCGGCCGACCTCGGCCGAAGCCGAGCATCGACCCGCCGCTTCCCTCTCCCGCAGGATTGGCGGAGCGGGTCGAAACGATCATACCGGTCGCGACCGGGAGCATCGGGAGACGGCCGCTCGGCGGCACGTCCCCGCCGCTGCCGCCTCCGATTCCGACCGCTTCCCAAGGCCTCCCGCCGTTTGCCGGTGCGGACCAACCGCCGGACCCAACGCCATTTGAGTACGGATCCGGCCGATGCAGTGTTGCCGGGAAGGAACGCTTCGGTTCTAGTGTCCGAGTTCCCCGGCCGCTCCGGCGGCGCCACGCTCGCCGCCCCGCACGCCCCGAGATCTCCGCATGGATCCGCACCCCTCGCCCGAACGCTCGGACGATGCGCCGCCCGACGCCGCCTCGCCCGCTCGGCCCCCCGCCTCGCTCGACGCCTCGCTGCAGGCCGAGATCGATGCGGCGCTGGCCGGCATGAGCGTGGACGATCTCGTCCTCGCGAGCGGTCCGCCGGTCCGCGAGAGTCCGCCCGCCGGCATGCGGTCCACCCGTCGGGGACGCGTCGCGCGGGTGCACGGCGGGGACGTCTTCGTCGAGTTCGGCCCGACAAGCCAGGGCGTCTGCCCGCTCGTCCAGTTCGACACGCCACCCGCCGTCGGCGAGGAGCTGGAGTTCGTCGTCGAGCGGCTCGACGCCTTCGAGAGCCTGCTGATCCTCTCCCGTCCGGGAGCGGTGCAGAAGGTCGACTGGGGCACCCTCGCGGTGGGACAGGTGGTCGAGGCGAGGTGCGTGGGCATGAACAAGGGCGGCCTTGAGATGGAGGTCGCCCACCATCGAGGCTTCATGCCCGCCGGACAGGCGGACCTCCGATCGCTGCCGGACATCTCGGTCCTTCTCGGCGAGAAGTTCCCCTGCAAGATCATCGAACTCCGCAAGGAGAAGGGCCGCCTGATCCTCAGCCGCCGGGCCGCCCAGCTCGAGCAGCGGGAGGCGGACCGGGAGAAGCTCCTCGCCGAGATGGCCGTCGGGCAGATCCGCTCCGCCATCATCGTCGGGGTGCAGCCGTACGGCGCGTTCGCCGACCTCGGCGGCGTCGATGGCCTGATCCCCGTCTCCGAACTGGCCCACGAGCGGGTCCGGCACCCCGGCGACGTGGTCAAGGTCGGCGAATCGGTCGAGGTGAAGGTCGTGGCGATCGATGCCGAAGCCACGCCGCCCCGGATCTCCCTCTCCCGCCGGCAGGTGATCGCCAATCCCGCCGCCGCGGCGATGCAGCAGATCGCCGCCGGCGAGACGGTGAGCGGACGCGTCGCCAAGATCGCCGACTTCGGCGCCTTCATCGAGCTCGCTCCCGGAGTCGAGGGCCTCGTCCACATCTCCGAGATCAGCCACGACCGCATCGCCTCGGTGGCACAGGTGCTGAAGGTCGACGAAGTGGTCTCGGCGAAGGTCCTCTCGGTCGATCCCGAGCGGGGCCGAATCAGCCTCTCGATCAAGGCCACCAAGGAGGCGCCGGTTCGGGAGACTCCCGGCAAGCGTCGCGACGAGCGCCGCGATGCCGAGCCTCTCCGTCCCGACGACCCGGCGATGCGGAAGCTGCGGGCCCGCTTCAACGCCGGCAACCTCAAGGGCGGCCTCGGCTGAGACCGGGAGGTCCGCCGCCGGCGGCGATCAGAACGCCTCCTCGCCGCGAACGAGAAGATCGAGACGGGCCTGCAGCTCGGCCGCGTCGAGCATCGGGATCCGCACGCCGCGGACGAGGTCTCGATCGTCCGGCGGCACCTGGCCGGGCGGGCAGCGGACCACCGTGACCTCGATGCCCTCGTGGTCGAACTGCAGGCGGTCGAGGCGTCCGTGGCGGCTGACGAGCGTGTCGATCTGCGGCTCCTCGAAGCCCGCCGCGACGAGGGCCTCCGCGATCGCCCCGATCCGCACCTTGGAGCGAGCCCGCAGGTGCAGGCGAGGATCGCCATCGACCCAGCCGCGGGCGGCCCGCCCGCACAGGTGCACCGCCTCGATGCCGAGCTCTTCCGCGAGGATC
>CAZQUA010000200.1:0-4037 GCA_964596455.1 uncultured Isosphaeraceae bacterium
GGCAGCTGCTTGCCTACCAGCGGTTCCGCACCTCCTCGGAGGCGCTCGGCGAACTCCTCGAATCGCATCGCCTCCGCCAACCGGTCCGCCTCGCCGTCGAGGCGGCGGAGGCCGAGGCGGCTCCGCCGGAAGAGGAGGAGGAGGGCGTCGAACTCGAGGACGCCCACGTGCTCGACCTCTTCGAGTCGTTCCGGCGGATCATCGCTGCGGTCGATCTCGATCGCCTCGGCGACCATCGCGTCGAGGTGGACGACACCCCGCAGGCCCTTCATCAGGCGGATCTGCTCGATCGCCTCGAGCGGGCCCCGGGCCGGCGGATCTCCCTGCAGGATGCCTTCGCGGGGGCCCGGCGGATCGAGATGATCGGCCTGTTCCTCGCGATGCTCGAACTCGCCCGCAGCGAGCGGATCGCCATCCGGCAGGAGTCCCTCGACGGGCCGGTCGAGATCGAGGCGATCGGGCCGTCCGCCCCTGCGGACGCTCAGCCGGTCGAGGCGACGACGGCGGCAACCGGCAGCGCATCCTGATCGACCTCGAGCAGCATGGCGACGAGCCGCGCGGGATCCTCGCCGCGCCCGGTTCCGCCCGCCTCGAGCATGCCCACGCTGCTCGTGCCGCCGCGAACCCCCAGACGCGCCGGCAGCGGCGAGCGGATGTAGGTGCCTCCCGCCGCGATCGATGAGGCTGCGGCATGCACACCGCCGCAGGGGATCGTCAACCGCAGCAGCGGGCCCGCCTCGCCATCGAGATCGAGGTGCAGATGCCGGGCGGTTCGGCACGCAAGGCCGCGGGCCGCGAAGGTGCCGCCGTCGAAGGCCATGGCCGCGAGGTGCGGAGGGGCGTCGACCCGCAGGTGCACCCGCCCGGCCACCGTTCGCGATCGGCGATCGAGCACCATCGCCTCCGCGTCGCCGGCGGGCGAGAGGCAGGCGCGAAGCTCGATGGTGAGCAGGTCGTGCGGCCCCGGCGGAACCTGCGGCGGCGGGGCCGCTCCGGCCTCGGCGGCGGCGATCGCGGACCACCGCCAACGGACGGCCAACTGCACCGCCGCAGGGGCGTCGCCGCAGCACGCGAGCCGCCGGGCCTCGAGGGCGCTCATTCGGACGCCTCCCCAAGGGCCTGCAGCAGCGCCATCAGCTCTTCGCTCGACGGTCCATGCGGGCCGAGCAGTCGCTCCGAGACGCGATCGAGCAGCTCGACGAGGGAGAGCATGCTGCCGACCCGATGGTCATGGGCGGCGGCGGCGGGATCCCGCTCGGCCGCCGCGGCGGCCTCGGCGGAGTCGCCGGCCATCCGGCAGCCGCGGAGGGACTCCATCAGCGGATCGAGTTCGCGACGCTTGCGGGCCCGCAGGATCGTGGCGAAGAGTTTCCAGACGTCCTGCTCGGCGCGGAAGTAGTCGCGACGATCGCCGCGGTTGTGGACCCGCGAGATGATGCCCCACTCGACGAGGGTCCGGAGGGTCATCGAGGCGTTGCCGCGACTGATCTGCAGCCGCGACATGATCGCGTCCGCGTTGAGGGGCTCGCCCACGATGAACAGCAGGGCGTGGATCTCCGCCATCGAGCGGGGCACGCCCCAGTTCGAGCCCATCTCGCCCCACAAGCCGATGAAGCGGTCCCTCGCCGCCTCGAGGGCGGCGGCGGGATCGGAGACGACCGGGGGGGAACTCGCCACGCCTCAAGACTAGGGCGGACTCGGTTCGGCGTCGAATGAAATTTCAGAAGCAACTGAAAACAGGGTCGCCTGCAGGGCCCGGAGGGCCGCTCCGTCGCGTCGCGCCTCAGTTCCGGACCATCGTGTGCAGCACGTATCCGAGGGTCAGCAGGCCGAGGAGGACCACCACGCTCCCGAGCAGCATGGCGTTGCGGCGGTCGTAGGCGTGCGGTTCGTCGACGCCGATCCGCCGGGCGGTCGCCCAGAACCTCCAGGTCGAGACCGCCATGAAGGCGAGGCCGGCGACGACGAGCACGGCGCCGAGTTCGCGGCCGTAGGGGCTCGCGACGGGGATGGGCGGCTCGCTCCCCTCGGCATGCCCGGCAAGGGCCCGGGAGATCGATCGCATGAAGAGGTCGAACCGCTCGATGACGACGCCGAAGGCGGCCACCGCGATCCCGGTCCGCAGCCAGGCGAGGTAGGTCCGCTCGTTCGCGGCGTGATCGGTGTAGTGGGGAATCATCGGAGGCGGTCGCGGCGGGAACCCGGTCGGGTCGTCGGGGTCAACGCGTCGGCGGCACGCTTGTCCGGAAGCGGCCGCTCTGCGAGAGGAATGCGGCGGGGTTCTCGAAGGAGACCTTGCGGATCATCGACTCGAGGTGGCCGCGGCGGCGGAGCTCCTCGCGGCACTTCGGCACCGCGAGGGGATCGCTCGGCCCCCAGTCGCCGGCGGAGTTGATCCAGAGGCGGTCCGTGCCGTGCATCTCGAAGACGTCGGCGGCCCGCTGAGGGGTGCACTTGGTGTCGGGATAGAGGGTCATGCCCGCCCAGAAGCCCCGCTCGAGGACCTCCGCGACGGTGTGCTCCTCGACGTGATCGATCAGCACCCGCCCGGGATCGAGTCGCCCCTGGTTGCGGATCGCGTCGAGGATCAGGCGGGTGCCCTTGCGCTTGTCCTCGAGATGGGGCGTGTGCACGAGCACCAGGAGTCCCCGATCCGCGGCGAGCTGCAGGTGCGCCTCGAGGATCTCCAGTTCGTTGCGGCTGTTCTTGTTGAGGCCGATCTCGCCGATCCCGAGCACGTTGGGGCGTTCGAGGAAGTCGGGGATGATCGCGAGGACCTCCCGGGCGAAGCCGGGATCCTCGGCCTCCTTGGGATTGATGCAGAGCCAGGTGTGGTGGGCGATCCCGTAGGCCGCGGCCCGCCGCGGCTCGGTCTCGGTGAGCACCGTGAAGTAGTCGGCGAACCCCGCGGGGCTCGAGCGGTCGAAGCCCGCCCAGAACGCGGGCTCGGTGATCGCCACGCAGCCCGCCAGCGCCATCCGCTCGTAGTCGTCGGTGGTCCGGCTGACCATGTGGACGTGCGGATCGATGTAGGTCATCGGCCCCGCTCCTGCGGATCGCCCCCGAAGCCGGGCCAGGCGCCGCTGGCGCCCTTCGCCGGCGCTCGGCCGATCGGCTCGGCGGTGGGATCGCTCAGCAGCTCGAGGATCCGCCGGCTTCGCTGCGGCGAGCCGTCGAGCAGCACCGCGATCGCGGCGCGGAGGCTCGCCATCCGGAAGTCCTCCCGCACGCCCTCCCGCCCGGTCGCCTCGGCGGCGCCGTCCGCGGGGACGGCCCGATCGACCCGATCGAGGAAGGCCGCGAGGTCGAGCAGCTTGGCGCGGTGCTCGAGGAAGTAGCGGTCGATCACCGCCTCCCGGGAGAGGGGAATCGCAACGGGTCCGCGCGGAGTCGAGGGCATGGGGCGAGTCTACCCCGCCGCCGCGGCGGCCCCCGCCCGCGCTACCGCTTCTTCCGCTGCTTGAAGCGGCTCTTGGGGCTCGCGGTGTAGGTCGATCCGCGGGTCGGCAGGCCGCCGGCGCCCATGCCCCGCATCGCCGCGAGGCGTCCCGCGGCCCCGGCGCCGGCGAGTTGGCTGCCCATCTTCTGCACGAGGCCGAACTGCTTGACGAGGCGGTTCACCTCGGCGTGGTCGGCGGCGCTGCCGCGGGCGATGCGGGCGATGCGGCTGCGGGCGAGGCCGTCGGGATCGCGACGCTCGAGGGGCGTCATCGAATGCACGATCCCCTGCACGCGATCGAGCTGGCGATCGTCGATGGGCAGATCCTTGAGGGCGCTGCCCACCCCCGGCAGCAGGCCGAGCAGCTGCTTGAGCGGGCCCATCCGCCGCATCATCTTCAGCTGCCGAAGGAAGTCGTCGAGGCCGAGGCGGCCCTTGGCCATCTTCTCCATCAGGGCCTCGGCCTCCTCGTCGCTGACCTCGGCGCGGGCCTTCTCGACGAGGGAGACCACGTCGCCCATCCCGAGGATCCGCCCGGCGATCCGCTCGGGGTGGAACTCCTCGAGGGCGGCGATCCGCTCGCCGGTCCCGATGAAGC
>CAZQUA010000201.1:0-4007 GCA_964596455.1 uncultured Isosphaeraceae bacterium
CGTGGTCGAGCGCGGTCCAGCCTCGCTGGTCCTTCGCCTTCGGATCGGCGCCCGACTCAAGCAGCATGCGAACCTGCGCCTCGCCGCCGCCGCCGGCGGCCGACATCAGCGGGGTGATGCCCCGCAGATTGCTCCGCTTCAGATCGACGCCGCGGGCGATCAGCAGCTCGAGCGGCCGCGGCGATGCGTTGCGGGCCGCACGGATGGTGGGCGTGTCGCCGACGATCCGCTCGCCCTGCTCGGGATCGGCACCCGCCTCGAGCAGCAACGCCACCGACTCCGGATCGCGGCCGATGCTCGTCGCCCACAGCAGCGGCGTGAGGCCGTTCACATCGGCCACGTTGACCTCCGCCTCGGCCTTGAGAAGCTCTGCCACCGTCGCGGAACTGCCGAGGCCGGCCGCCCAAAGCAGCGGGCTTCCGCCAATCTGATCGCGGGCGTTGACGTCGGCACCGGCGGCGAGAAGCGCCGTCACCGCCTCCACCCGGCCCTCCTTGGAGGCAAGGGTCAGCGGCGTCATGCCGGTTCGCTCGGTGGCGTTGATGTCGGCCCCCGCCTCGAGCAGCACGGCGATCGCCTCGGTCTGCCCCTCGTTGGCGGCCCAGTGCAGGGCGTTGCGGCTGGTGGTCGGATCGGCGGCATCGATGTCCCCGCCCGAGGCGATCTCGAGGCGAAGGCGGACCAGGTCGCCGCCGCGGGCCGCAGCGATCAGGCCGGCGGTCGCGCCGCCCACCGGAGTCACCTGCCGGGCCTCGGTCGGAGGCATCTGGGGCGCCTTGGGATCGCGGAGGGATCGTCGCACCGTGAACGCCACCGTGGCCGCCTTGGGGTGATCGGTCGCCAACTGCACCCGCACCGGCCGCCGGGACTCCTGCCACGCGGCCCAGTCGATCTCGAGGTCGTGCTCGAGCGCCGCCTCGGTGGGAAGCTGCCCGAAGACGGCCGGGTTCGCCGCGGTGATGATGAACGGCGTCCCGTCGCTCGACGCGACCTTGATCCGACCGCTCTCGGCGGCGGAGACGTTGTCGGGACTGGCCGGAGCGTTGACGATGTCCGGGGTCACCGACACGAAGGCGGTCACGTTGCCGCCCACGGTGTAGACCTGCGGCTCGTAGCCCTCGATCACGAAGGTGATGTTCTTGCTCAGGCGGATGCCCGGGCGGGATCCGGGACTCATGGTGATCTCGATCTCCGCGAACTCGCCGGGGGCGATCGGCGCTTCGGGCGTGCCCAGCGCGGTGCAGCCGCAGCTCGGGACGCTTCGCTCGATCCGGACCGGGGCGTCGGTCACGTTGACGAGGCGGACGGTGCCGCGGCTGGGGACCTCGACCACCATCTCGCCGAGATCGAGGGTCTGCGGCTCGAAGCGGATCGCCGGCCCCGGCTTGCGGGCGGCGGGCGCAGCCGAGGCGTCGCCGCGACTTGCCGCCGCCCGTGCGTCGGTGGGCCGCTCCCGCGGGGTGCCCGCATCGGAGATCTCGCTGGTGGCACCCTCTCGGGCTCGGGCGGGCGTCGCCGACTGCATGACCGAAGGATCGGCGTCGGACATCGTCGCGGCATCCGTGGAGAAGAGCGGCGAGGCTGGTCCGCTCGCCTTCTCCTTCGCGGAGGTCTCGGCGCTCGTCTCGGCCCCCCGCTCGGCGGCGGTCGAGCCTTCGGTCGCCGGCGATTCACCGCAGCCCGCGGCGAACAGTCCGGCGAGCGATCCGAGGGCCAGCGCTGCCAGCCCCATGCCCGACGCGGCCCATCCACGCCGCGGCAACGATCCGACACGACCCGGTGTGACGCTCATGAGTTGCGATCCCTGTGGTTGCATGACGAGGAAGAGACGAGACGGACGCCGCGGTTTCGGCGAGGGTCGCCCCGCCGGTTCAAGGGAGAGCCGTCTCCCATCCGCTTCGCCCCCGGGGAGGGGGCGAAGAGGGAACAGTATCCCCCTTCCGCGGCCGAGCACCACCCGGTTCGGCCGGTCCGCTCCCCCCTGAACCGGACTCATCGGACCGTTCCGCCCCCCTCTACACTGCGTCGATGCCCGAGGAACCCATTCCGGAACATCTCGACCGCCCCCATGTGCGGCGGTTCATCCCCTTGGCGGTGTCCCACGAGGGACGGCCGAGCATCGTGCTGCGGGAGCCGCTCGGCCTCGTCCCCCGGACGATCCAGGTGGATCCCGACACCCTGCGGGTGGTCCAACTGTTCCAGGGGCAGCGGACCCTCGCCGAGATCGCCGAGTCCCTGGGGGCCCCCGCCGACCGGATGCAGGAGCTGGCACGGGCCCTCGACGAGGTCGGCCTGCTCTGGGGCCCCACCGCCGAGCAGCTCGAGGAGGAGCTGTCCAGCCGGATCGCCGCCGATCGCCGCCTTCCCAACGGCGCCGCCTTCTCGCTTGGCCAGGAGGCGGATGCCGCCCGAGGGCAGCTCGAGGCGTGGCTCGACGCGGCGGAAGACCCTGAACTCGACGGCGAGGTGCAGGGCATCGTCGCCCCGCATCTCGACTACGGACGGGGCTCCGCCGCCTACGCCGCCGCCTACCGGGCGGTCGCCGGCCGCCGGGCGCCGGATCGGGTGGTCATCCTCGGCACCAACCACTTCGGGATCGGCGACGGCGTGGTGCTCTCGCCCTGGGGCTTCCGCTCGCCGCTCGGCGAGATCGATGCCGACCGCGGCGTGACCGACCGCCTGCAGTCGGCGCTGGGCGATCGGGCGTTCGCCGACCAGCTCGATCATGTCGGCGAGCACTCCATCCAACTGCACCTTCCTTGGATCGCCCACCTCTTCGGGCCGGTGCCGGTGGTGGCGGCGCTGGTGCCGGATCCGCTCGTGGGCTTGATCGCCGAGGATGGCGGACGCACCTCCCGCGAGGAGTTCGTGGCGGCGCTCCGCGAGAGCGTCGCGGCGGAGGGCGGCGACACCCTGCTGGTGACTTCCGCCGACCTGAGCCACGTCGGACCGCAGTTCGGCGAACCTCGCCCGGTGGACGCCTCGCGGGCGGAGCAGGTCGAGCGGCACGATCGCGAACTGCTCCATCGCTTCCTCGGCGGGACCTCCTCGGAGTTCCTCGAGGCCATGGAGTGGAACCGCAACCCCACCCGCTGGTGCAGCATCGGGGCGATGGCCGCCGCCAAGGAGTTCCTCGAGCCGCCGCGGACCGAGCTCATCGAGTACCGGCAGGCCCGCGACGAGCAGGGCATCGCCCTGGTCTCCTGCGCCGCCATCGCCTTCCTCGGCGGATCCTGATGGCCGACGACACGCCGCGGCCGCGAGGCGGCAAGGCTCGGGCGGCGGCCGCATGATCGCGGTCGCCCAGCGGGTCCGGTCCGCCGCCGTCTCGCTCGTGGAGGCAGACGCCGCTCCGAGCGAGGTCGGTCGGATCGGGCGGGGCCTGTGCGTGCTGCTGGGCATCGAGCGGGGCGACGGCGAGGCCGATGCCGACGCCATGGCCCGCAAGCTCGCACGCCTCCGGGTCTTCCCAGACGACGCCGGGCGGTTCGATCGGGACCTCCCGGCCGTCGGAGGCGGCGTGCTGCTCGTGAGCCAGTTCACCCTCTGCGGGGACTGCTCGCAGGGCAACCGCCCGAGCTTCACGCAGGCAGCGCCGCCCGAGGCGGCGGAGCCGCTGTTTCAGCGGGTCGGGGAGGCGCTTCGCAATCTCGGCGTGCCGGTCGAGACCGGACGCTTCCGCCGAACCATGCTCGTGTCGATCGAGAACGACGGGCCGGTGACGATCCTCCTGCGGGCGACCGGCGGCGTCGTGCGGAGCCTGGAGTCGAAGGATCAGGCCTCCGACCGCCGCGGGTAGAAGACCAGCAGCGCCGCGAGGCATGCGATCGCCATCCACATCGGCACGCTGAAGAGACGCGTGAAGTTCATGGCCATCTTCGGATCGCCGTTGTCCTCCATTACCGCGGCGCCGGCGGCGTCAAGCACCGGCTCCAGCGCCCACGGGCCCACGACGCTGCCGGCGAACCAGCTGCCCACGATGATGCCGATCCCGACGATCACGAGGT
>CAZQUA010000202.1:0-3993 GCA_964596455.1 uncultured Isosphaeraceae bacterium
CGTCTCACCCGCCTCGCGGGGCCACGAGGAAGAATCGCCCGACCTCGGCGTCGAACGGCTCGCCGCTCTCGGTCTCGAAGGTGTAGGAGCCTTCCATGGTGCCCCACTCGGTTGCCAGCGGGCAGTAGCTCGCGTACTCGAACCGGTCGCCGGGGGCGATGACCGGCTGGCGGCCGACCACGCCGAGGCCCTCGACCTCGTGCAGGCCGCCATCGGCGTCGACGATCTGCCACTTGCGGCTGCGAAGGCGGACCTTCTGCTCGCCCTCGTTGGAGATCGTCACCGAGTAGCCGAACAGGTAGCGGTGCGCCGACGGATCGGAACGCTCCGGCAGGAAGCGGGGCTCGACGCGGACGCGGATCGGGCCGGTGAGGCGGTCGGATCCGTGGGCGTTGGTTGGAGGGGAGAGGGTCGCCATCGGCGGCAACGATAGCCCGCTTCCGGCGGCGGGGCAGGGCCGGGGCGGCAGGATCTTCGCGCTACCGGCCCTCGAGCAGTTCCTGCAGCGCCTCGCCGGGGTCTTCCCGCCGCAGCAGCGACTCGCCCACGATGGCGATGCGGATCCCGTGCCGCTGCAGGGCCCGCAGGTCCCGCGGCGTCGCGATCCCGCTTTCTCCCACCAGGATCCGACGGCCCTCCACCAGTTCGGCAAGGCGGGCGCTCGTCGAGGGGTCGAGTTCGAGGGTGCTCGGGTCGCGGTTGTCGATCGCCACGAGGCAGGAGGATGCGTGCGGGAACCCGACATGCCCGATCAGTCGCAGCAGGTTCCAGGCGTCGTGGACCTGCAGGACCGTGGTCATCCCCAACTCGCTCGCGAGGATCTGGAAGTCGAGCAGCTGCCCCTCCGTCAGGGTCTCGGCGACGAGCAGGATGGCGTCGGCACCGGCGGCACGGCTCTCCCAGAGGTGGTAGAGGTCGAGGTGCAGGTCCTTCCGCAGCACCGGCAGCGGGACCGCCTCGCGGATCTCCGCGATCGCCTCGAGCGGCACGCCGGCCTCGGGCCCGGTGGGCACCGAGAGCGCCGAGGCGCCGCCCCGCTGATACCGTCGGGCGATGTCGATCGGATCGAACGCCTCCCGAAGCATCTCCCCGGACGCCGAGCGGCGGCGGATCTCGGCGATGATCCGAAAGGGTGCGGCGTCGTCGGGCTCGACGAGGGCCCGAAAGAAGTTCCGCGGCCGCGGCATCGACAGGGCCTGCTCCCGAAGCGACTCGAGCGGCCGCGATTCGCGAGCCCGCTCGAGGTCCGCCATCGAGCGGCTCATCGCCTCGTGGAGATAGGAGTGCATGGCTGCTTCAGAGTCATCGGTTCGCGTGCAGGAGGCGCTTTCGGGCGAGAGCGCGACTTCGGAGGCGATGGCGGCCGACGCGGGCCTCGCGGGGGCGGAAGGCGCGGCGGCGAGCGCGGCATCATCGCCGTCGGGAGCCTACATCCTCGCCGGATTGGCGGTGCTGCTTGCGGCCGCGGCGTGGCGATGGAGGTTGGCGTCGCTGCCCGGGGGAATCGGACCGCCGCGACGGATCCTTCCCTCGACCGGATGCCTGCTGATCGGGGCGATGCTGGTCGCCGGGGCCATCGGAAGCGGCCTCGGTGCCGCCGCGGCCCCGTCGGGCGACCTGCCGGCGATGGCCGCGGCGATGGCGGGACTCGTCGGCGGGCAACTGGTGCTGCTGCCGCTTATCGCCGCGGCCTTCCGCTCGAATCGCTTCGCGGAGGCGTCGTCCGCGGCGTCGCTGCCGGCGGGTCGCGCGATCGCCATCGGGGCCATCGCCATGGTGGCGGCCTATCCGGCGATCGCGACGCTCGGCAACGGCCTGCAGCTGCTGCAGACCTGGCTGCTCGGAGACGAGCGAAGCCGGATCGCCCATGAGACGCTCGCCGCGATGGTCTCGCAGCCCGCGAGCCTTTGGACCGCGGCGATGATGCTGCTGGTGGTGGTCGGCGTGCCGCTCTGCGAGGAGATCGCCTACCGCGGCCTGCTGCAGCCGGCGATCGGAGGCCTCTTCCCCTGGCTCGGCCGCCTCGGCGCCATCGCCGTGGCCTCGACGATCTTCGCCCTGCTGCATCTGCCGGCGATCCCGCCGGGCTCGCAGTGGGGCGCGATGGGCATGCTTGTCGGCGTCGGCATGGTCCTCGGATGGACCTACGAACGCACCGGCCGCCTCCGGGCGGCGGTCGCGGGGCATGCTCTCTTCAACGCGGGCAACATCGCCCTCGCCGCCGCGACCGCGTAGGCCGCCGCGGCCCGGCGTTCATGAGGCCAGTTCGATCGGCGTGCCGGGCGAGGGCAGCGTCACGCTCGCGATGCCGCCTTCGCGGAGCCTTGCCGCAACGGCGCTGCGGGCCGCATCGCTGCCGTGGTTGAGGATGACCTCGCGCGGCGGCGTCGGGCCGCTTCGACTCCAGGCGATCAGGTCATCCGCCGAAGCATGGCCGGAGTAGCCCTCGAGGCGGCGGATCTTCGCCCGCACCGGCACGATCTCGCCGTTGATCCGGGCGTGGGTGCAGCCGCGGAGCAGGCCCCAGCCAAGGCTGCCCTCGGGATACCAGCCGCTCAGGGCGATGCGATTCTCGGCCACCGGCAGGCCTGCGGCGAGGTGGTGCAGAATCGGCCCGGCGTCGCAGAAGCCCGCGCCCGCCAGCACGATCGAGCGGGCCTTGCCGGTGATCCGCAGCGACTCGGCGCGGCTGAAGAGCGGCGACATGTGGGGCACGGCGAGCGGATCGCCGCCGGCCTCGAAAGTCCTTCGCAGCGGGTCGGCCAGCTCGTCGGTGCGACTTCGCAGCAGTTGCAGGCCGAACTCGGCCATGGGGGCGTCGAGGAAGGTCCGGAAGCCCTCGAGATGCCCGTTCGCACCGGCGATCGCAAGGCGGTGCAGCAGCAGTTGGGCACGGCCGAGCGCGAAGGTCGGGAAGAGCACCGATCCCTCGTCGGCGATCGTCTCCTCGAGCAGCGAGGCGAGATCGGCGTCCGGATCGAGGGCATCGTGGATGGCGCTGTCGCCGCGGGTCGACTCCATCACCAGGCTGCGGCAGGCCGGCGGCGGATCGAAGGGGCGAAGCAGGCCGGAGCGGGGCGAGCCGAGGTCTCCGGAGAAGACCGCGATCGCCTCGGACTCGGCGTCGCCGCGGCGGCCGATCGCGACATGCCCGGCCCCGGGAATGTGCCCGGCGAAGCCGAAGCGGACGACGAGGCCGCCGGGAAGATCGAGCGATTCGCCGAACTCGAGGGGCCGCAGCTGCCGCAGCACCGCCTCGACGTCGTCGCCCCGGTACAGGCGAATCGGCTCCGGCGGCGCCGGGGCCCCGGGCGTGCCCGAACCGTCGTCGCCCGGCTCGAGCCACAGCGGGATCGCCTCGGGCCAGCGGCCGCTCCGGTACTCGCCGACTCGGATCTTCTGCAGACGGGCGGATCCGCGAAGCACCCTCGCGAGCAGCGTGGCGGTGCCGGCGGTCGTCACGATCGGTCCGGTGTAGCCGAGCCGATGCAGCATCGGGACCCGGCCGCAGTGGTCCACATGGGCATGGGTCACCACGACCGCATCGAGGGATGCGAAGTCGATCGGGGGCACCGCGGCGTTCCGCTGCTCCGCCTCGGGCGACCCTTGGAAGAGGCCGAAGTCGACCAGCACCGACCCCGCGTCGGTCTCGAGCAGCGAGCAGGAGCCGGTCACCTCCCCGGCGGCACCGAAACAGGTCAGGCGGGCGGCCGCAGCGGCGGATGGGCGTCGGGACGGGCTCACAAGTGACGGGATCCTAACCAGAGATGCTCAAGATGCGTCGGATCGATCGGGCGGTGGGCGTGGACCGCCGCCGTCGCCCCCTCGCCTCGATCGGAGGACCGGCGTCGCGATGGCCGATGCAGAGACCGGCGGTCTTTGATTCGGCAGGGTCGACGCGGCGGCCCGTCGCAGGCGATGATGCGGCCCCCATCCCCGCCGACCGCGGGGCGGAGCCCATGCCGCCGATGCCGTTGCCGCCGGATTTGGATC
>CAZQUA010000203.1:0-3968 GCA_964596455.1 uncultured Isosphaeraceae bacterium
GTTCAACGTGGCCGGCCACGAGGGCTACCTCATCGTCGGCCTCTACGAGGACGGCTCCCCCGGCGAGCTCTTCATCACCATGGCCAAGGAGGGCTCGACCATCGGCGGCCTCATGGACTCGCTCGGCACCGCCATCAGCGTGGCCCTGCAGTACGGCGTGCCGGTGGAGAGCCTCGTCACCAAGTTCGCCCACCAGCGATTCGAGCCGATGGGCATGACCACCAACGCCGAGATCCCCTTCGCGAAGAGTCTCGTGGACTACATCTTCCGATGGCTCGGCATGCAGTTCATCGACGGCTACCGGGAGCGGAACGCCCCGGCCCGCAGCGGCCGCGGCGACGCCCCCGCCCGCACCACCGTCACGGAGACCCGCGCATGGAACCCATCCCGCAGCGATCGGCGCCTGGACGATGCGACGAGCGACGAGGAGCGATCCACGACCCCGGCCGCATCGGGCCCGCGATCCCCGGCCGCGATGCCGGCGACCCCCGCCCGCGGCGGCGAGCCGACGAGGGCCGCGTCCCCGCGGCTCGTGCAGACCGAGCAGTTCGCGGAGATCGTCGAGACCAGCTCGCCTGACGGCAGCCGCCGCACCACCGTCGTCGCCGCGGCGGCGACGACCTCCCTCGACCAGTCCAACGCGAACCTGATGGGCGACGCCCCCGCCTGCGACGTCTGCGGGGCGATCACCGTGCGGAACGGCAGCTGCTACCGATGCCTCAACTGCGGCAACTCCATGGGCTGCAGCTGAGGGCTGCCGCCGAGGCCTGCCGCCGAGGCCCGCAGCCGATCTTGGCGGGCCCTTCGCCCGATCCCTTCACCGCATCCCCCGGAGACCGCTTCTCCCCCATCCCTCCAGAACCCTTCCGGCAGCCGACGCCACGGCGACGCCTTGCAGGGCGTCGACACCGGGATCCGTGGACGACGCCGCCGACAGGCATCGGGATCGCCGCCGCATCCATCGGCGATGCCCGACCCCAGATGCATCGTGCCCGTTGCAGGCGTCGGCCGGCGAGCAGAAGGAACTCTTGCCGCGTCGGGCGAGCACGGAGTCCGCAGAGTCCGACTCCCCGGTCCCGGCCGGGGAAGCCCCGCTCCGAGCACGCTGCATCCACGACAGCCCCCGCCGACCGGCGGGGGCTGTCTGCTTGAGGGGCGTCCACGCGGGACGCGAACCGCTCAGGCCGCCGACGCTTCGCTTCGGGCGGCCTCGATCGCGGCGAGCAGCACCGGCACGTAGGTGTAGACGGGACCGCCGCCCATCATCACCGCGACGCCCGCAAGATCCTGCAGCTGCTCCGGCGTGGCGCCGAGCTTCAGGCACTTCTCGGTGTGGGCGAGGATGCAGGGCTCGCACCGCAGCGCCAGGCCGATGCCCAGCGCCACCAGCTCCTTCTGCAGCGGCGAGAGGGGTCCCTCTTTCATGGTGGCGGCGAAGAGTCCGCCGAAGCCGCGGGCGGCATCGGGGCAGGCGGACTTGGCAGCCTGCATCGTGGCGGGCCAGGCCTGGTACCAGGCGGCGGCGTCTTCGGCGGTGGCGATCGGCATGGGATGGTTCTCCGGGGATCGAGAGGGACTGACGCGGCCCGGCAAGGCGGCAAGGCGGCAAGGCGGCGAGGCCGCGATCGGCCCCGGCACCGCCCCGACGCGGGGCCCGCACCGCCGCGGGATCGTGCGATCTCGCGAAGCCCATGGGAGTCCGCACTCCCGCCCGAGGTTTCGCACCGGACCGGGTCCCGCCCGAGGCCGCCGCCCCAGCACGCTCCGCGGTCTCCGCAGGCGTTCCCTAGCATCCTGCCCCGTCGTCCCCGAACGCCTGCCGCTCCGGCTCGCCCCATCGCTTCGGCCCGACGGTTCCGCTGCCACCGCCCACCCCCGCTGCCCGAAGCATGGAATCGCCCCGCCATCGCCGCCTGAAGCGACTCGCCGTGCAATGGCTGCTCCAGATCGGCTGCCGCGCCGTGGCGATCGAGGTCGCCTGCCCCCTCGGCCGCTTCCGCGTGGATGCCGCAGGCTGGCTCGACCATTGCGAGAGCGACTCGCTGCCGCCGCCGCGTCCCCTCGAACCTCCGGCACCGGACGAGGGGCCATCGCTGTTCGCCTCGGTGCGGCCGCCCCGCCGCCGCGGGCCGACGAGGCCCCGCACGATCATCGTCGAGTGCAAGCAGAGCCGCGGCGACTTCTTCCGCAACCGTGCCGAGAGCGAGGGCCTCGCCGAGCAGCTCGCGACGCTGCGGCGACGCGCCCGCCGCATCGAGGAGACCCGCATCAAGGCGTTCGAGCCTGAACTGCGGCGGGTCGAGGCCGGCCTCTTCGATGCCCCGGAGCACTGGGACTTCGCGGCATCGCGGATCGGCGCCTACCACCGCCTGCTCGCCCGCATCGAGGCGATCGAGCGGGACCTCTACGGACGCAGCAAGTTCGAGCGGCTCCGCAGCCTCGGCCTTGCCGACCATGTGTTCCTGCTCTGCCCCCGCGGCATGGTTCGTCCGCGGGAGCTTCCCCGGGGCCTCGGCCTTCTCGAATGCCCCGCCTCGATGCTGCGATCGCCGCGTCGGCCTCTGACCGGCCCCTCCCCGGTGGACCCGATCGCGCCGGATGCGCCGGATGCGGCAGCCATCCGCCGACGCAGCGACGCGCCTCGCCTCGAGGTCGCCCCGCCGCGGCGGCTGCGCCTGCTTCGCAACATCGCCGTCGCAGCCACCCGGGAAGCGTGGCGGGACGCGCTTCCCCGCGGGCGACGCGGCCCCGCATGAACTGCCAGAGCCGCGGCAACCGCCGGAACCGCGGTCTCGCGGCCTCGGCCGAAGCACCCCCGGCCCGACTCGAACGGGCGACCTAGCGCTTAGAAGGCGCTTGCTCTATCCAGCTGAGCTACGGGGGCGTGGTCGACCGAAGTCTATCGGTCGGAGTCCGGTGCGGCCGTCAGGCCCCGCCGCCCGAGAACCTCTCCGCCACGGCCCGGTCGAACTCCGCGGCCACGAGGTCCGGGGCCATCACCACCGCCGCGGCGCCGGCGACCTTCAGCCACTCCCGGCCGGTGGGGCTCGCGGCGGTCGAGATCATCATCGCCTGCGGTGCGAGGTTCCGGGCCATGATCGTGACCGCCAGCTTCTCGGGATGGCCGCCGAGAAGGGCGGCGACCACCGCGCAGGTCGCGATGCCCGCGTCGCGAAGGGTCTGCTCTTCGCCCGCCTCACCCTGCACCACGAGATGCCCCGCATCGCTCGCGTGTCTCGCCGCGTCGGCATCGCGGTCGATCACCACGACCTTGATGCCCCGCGAAGCGAACCTCGCGGCCACGGCCTTCCCGGTCTCGCCGTATCCGCACACGATGGCATGGCCCCTGAGATTCTGCATCTGCCGCTCCATTCGCCGCTGCTGCCTCGCCCGCCAAGGGGCGCCGGACACGAGCAGGCTCGTCAAGGTTCCCGTGGCGTAGACCATCGCCGCCCCGCCGAGCACGAGGACGACGCCCATCCAGATCTTCTGCCGCCCGGTGAGTTCGCCGAAGTCGCCGGCGGTGGAGAGGGCGTTCACCGCGTTCCAGAGCGCTGCGGCGAACCGCTGCGGCAACGCTCCCCCATCGGGCCCGAGCAGCACCATGCCCGTCGCCGCCGCGAGCATCGTGGCGGCGATCAGGCCGACTGCAAAGAGGAACTGGCGACGCACGCTGCGGTGCCTCGCCAGCTCGGACTCGTGGGACTGCCGGACGAAGATCGGCATGGGAACTCCAGCGGCGGAGCCCGACGGCCCGCCTCGAGGGCATCGTCGCCCGCTCGCGGAGACGCGCCCGCACGGATTGCCGCGTCGCGGTGCAGCGCCTTGCGGTGGAGACGATAGCCGCCTCCCGAATCGGCGCGATCGCGGGCGTGGAGGCGCCGCGAGGCTCCCTGCCGCAACCGCCGCCTGCTGCGGACGATTCCTCGCCCGCCGCGGACCGCGGCGTCGCGATCCCTCGGGAGTTC
>CAZQUA010000204.1:0-3924 GCA_964596455.1 uncultured Isosphaeraceae bacterium
CCGGCATCACGACGTCGGACAGGCGATGGCCTGTCCCGAGCGATGGTCCCCGCGACGCCGCTCCGGCGTGAACGCATGCCAAGCGGCAGCACCCGGCGAGACCGGAATGCTGCCGCTGAAGGCCCTACCCGGACCCCTCCCTCAACCGCCAGACCGCCGACTCAACTGCCTCGAGCTGCCCGGATGTCGTCCTCGAACCGCCGCCGCTCTTCGCTCGCCGCGTCGCGTTCGGGCAGGCGAACCTCGATCAGATCCGGCTCGCCGATCCTCCCCACCAGCACCACCACGCCCCGGACCCGATCGCCACCGCTCATGCGGTCGCGAGACGGATCCTCGATCACATCGACGAGGTACCAGCCGGTGGAGAAGTCGATCTCGTTGCCCCGCTCGCCGCCGCGGGCGTCGCTTGGTCGACCGATTGGATCGCCGGCGGAAATGCTGAACGATTGCACCCTCCGTTGCCCGTCGCGGAAGGCGTAGACCTCGACCGATGCGACGCCGAGTCCCAACGCCCCCTCGCCCGCGGACGCGCGGGTCACAAAGAAGCTCACCGGCGGCGACACGGTGATCGCAGGGCCCCACTCCGAGGAGCGGCTGGCCATCGTGAAGGAAGACGCGAGCGGCTGCTGCTCGGGAACGAGCTGGTTCTTGCGGGCAAAGAAGGGGTTGTAGACGCGGACGCTGGCCCGGTACCGGTAGGTCTCGCCGGGCTCGACCTCGAGATCGTGGGTCCAGACCAGCATCGACTCGTCCCGCATCACGTCGCCGATCGAGCTCGCCGCCTCGCTGGCAGCGGCGGCCTCCGGCGAGACTCTCGCGAGATCCGCCTCGGTCCGCTGCAGCTCCATCCGCAGGCGATTCACTCGATCGGTCAGGGCCATCCGCTGCCGCCTCGTCGCCTCATCCTGCTGCGGCGATCGGCGTCCAGAGACCCCCGACCCCATGCCGCCGCCGCCCGGAGGAGGCACGCTGCCATCGCCACCGCCCGAGCGGGAACCAGAGCCGCGGCCGCCGGACCGCCCCCCGCCACTGCCTCGCTCATCCTCCTCGAGGGGACCTCCGAGCTCGTCGAGGCGAGCCTCGGTCCGCAGCAGTTCCTGGCGGTATCGCTGGGCCTGGCGGCGAAGGCGACGAACCTCGCTGGCACGGTCCGCCGCCTCCTCATCCATCGACTCCTCGTCGCCCTCGATCGCCGTATCGGCCATCGGCGGCACGAAGAGGTTGTTGCGGGTCGCGACGAACTCCGGCTGCAGGATCTCCAACTGGCGAGAGGCCCGGCCCAACTCCGCGAACACCTCGTCCCGGAGATCGGCCCCGGCAGTGGCGAAGCGGGGCCGAAACGGCGACTGGGTCGGGAACGCGGACACCGTCGCCACCGGGCCCCATCCGGAGTTGAGCAGCTGCTGCCGCTCGAAGACGACGTCGACGATGTGCAAACGCTCGTTGAACCACTGCGGCGGCAGGGGCAGCCGCGGCGGCCGCGACGAACGCGACTCCGCCGCCAACTCGCGACGGAGGCTGGCCAGATCGACCTCGGCCACCGGCGACACCCATGTCACGTCGAGCGTCTGCGGACTCGACTCGAATCGTCCGCCGAGGGGCCGCAGGTCCGCCCAGCCCTGCTCGGTCACTGCATCGGAGGTCTGGACGCTCGGGAGCATGGCCACCGCCGGGAACGCGGGCTCGTGGTACCAGGCCACCTCCGCGATGTCCCGGGGCAGCAGGACCGCGGCGGTGGCGGGGAAGCTCCTCGGCAGCGGTTCGCTTCCGGAGACCGAAGCCGCGATCGCCTGCTCGAACGAATCCGCCACCAGCGGCGGATCGCCCTCGAAGAGCTCCACGCCGGCAGGGGCATCGCTGCGAAGGCGGACGTTCAGTCGCTCGGCCCGCTGACGCAGGGTCGCGTTCAGCTCGCCGACCGGCACCTTGGCGCCGTCGATGGTGACGGCCGACCCGCCTCCCAGCAGCTGCATCGCCACGATGCCGAGCAACAGCGCCACGGCGACGCCGAGCAGCAGCTTCTCGGCGTGAAGTTCGAAGAACGAGATTCCCTTCACCTTCATGGATGCTCCTCGCCACAGCCGCCGAGTTGGGCGGCATCCTCGTCTCGCTCGATCCGGATCACTCGCCCATCCCGTCGCCGCCCATCACGCCGCCGCCGATGCCCAGGGCCGCTCGGACCTCGCCCGGCATGAACTCCGCCGTCCACTCCCGCAGCCAGACGGTCTCGATCAGGATGGTGACCTCCGAGACCGGCTCGGAGCCGTAGATGAATCCCTGCCGCGCCGCGGCGAACGCGTCCGCCGGACGCACCCGCAGATCGATCACCGTCATGAAGTTCCGCCTCGCGATCGCATCGAAGAGGCGAGGCATCTGCTCGGTGGAGACCACCACCACCGCCTCGAGCAGACGCACGTCGTAGATGGAGTTGCTGACCCGGCCGGTGAAGGAGTTGGCGAAGTCCAGCGCCGCCTCGACGCTCGAGTCGATGGTGACCGGCCCCACCTCCATCTGCGAGTCCGCGGCCGCACCGCCGTCCCCGGAAGCCGCGAACCCGTCACCGCCTCCGCCGCCAAATCCGCCGCGGCCGCCGAATGCCCCCGGCATCGCCATGCCGGGCATGGCCCCGCCACCACCCCCCCCACCGCCGCCGCCGTCCCCGGAGCGGGACAAGCCTGGCAGCGGCGACACCACGGCGAGCTGCACGAGCCGCTTCACGGGAGCCTCGACCACGCTGGGGAAGTCGCGGTTGGCCGCGGCGAGGGCCTCGAGAAGGTCCTCGGCCATCCAGAACCGCCACTGCCAGTCGAACAGCATCGCCGACGAGATCCGCCTCTGCTCGGGCGGAGCGGGGATGCCCAACGCCTCCGGAGACGCGTAGAAGGACAGCTCTCTTGCCCGCTCCCCGCATCGCACGAGCCTCGCCTTGACCAGCTCGGACTCGAGGTCCTTGAGCTCGCTCGCATCGAGGTCGGCGCGGCTCCGCTTCCGGAGACTGCTCGAGATGAACTGGAACTCCCGACGTCGCAGTTCCTCGCCCAGTTCCTCTTCAGGCGGCGGCGAACCGGCTCGGACCGACTCGAGCAGTCGCGAATAGGCCTGCACGATGCCGCGATGCACCTCGAACTGGATCGTCTCGCGGCGACTCGCGTCGGTGCGGGGGAAGGCCCCCTCCACCACGACGCCACGGCCCTTGCGGTTGTGGGCAACCGCCCGCTCACGGACCCGCTGCGCATCCTCGCGGAGCTGCCCCGAGACCCGCTGGTACTCCGCCAGCAACGCGGCGTTGACCACCCCGCTGTCGCTTCTGGGGGCCTGCCCGGGGATCTCCAGCACCACCTCGGTCCGCTCAAAGGCGGCGAGCTCGGTGGCACGCCGTGCCCGCTCCTCGGCGGTCCGCCGCACCCCATCGCTCCACCCCCCCGCGAGCCAGGGAGCCAGCACCAGCGTGGCGACGATCACGACGCCGCTCACGACGACCACGATGTTGCCCCGGATCCATGCCAGAACCTGTGTCATTGGTAATCGCCCTCGTTGGCACCGCCGGGTCCCGCCGATCCCTTCAGTTCGACCTCGAAGGTGATGACGGCCTCGTGGTACTCCTGCCCCTCGGAGAAGAGCGGCGGGGCCTCCGGAATCGGGGCCACGCTGTCGATCTGCACCGCCGCCTCGCTTGCCGCACCGGAGGCATCGGGGCGAGTGGAGCCGCCCAACCGTTCGCGGGGATCCTCCCGCTGCATCGGCTCGGGCTCGCTCTGCCCAGCTCCCGCCGCCGAGATGCCGCCGGCTCCCGGTGCCTGAATCACCTCACCCGGCCGGCGCCGCCCCGGAGCCACGCCCCCACCGCCGCCCCCCCCGTCGCCGCCCAACCCTCCGCCCCCCCCCCCCCCCCCCCCCCCCCCCCCCCCCCCCCCCCCCCCCCCC
>CAZQUA010000205.1:0-3897 GCA_964596455.1 uncultured Isosphaeraceae bacterium
CCCCCTCGACCGCTCCGGTTTTTCGACCTCGACGCTTGACCCCGCCGATGGATAGTGTAACCTATCGGTCGAGAGGTTACACAACGGAGCCCACCATGACCGCCACGACCCGCCGCCGCACCCGCAAGACCCGCACCGCCGACGCCGCCGGACAGGCCATCGCGTACATCCGCGTCTCGACCACCGAGCAGGCGACGAGCGGCCACGGCCTCGCGGCTCAGCGGCACGCCGTCGAGCGGGAGGCCGCCCGCCGCGGGCTCGATCTCATCGAGGTCTACAGCGACGAGGGCGTCAGCGGCACGAAGACGAGCCGCCCCGGCCTCGACGCTGCCCTCGCCCACGCTGAGCGGTGCGGCGTCACGCTGATCGTTCCGGCCCTCTCTCGCCTCGCCCGCTCGACCCGCCTCGCCCTCGCGACGATCGACCGCCTCGACGCCGCCGGCGCGCCGCTGATCTCCTGCTCCGAGCAGATCGACACCGCGGGGCCGTGCGGGCGGATGATCACGACGATGCTCGCGGCGGTCGCTCAACTTGAGCGGGACATGATCGCCGAGCGTACCGCCGCAGCCCTCGCGACGATCCGGGCGAAGGGTCGCAAGACCGGCGGGCGATTCGCTCCGTTCGGCTTCGACGCCGACGCCGCCGGCAACCTCACCCCCAACGCCCGCGAGCAGGCGACGCTCGACCGCATCGCGTCGATGCATCGCGACGGGTTCTCGCTCCGTGCGATCGCCGCGGCCCTTGAGGCCGACGGCATCGTCACGAAGAGCGGCGGCACCCGCTGGGCAGCGAAGACCGTCGCCTCGGCTCTCGCGACCGCGGCCCGCCGCACCACCGCGGCGGCGTGATCGCGGCGACCGCTACGCCGCGGTGCTTCGGGTCTTCGGCTTCGACCTCGCCTTCGCCCGCTCCATCTCCGTCCGGATCTCCACGAGTCTCCGCTCGTCTCGCGTGGTGATCGACGAGCAGATCTGCCCTGCCCGGAACGCTGCGTATCGAGTTCCGGGCGGCAAGTTCCGCTTGTTGAACAGTGCCGATCCGAGTTCCGAGACCAGCGACGCGAGTTCGGCCCGCTCCTCGATCGATCGGAGCTCGTTTTCCAACGCTTCCTGCTTCGAGATCTTCATGCTCGTCTCACTTCCGCGAACCCTCGGAGACTGTCGGCAGTGTGCCGGACATAGCGCAACGTCGTGCGAGGGTCGCGGTGCCTCGCCCATCGCGTCAATTCCCAAACCGATCCGTTCGCCGCGCGTGCGGTGATCGCGCCCTTCCGCAGGCGATGGAACACGCCTGGCCCGGTCGCTCCGACCGCGGCGAGATCCGCCCGAAGTTTCCGCGCGTTCGGCCCGGTCGGCACGACCAGATCGTCGGGGCCGGCGGTGCCGCGGGCCCGCGCGATCTCGAGCACGAACGCCAGCATCTCGACCGCCCGCGAGGGCAGCGGCATCTCGTCGCGTCGCTTCGACTTGTCGGCAGTGACCCGCAACGCCCGCGCGTCGAGATCGACGTCGCCCCAACGCTGCTTCCGCACCTCGGAGATCCGCAGCCCCGCCTCGAACATCAGGATGTAGGCCGCGAGCCTCGCCGGAGCGTTGACGCTGACCTGGGCCTTGCTCGCGTCGCACTCGGCGCGAGCCCGCTCGATGAGGGCGTCGGCCTGCTCGACGGTGATCGGATCGACGCCCGCCGAAGTGTCGAGGCACCTCGGCACCCTCAGCCCCTGGAACGGATCGCGATCGATGTACCCCTCGAGCAACGCCCACCGCCCCCACGACCGGATCGCGGACGCATGGTTCCGCTCCGTCGCGGGCCTCCATCGCCGGCGTTGCTCGACCAGCCAATCGGCGACCCGCCTCGCGTCGAGATCGCCCCACGCCCTGAACCCGCACCCCTCGAGCATCCGCTCGACCATTCGCCCGGTTCTCGTCGCGTTGACCGGCAGCACGCCGAGCCGGTTCTGCTGATCCCGGACGAAGCCCGCCAGCGTCGAGGCCGGCGTCGCGTTGTTCGTCTTCACGCCGCACCCCCCTTCCGACGCCGCCGCGATCCTGCGGCGACCTGCTCCTCGGCCTGGCCCGCTTCCGCGGCGGGCTCCTCGGCATCTCCGACGAGCCGCAGCGGCGGCGATTCGCCGGCGACCTCGCCAACGGCTTCGGGGGCCGGCGGCTCGACCTCGCCCGATGCCTGCTGCGTGCCGCTGGTTGCCGTCTGCAACGCCCGCAGCACCTTGACGGGGTTGTAGTCGGGCGGCGGTGCCGGCGGCTCAGCGGGCCTCTCCGGGCGTTGTGGCGCGACCGCGGCCTCGACCGCTTCCGCCTCGGGTGCCGCCGGCGGCTCGTCCAGGATCTCGAGGGCCAGATCGAGGATGGCGAGCCCGACCCGCTTCTGGTCTGCCGGCATCTTCCCCGCGAGTTCGATCCGCTCGCGCGCCTCGACCGCCCTCTCGCGGGTGCCGATGCCCTTCCGCACCGCCTCGACGATCTGATCGACGAACACGCCGACCCGTTGGAACGGCTTGACCTCGATCACAACCACGCGGAACCCGATTTCGGCGGTCATTGTCCAGAGTCGGAACGGCTTCATGTCGCTCGGCGTCTTCTCGTCGAGGGCCGCGGCCCGCTGCCGCTCGCGTGCGGCTCGGGCCCTCTCCGCGGCCTGCTCCTCGGGCGTCGCCCGCCGGGCCGGCGGCTTGTCGAGCAGCGTCGCGGCGACCAGATCGAGCACTCGCTCGCCCACCGCCGCCTGCTGCTCGCTCAACTCTCGATCAGGGTGGCGAAGGTCGCGACGGTGATCCTGAAGAGACACGCGAAGGGCCGGGTCTTGCCGCAGCCAAACCGCGATCATGCGTACCGGCTGGCCGATCGCTTCGCCCGGCTTGACCTCGATCTCCAGCCGCCGGCCGTCGTTCATCGCCGACCAGACCCTGAACGGCTCGATGTCTTGCGGCGTCTTCTCCTGCATCGCCTGGTCGAGGGCCTGCTTCCATTCCATCGCCTCGCGGATCGCGGCCCGCTCCTCGGCGGTGGCGACGGGCTCGTCGAGTTCCGCGCGGGCGAGTTCGACCAGCCTGATGGCGACGAAGTCTTCGTCAGCGATCTCTTGGCCCGGCTTGGCGCAAACCTCCCGCGTCTCGGCCAGATCCTCGACGAGTTGGTCGCGGTCGATCACGCCCTTCCGCACCGCCTCGACGACCTGCTCGACGTGGCCGCGGATCTTGTCGCCCGGACGGATGCGCACCCCCTCGAAGCACTTCCCCCCCTTGCCGGACAGCGACCCGTCGCGACGATCGAGGTACGACAGGAACGGCACCGCCCCGGATAGGTCGAAGTGCTTCGGCACCCGCCAATCGAGACCGGCCTCGGCATCGGAGCCGCTACGGCCCCGCTCCGGGCCGCTGGATCGCGTCTGCTGCGTTCGGGCCGCTCGATCGACTCCTCGCCCCTTGCCCGACAGCAGGCCCTTGGGGGCCATCCTGCGGAGCCGATTGACGAGCAGGCCGCCCGCCGGCCCCCCCGCCGCGACCGCCGACGCCGCCGCGATCTCCGCGGCCATCGCCGCCGGCGTCATGCCCAGCACCGCCGGCGACTCGAGCAGGGTGTCGGCGATTCGCGGGAAGACGCCCGCCCCGACGAGCAGACTCCGCAGTACCGCGACCGGATCGGCGTCGGCGACCGCTGCCGCGGCCATCACCTCGACGCTGGCGGCGGCCCCCTCCGGGGTCGCCCGCCGCGTCGCTTCCCTCATCTCCTCTTCAGAAACCCTTGTAGGGTTCTGAAGAGGATCTGAAGTATTCCACTGGCAGGATTCTGCCGCTCTGACTGGCCGTTTATTGCCGGTCTGACTGGCCGTTCGTTGCCGGTGGTCGGAATCTGCCGGTGGCAGAATCCTGCCGGTCTG
>CAZQUA010000206.1:0-3879 GCA_964596455.1 uncultured Isosphaeraceae bacterium
CCGTCCGCCTACGCTGCGGGGCGATGAGCGACGCCCGCCCCACCCGCATCGATCAGCTGCTCGACAGTTCGCTGATGGCGAAGCTCGACCGCCTCGACCTCGTCAGCCGGAGGATCTTCTCCGGCAAGCTGCAGGGCGAGCGGCACTCCAAGCGGCGGGGCCGCAGCGTCGAGTTCGAGGACTTCCGTCCCTACGCGAGCGGCGACGACCTTCGCTTCGTCGACTGGAACATCTACGGCCGCCTCGACCGCCTCGTCATGAAGATCTTCCTCGAGGAGGAGGACCTCTCGCTGCTGCTCGTGCTCGACACCACCGCATCGATGGCCTTCGGGCAGCCCTCCAAACTGCTCGCGGCGCAGCGTCTCGCCATGGCGTTGGGCTATCTCGGCATGGTGAACCGCAACCGCGTCACCGCGATCGCCTTCGGCGGCGAGGGCCGTTCCCGGCTCGCCGGACTGCGGGGGCGTCGCCGCCTCGCCGAACTCGGCCAATGGCTGCTCGCCCGCGAGGCGACGGGCGCCGCCGACTTCACCGAGGCGATGCGATCGATCTCCCTCGCCCGCGAGGGACGCGGCGTGATGGTGGTGCTGTCGGACTTCCTCGTGCCGGAGGGCGCCGAGAAGGGCCTCGCCTACGCGGCCGGGCGGGGCTACGACCTCTTCGCGCTGCAGATCCTCGCGCCGGAGGAGCTCGATCCCGCGGCCCACGGCTTCGAGGGCGATCTGCAGCTGGTGGACAGCGAGAGCGGCGGGATCCGCGAGGCGACGGTCTCGCCGGGATTGCTGCGGGCCTACCGCGACCGCCTCGACGCCCATGCCGCGTCGCTCCGCGCCGCGTGCCGCCGCCGCGGCATCGGCCTCGCGGCGATCCGCAGCGACACCCCGACCGAGGAGGTGCTGCTGGGGGTGCTGCGGCGGCGGGGCCTGCTTCGGTAGGACGGGCCGGACGCCCGCGGCGGTCAGGCGGTGGTGGCGGCCGGGGCGGCGAGCGACTTCAGCAGATCCTCGTCGACGCCGAGGTACTCGTGCATGTGCCGGTCGTAGGTCGCCGCGTCCGCCTCGCGGGAAAGATCGAGCCGCAGCTCGTTGATCACCTTCGTGCCCTGCCGGATCCAGGCCTCCCAGGTCTCGTCGGAGATGTTCTCGAAGATCCACTGGCCGAGCCGGCCGCGGAAGGGGGGGCGAGGAAGCTGGTGGCCGGGCCGGCCGGTCCGCCCGCAGATGAAGGTCCCGCCCTCGCGGAGCTTCGCCGCGGCCGCCTCGACTTCGGCGGCGAGCTTCGGCGGTTCGCGGCCGATCGAGGCGAGCAGGCCGGCGATCGCCTCCTGGGGCATGCGGTCGCCCTTGCGGGCCGCCACCTCGTAGCCGGTCGAGAGGGTCGCGACGGCCTTGTCGGCCCATCCCGCCTCGATCATCGCCTGCCCGCAGAGCTGGTAGGCCTTGCTCATCTCGGGGTTCGCGGCGAGGCACTTCTCGAAGCTCGCCGCCGCCTCCGCCGCCCGTCCGGCCTGCAGATAGGCGTTGCCGAGCGAGAAGTGGGCCATGTCGTTGTCGGGGTCCGCCGAAGCCATCTTCTCGAACTGGGCGATGCGGCGGTCGAGGTCGGTGGGGGTGGTCATGGGAAGGTCTCGCGGAGGTGGCGGCGGCGCGGACCCTGCAGTCGGTCCGCGATTGCACGCGGTTCGCGTGGAATGCGATGATAGAGCCGCCCGTCGGAGATGCCGACGGCCTCTCGCCATGCCCGCCGCCCCGAGTACCCACCGCGATCGCCGCCTCCGCACGATGCTCGCCGGCGTCGAGCTTGCCAATCCCGTGGTGCTCGCGGCGGGCACCTGCGGCTACGGGCCGGAGGTGGCGGACTTCGCGGATCCCCGCTCGATCGGCGCGGTCACCACCAAGTCGATCACCCGCGAGTCCCGCGAGGGGCACCCGCCTTGGCGGATCGTCGACGTGCCCGGAGGCATGATGAATGCGATCGGCCTCGCCAACCTCGGCCTCGATCGGTTCCTCGCCGAGAAGTGCCCGCAACTGGCGGCGTTGCCCACGGTGGCGATCGGCTCGATCGCCGGGCATGGGATCGGCGACTACCTCGCGGTGGCGGAGGCGTTCGAGACGCGTCCGGAGCTGCCGATCGTGGAGATCAACGTCTCCTGCCCCAACACCGCCGACGGCCGGCATTTCGGGCACGACGCGGCGTCGCTGCGATCGCTGCTTGCGGCGCTTCGCCCGGTCCTGCGGACCACCCGCATGCTCGTGAAGCTGGCCCCGGATGCGCCGGATCGCCTCGGCATCGCCGCCGCCGCAGTCGAGGCCGGCGCCGACGGCCTCACCGTCGCGAACACCTGGCCGGCGCTCTCGATCGACGTCCGGAGCCGCCGGCCGCGGCTCTCCGCGGGCGGGGGCGGCCTGAGCGGCGTGGCGATCCATCCCTTGGCGGTGCGGTTCGTCCGCGAGGTCCACGAGCGGGTGGCCGGCCCGGCCAAGGTGCCGATCGTCGGCCTCGGCGGCGTGCTCGACTGGGAGTCCGCGGCGGAGTTCATCCTCGCCGGCGCCACCGCGGTGGGGATCGGCACCGGCCTCTTCGTCGATCCGCGGATTCCCCGGCGAGTGGTGCGAGGCCTCGACCGCTGGGCGGCTTCGCAGGGGGTCGAGTCGATCGGGTCGCTCGTCGGGGCCATGGAGCCATGACGCGGGCGGAGCGGGACCGATTCGACCGGATCCTCGAGCGGGTGATCGCCGCCTTGCCCGAGGGCCTCCGCAGCCTGCTCGACGAGGCCCCGGTGGTGGTCGACGACGTGCCGCCGCCGGAGGTGATGGCGGAGTTCGGGGTCGAGGACCCCGCCGACCTCTGCGGTCTCCACAGCGGCGTCCCCCTCACCGAACGCAGCGTCAGCGACCCCGGCGGCAGCGTCGAGACGATCTCGCTCTATCGGGTCGGCATCGTCGAGGCGGCAGGGGGATGGCGGCGGTGGTGGGACGAGGAGGGCGAAGCGTGGGGGGGCGTGGATCAGGTCGAGGAGGAGATCCGGACGACCCTGCTGCACGAGATCGGGCACCACTTCGGCCTCGGCGAAGAGGATCTCGAACGCCTCGGCTACGGCTGACCGCCGCCGGGAGCGGGGCTGCCGGAAGCGGGCGAGGTCCGGGAATCGCCGCCCTGGCAAATGATCGACTCCGGTTTGGTCCGAAAGACGAACCGTCGGCTCCTCCGGAAGGTCCGTGCCGCCCTAGGATCCCTGCCTATGACACCTCAGACCCTTGCCGCCGTCCCTGCCGCCGCCTCCGAGACCTTCACCGAAGCCGAACGCGAGGCCCTCATCGCCGACGTCGAGGCCTACTGCGAGGAGCTCCGGCCGATCGAGGAGATCCGCTACCTCGAGCGGGAGTTCAATCCGGCGATCGCCGAGCTGGCCAAGAAGCACGGCATCTGCGGCATGCCCGTCCCCAAGCGGTACGGCGGACGCGGCGCCGACAGCCTCACCTACGCCCGCATGCTCGCCCGCATCAACCGCGAGGGCTCCGGCCCGCGGACCTTCTTCAGCGGGCAGAGCTCGATCGGCCAGTACCCGATCCTCAAGTACGGCACCGAGGACCAGAAGCAGCGGTACCTGCCGAGCTCCGCGGCGGGCGACCTGATCCTCGCCTTCGGCCTCACCGAGCCGGAGGCCGGTTCGAACCCGCTCGAGGGCACCACGACCTACCGCCGCGAGGGCGACAAGCTCGTGATGAACGGCGTCAAGTACCTGATCTCGAACGGATCGATCGCCGACGCGGTGATCGTCTTCGCGTTCCCCGAGGGCGCCGAGGGCGACGCCCGCCGCATGAGCGCCATCATCGTCGACACCGCCGGCGACTCCTTCGAGAAGGAGCAGATGCACTC